>VGQX01000061.1 GCA_016882305.1 Cyanobacteria bacterium K_Offshore_surface_m2_239
CGGCCAGTTGGGCCTTGCCGAAACCCCAGCGTTCAGCCAGGGGTTGTCGGATGAGTTCACGGGCCAGGAGGCCGGCCAGCAATCGCTCCAGCGAGGTTCCTTCCACCAGGAGAAGGGGAGCCTCAATGGAGGGCTTCAGCGGTGGCACCGTGGCTGGATTGTCCCCGGCGGCGGGAGCCTCCAACAGCATCCCCTCCACGGAGGCGGCCTCTCCTGTCCAGGTGAGACCATCCGGCCGGAGCCCCAAGCTCAGGCAGCCCTCCTGGACATCCTGGAGAAAGGGCGCGAGGGGGCCCAGCATCTCTCCCAACGCCGTGGGTCGCCAAAACACGGCCTGGTCCCGTTCCAACCGCGGCAGGCAGCGCTGCCGCAAGCCCGGGGATGGCCGGACCTGGACCCGCAGACGGTCGCTGAGCAGCTGGCGGGAGAGGGGATCGGGGGGGAGGATCAGCAGATCCCCCACCCGCAGAGGCGGCACGGGCAGACTCTGGAGGGAAGAGAGGGCAATCCCTCGGGAGGAGAGCGCCAAAAAAGGCTGCCCCGGAGCGATGCCATCCCAGAACTGCCACCAGGCACGGGTTTGCGCCCGCCAGAGACGAGCGGCCAACACCTCACCCAGCCGTTGACGCCAGAGCTCCGGCACAGGACGCTCCGGTGTGGCTCGAAAGCTTTGCAGCAGGCTGACGCTGGCCATCAGCTTCTCCAGACCGAAGGCCTGGGGACGGGGACGTTGACGCAAAAGCAGCGCCGGCACGGCGAGCAGAAGCAGGGTCGTGCCGAGGGTGAACGGGAGGGCCAGGCGGCGCGCCGGCTGGAAGCGAGGCCTCCTCCAGCCTGGAAGACGCCACAAGGAAGGTAGAGCCTTCATCCGGTCAGGAGCATCCGCAGAGGGCATCGGGGGCACCGTAGAGGGTGGTGCGCTGGCGCACGGGCCGCCGCAGACCGAGAGCGGCGGCACGCAGTGCCTCCGGGGTCTGCTCTGTGCCGCCGGCGGCGCCGGCCATCGTGCTGATGTGTTCCTCCATCAAGGTGCCCCCAAGATCGTCACAGCCCCAGCGCAGCGCCTCCGCCGCGACAGGGAGGGTGAGCTTGACCCAACTGGGTTGGTGGTGGGGGATCCACGGTCCGAGCAGAAGTCGGGCCTGCGCGGTCAACAGGAGCATGGCCCCCGGATCGGGTTGATCCCGTCCCACCCGCGCCCGCAGGGGCGCCGGGGCGGAGGCCCCGACGAAGGGCAGAAGGATGAATTCCGTGAAGCCGACACGACCCTGGCGCCAAGCCTCCTGTTGCATGGCTCCCAGGGTGCAGAGATGACAGAGCCGCTCCAGGGGAGTCTCCAGATGGCCGGCCAGCAGGGTGCTGGTGGAGGGCAGACCGGAGCGGTGCACTTCCCATATCACGGCCACCCAGGCCCTGGCGGAAAGTTTTTCCGGGCAGATCAGACGTCTCACGCGGGGTGCGAGCACTTCCGCCGCGGTCCCCGGCACGGATCCCAGCCCCGCTTCCCGCAGCCTGTGAAGCACCGTGCGCAGAGGAAGCCGATCCCTCTGGGCGATGTGGAGGAGCTCCTGGGGGGAAAAGCCATGGAGGTGGAGCCCGGGGGCGGCGTCCCTGAGGTCGCGGAGGAGGGAGATCGCCCTGTCGAGATGGCCTGTCTCGCCGTCGTCCCGAGGATCCAGGCCAGCTTGGAGACAGAGCTCGGTGGCCCCCCGCGCCCGAGCCTCAGCGGCCCGATCCCGCAATTCCGCGCGGCTCAACACGAACGCGCCCTCTTCGCCCGGCGATCGGCGAAACGCGCAAAATCCGCACCGCAGCGCACAGAGGTTGCTGGCGTTGAGATTGCGATTCACCACGTAGGTGACGGTCTCTCCCACCAGCTCCTGCCGCCAGTCATCCGCCGCCTGACGAAGGCGCTCGCGATCGCCTTCGTCAAGAGGAGTCGACAGCAACGCCGCTCCGAGGTCCAGGAGAGACTCCAAGGGGAAAGGATGTCCCGGGTTCTCGCGAAAGCCCCGATTCAAGAGCAACAGCTCGTCGAGAGCGCGATGCAGCGCCCGCCCGGATCTGACGGGAGAGTCTCGCTCGCCGGGATCCACCAACAGGTCTCCAGCGATGCTCCATGCCTCCTCTTCCAGGCATCCCAAAGGATCCGGGGGAGCGCTGGTGGACGTCATGGCTTGCGTGTGGTTTCCCCGCGTCGCCGGCGTCGGTCTCGCCAATCCACGATGGAGAGATAGATCACCCCGCCGCTGACGAACAGGAGCAGACCTGAGGCCAGGGCCGCGAGCGCGGTGGAGGAGGCGGGGGAGAAGAGATCAGAAATTGAGGGTGTTGTCACCGTTGCGACCCCAGATCACCATCGCGATGGAAAACGTGAAACTGGCAGCCAGGGCAGCCCAACCAAGGGTGATCAGCATGGAGTCTGATTGTGTTCGGGTCTCAGCTTACCTAAACTCCAGCCCTCTCCCGCGACCCGCCATGACGCGCACGCCGCTTGCCGCCCCGAAGGGGCAGGCCACGAAAGAGCGCCTGCGGGCCCCCTATCCCCGGGTGCGCGTCATCGTGCTCGATGACGATGTGAACACGTTTGAGCACGTTGTGCGGGTGCTGGTGCGCACGATTCCCGGAATGCAACCCGATCAGGCCTGGACGTTGGCGTATCAGATCGATGGCGAGGGAGCGGCGGTGGTCTGGAGCGGGCCTTTGGAGCAGGGGGAGCTCTATCACCAGCAACTCGCCGCAGAGGGGCTCACCATGGCCCCCCTGGAACAGGCCTGACTCCCCCCTCCCTTCATCCGCCGGAGAGGCCCATGGGCCGCGTGGTGATCACCCACAGCACCTACATCGAAGGGCTGATTCCCCTGCTGAGGCAACTGGCGCAAGATCCTCTGATCGGCACGGTGACCCCCGCGGTCATCCGCCGCACCCGTGGTCGCGTGGCCCGCTTGTCGCTGAGGGTTTCCACGCCGATCACCGGGGGCCACAAGGTGAACGCGCGCCGGGGGGGAACGGCTCAGGAGGTGTTCGTGCTGACGAATCTGGATCGCGAGCGTCTGCAGCAACGTCTCGATCAGCTGCTGGGCCTGGACGCGTCCTGATCGCGACGCCCTCAACCCGCGAGGATCCCGAAGCCCGAGAGGCGCCAGATGGAACCGATCCGGCGCCGGATAGACGGGTGAAGAAGGGGTGAACCGCTGTGCCGTCTTGCCCCAGTGTTCGACCTGGATGAACCAGAAGGGGTGTCAAAGGCGGGGTTTCGTTTCCAGCTCAAGGCCGGTTTACGTTGCCGTCGCCGCAGACTCCCCATGTCGAAAAGGAGTCAGATCAGAAAACTGTGAAAGGCAGTCACCAACACGGCAGTTCGCAATTATTTTACCCCTGTTTTCGTTCAATTCGCCGCAGTGTCCACCGGCTCAGGCCAGGGCCACACCGCGCGCACCTCCGCCAGCAGCCTGGCCCGCTCCTCCTCCCTCTCCCGCGCGCCCTCGCCCGCCAGCACAAAAGTCACATGGCCGAGCTTGCGACCCCGTCGCGGACGCTTGCCGTACCAGTGCACATGCGCTCCCCGCATCGCCGCCAACGCCTGGCGCTGGGGTTGATGATCCAGGCTGGCGGCCGGACCCTCTTCCGGCTCATAGCCGAGCAGGTTCACCATCAGGGCTCCGTCCACGATCGGCTCGGTCGAGCCCAGGGGCAGACCGGCCAAGATGCGCACGTGTTGGGAGAACTGATTCGTGGCGCAGGCCTCCAGGGTCAGATGGCCGGAATTGTGCACGCGCGGCGCAACCTCATTGACCAGCAGACCGCCAGGACCGAAAAAGAATTCAATCCCCATCACCCCGACATAGTTCAAAGCGGTGACCAAAGACATCGACACATTGCGCGCCCAGGCGGCCACCGCGTGATCCACAGGCGCCGGAAACAGCACCCACTCGCACACCTGCTCCCGTTGATGGGTCTGCACCAGGGGAAAGCAGCGCACCTCCCCCTCCTGATCCCGGCAGACCACCTGAGCCAACTCCATCTCAAAGCGGACGCGCTCCTCCAGGAGCCAGTCCTCAGGCGTGTGAGCGGCCAGATGACGTTCCAGGGCGGCTTGATCCTCCAGGAGCTGGGTGCCCTTGCCGTCGTATCCCCCGTGACTGAGCTTGGCCATCACGGGAAAGGTCAACCCCTCCGGCAAGCGCGGTTCCGCGGGCACGGAAGGCCCGGAAGGGTCGCCATCGCCGCCGCCGCTGGAGAACATCTCCTCCCCCGTCCAGGCCGTGGTGGAGAAGGCGTCGTCGCTTTGCGGCGAGGCTGGGGCGGGAGGGGGTTGGCTGGCCTCCATTCCCGCCCAGCGAGGCGTCGGCAGGTTCAGGTTCGAGAGGAGCTGTCGCTGGCTGCGCTTGTTGAGCAGGGGTTGGAGGGCGGCCAGGTCGGGCAAGAACAGGATCCCCTCCCGTTCCAACGGGCCGAGGACGTCCACGGGGACCCACTCGTTTTCAAAGCTGATCCGCCCCGCCCGCTGAGCCAGCAGGCGCATGGCCGCTTCATCCTCCACGGGGCCCACCACCACGCTGGAGGCGTCTTGGGCGGCCGGATCGGCGGGACTTGGAGTCAGCACGTGCAGCTCCACCCCCAGTTGGCGGGCCTCCCGGGCCAGCATCCAGGCCAGTTGGCCACCGCCCACGATGCCGATGGAAGGAGCGGAGCGAGGCTCGCTCGCGGGGGAAGGATGAATCACTGAGCGCTCTGAAGCGGCGGCCGCTTGCTCGTCTGCCCCAACCCTCGCATGGCTTCAGCCCGGACTTCGCCCCTTCCCCACGGCTTCAGCCTGGACCTCGCTCCCCTCCAGCCACAGCCGAACGCAGCAGGCTCAAGGCGAGGACCATCAAAAAGAGGGCCAGGCCCACCGTGCAGGCGTAGCTGATCTCCAGCTCGCCGAAGGCTTGGTCGTATACGTAATAGACCAAAGTCCGCGTGGAATCCGCCGGACCGCCCTGGGTCATCAGAAACACCTCGTCAAACACCTTCGTGGCGCCGAGGGCGGAGATCACCGCCACCAGAAACACATAAGGCAGCAGCAGCGGCAGGGTGACATGCCAGTGCTTCCGCCAACCCTCGCAGCCGTCCAAAGCGGCGGCCTCGTAGAGCTCGGGAGGGATGCCCTGCAAACCCGCGAGGAAAATCACCATGTAGTAGCCCAACCCCTTCCAAAGGGTCACGACCATCACCGACGGCAGGGCCAGGGCGGGAGAGGTGAGAAAACCGATCGGCTGAAAGGAGGATCCCAGGAGCGTGGCCAACCAACCGTTGATCAAACCGTTTTCGGCGTACAACCAGCGGAAGGCGATGGCGGCCACCACCAGGGAGACCAGCACCGGGGTGTAAAAGGCACCGCGAAAGCCATGAATCCAGGGCAGGCGCCGATTGACCAGCACAGCCAGCGCCAGGGAACCCACCACGATCGGAGGAACCACGCCGATCAGATACAGCAAGGTCGTCAAGGTGACGCGGGCCATCATCGGGTCGCTGACGAGGCGCCGCAGATTGGCCAGACCGATGAAGCGAAGCGGCGCGTCCACATCCAGGCCGCTGCTGGTGAAGCTCAGGACCAGGGCCATGGCCGCGGGTACCAGCACGGTCAGGGTGAGCAGCGCGAGGCCTGGTGTCAGAAACAACCAGGGCACCAGACCCTCCAGCGGGGCGCGGCGCCCGGAGCCGGCGCCATCCGTGTCGGCAGCGGAGAATGGAGGCATCGCCAGAGCTTACGAGCCTTCCTCCATGCCTGCCCCAGCCCCCCCCCTGCCAGGCCCGGAGAGGGTTCTTCAGGTGGCCCTGCCCCACGACCCCTATCCGATCGTGATCGGTGAGGGGGGCTTGGCGCGTCTGGGCCGCTGGGTCACCTCCCACGCCGCGCGTCCCGGCAGCCGGGTGCTGGTGGTGAGCCATCCCGTCGTCCATGACCGATACGGGGAGCGTGCGGAGCGCAGCCTGCGGGAGGCGGGCCTGGAGGTCCGCTCCCTGGTGATCGACGCGGGGGAGGAGCAGAAAACCCCGGCCACGGTGGCCAAGATCCATGACGCCGCCCATCGCCATCGTCTGGAGCGCGGCTCCCTGATGGTGGCCCTCGGCGGTGGCGTCGTCGGGGACATGGTGGGCTTCGCGGCGGCCACCTGGCTGCGGGGGATCGCGCTGGTGCAGGTGCCCACAACCCTTCTGGCCATGGTCGACGCGGCGATCGGCGGCAAGACAGGCGTCAATCATCCAGGAGGCAAGAACCTCATCGGCGCCTTTCATCAGCCCAAAGCCGTGGTGATCGATCCCGAGGTGCTCGCCAGCCTTCCGGAACGGGAATTTCGGGCGGGGATGGCGGAGGTGATCAAATATGGCGTCATCGGCGATCCCGAACTGTTCGCAGCCCTGGAACGGCACAGCGGGCATGTCCCCCCCCCGGGGCTGGGCAGCCTGGAGGCCATCGGCCCCACCCTTCTGCGCCAGATCCTGGAGGGTTCCGCAGCCGCCAAGGCACGGGTGGTGGCCGCCGATGAGCGGGAGGCGGGCCCCCGGGCGACCCTCAACTACGGCCACACCCTGGGCCATGTGGTGGAAACCCTCACCGGGTACACCACCTATCTCCATGGGGAGGCGGTGGGGTTGGGGATGCTGATGGCTGGCACCATCGCCCGCCGCATGGATCTCTGGGATGCGGACGCGGAGGCACGCCAGCGCGCCCTCGTGGCGGCGGCAGGCTTGCCGTTGAACCTGCCGCCCCTGGACCCGGAAGTGGTGTTGTCCACCCTGCGCAGCGACAAGAAAGTGCGCCAAGGCCTGGTGCGTTTCGTCCTGCCGACGGCCATCGGTCAGGTTGTGGTGCGCGATGACGTCGATGAGGGCACGATTCTTGAGGCCCTTCGCGCCCACAGCGTTTCCGCTCCGTCCTGATCCACCTCCCATCCCCAGCGGCCCCCGTTCCGGCGGCGGATGGGGCGCGGCTTCGTCATGGACCTGAGCTGGACACCGTTCAGGAGGAGGCTTCCCCCCCGCTGGCGGGGTCCCGCAGGCAGCGACTCCGGAGGTGTCCCGGAGGGCGTGAGACGCTGGCGCGCTCAAAGATCAGCCAGCGAAACTCTCCGAGGGCCATGGGATCGACGAGGCGGAGAAGTTGTTCTCGGCGGGCCAGCTCCTCCGCCAGGTTGTCGCTGGCGCGCTGACGGGTCGTCGCGAGGCGTTCCGCCAGTCCCAGGGCCAACAGCGCCTCCCCCTGCCGCCGCTCCCCCAGACCATGCCAGCCCGTGGCGGCGGCGGCCCGCTGGGTTGTTTCCAGACAGAGGTGGGCCGTCAGATCCATCTCCCCCGGCGCCACCAGAGGATTGACTTCCGTCCTCTGGTTTCGGTAGCCCAGCAGGGTGCCGTCTGAGCGTTGAGGGGCGTAATAGCGGCGGGCTTCCAGCGCATAGTCGACCACCAACAGCACACCGTCCTGCAGAGCACCCGCGCAGGAGCGAAACCAGGGGGCCAGGCCGGGGTGCGATTCCGTGCACCATCCCGGCCGCAGGCCAGCGGCTGGGAGGCCCAGGGGAGCCAGCTCCGTCAGGGTTGCGGCATCCAAGGGGGGGCCGAACCTCAGGGCCAGTCCTCCCTCTGAATCGCAGGCCACGTGTTGCCAACACCAGCGCGTTCCGTCCCACACCAGGCGATCCACCGGCAAGGCATCCAGCACCTCATGGGCGAGAACCACCCCCGCGAGGGGAGCTCGCTCCAGCTCCTCCCAAGAGGACCAGCGCACGGGGAGCGGCAAACCTTGGAGAACCCGCTGTTGCCGGGCCGCCATGCCAGGGTTCGGCTCCAGCAGCACCACCTCCAGACGCGCCGCCAGGTCGGGCCGCCGCTGGACGAGCCCCGCGGTCAGCTGGGCCATCAGCTGGCCCTCTCCAGGCCCGGCTTCCAAGAGGCTGAGGGGATCGCCGGGAATCTGCTCCAACCATTCGATCAGCTGTCGCAGCAGCAGGGAGGCGAATTCATCGCCCAAAGAAGGAGAAGTGGCAAAGTCTCCGGAGGGTCCGATGCGCGCCCGACCTCGGCCGTAGTAGCCGTGGTCGGGATCATGGAGAGCCCACTCCATGAAGGTGCGAAAAGGCACGACGCCCCCGGCGGATGGAAAGCGTTCCCGAAGCCAGGGCGGGGCTTGCGGGGTCAAAGCCGCTGTCACGTCCGAAGAAAAGGGGGAAACATCGGAGAGAATGCCGCTTACGTGTGTTTGGGCATCCATCATGGGCCGAGGAGCGGGGGACGTGGACAGGCCTGTCCGGCGAGCCCGGATCACAACGGGGCTGCTGGCCCTTCTGCTGGCCCTTCTGGTGGGATGGCTGCCGGCCTGGACGGGCGCGGCGCAAGCGGATGACAACCCGGACCTGTTGCCCGATCACCCCACACCGGTGATCGACCTGGCCCGGCTGCTCACGGATGGTCAACGCGGCGACCTGGAGAGCGAGCTCAATGATTTCGCCCGCAACAGCGGTTGGAAATTGCGGGTGCTCACCCAGTACGACCGCACGCCCGGCCTGGCGGTCAAGGAGTTCTGGCAGCTGGATGAGCGCAGCCTTCTGCTGGTGGCCGACGAGCGAGGCGGAAATCTGTTGAACTTCAACGTCGGCGACGCCTTGTTCGCTCTGATGCCCCGCACCTTCTGGGTGGAGTTGCAGACGCGCTTCGGCAATCAGTACTACGTGCGCGAGCATGGACGGGACGGCGCGGTGCTCGATGCTCTTCACACCGTGAAAGGGTGTTTGGCGATGGGGGGCTGTCAGGTGGTTCCCGGGCTCCCGAGAGAGCAGTGGCTGCTCACCCTCTGCACGTCCATCCTCGGGGGATTGATCGTGGGTTTCGCGGCGTTCCCCCGTCAGCCAGGTCGCCTGGTGGAGTGGTTGTGGGTTCTTCTGCTCTCCCCCCTCTGGCTCATTTTGTTCGGGGTCTTTGGCGTGGCGCCGATCGTCACCCGCACCAGTGATGTCCTGCCTCTGGCGCGGAACGGCCTGGGATTCGCGGCGGCGGCGGTGGCGGCCTATCTCATTGCCCAGGCGACTCTGGGACGAGATCGCCTCCGCAACGACAACACGCCCGGCTGAACCCCCTCAATCCCTGGCGCCGCCCTGAGAGCAGCATGGGATGGAGTCCAGCGCCCTGGAGGCGGGGGAAACCCGGTGGATGCCCATGGAAGGCTGACACAATAACAATAGAATTCTCATAAAAAAGAGTTGATCGCTGCGATCAACTCCTCAAAAGTTAGCTATTCAGATGTGGCTTGATCAGGGTTGGTCGGCTTGCACGCCTCTCAATTGACATTCCAAGGAGTCACCTTTGCAGGGCTTCACCTGCTGGATCGCGACGGGTTCCCATTGTTGAGGAGTCTGACGCAATTGACCGAGATTATCTTCGTAAAAGCGCTTCAATTCATCGAATCGCTTCACAGGTTGGCCGTAATAGCTGCTGCCAGCCAGCGTTGGGAAGGATGCCCACTCCGGAGCGAGACGGGCAGCCAGCTCTTGTGTCAGCTCGCCACGATCGGCCAGATGGAGGGCGCCGCGTCGCTGGATGAGGTACAGGGCTCCCTGGTCCTGGGAATCGGGATCAAAGCGCGTCAACCCAAGCTTTCGGGTGACCATGTCCCAGGTGGGAGGCATGAATTGATAAGCACCCGCCGCAGCACTGGCGTAACGGGAGGAATAAATCACCCGATCCGGATGGCGCTCCAGGGAGGGCATCAGGCTGCCGCCGAACATCACGCGATAGCCGACGTCGTGACCGTTGGCCCAGGTGCCCTCGGCATAACGGATCGTGTTCAGCAAGGCCCGCCGCTCGGGTGTGATGGCAAAGACGGGTTGCGCGGTCGGCGGAGGAGGGGGCAGGAGCGCAAGACGACGGGTTGGCTGAGGGGCGGAGAGAATTTGATCCCAGGCCTCTGTGGAGTCCGTCGCATGGCCTGGCAGTGCGGTGAGCACGCTGAAGCCCAGCAGAGCGGAGGCCAGAGGAAATCGTCGTGTGCGGAACAAGGGAAAGCTTGCGGAGGACAAAGGCGCAAAGCGCTGAGAGGAATGACGTCAAGGATTCGGCGAGGATCGGCGTAAAAAAGGCCAATCGAGGTGTGGAAGTGCGGAAAATCCGAGAGATCCTGAGTGAACAATCAGAAACTTCGCGCTAATTTGGCCAGCGATTGTTTCTTTGTCGATCACTGTCGTGACGCTCGGGAAACCGTCCATTTTTTCTGGCGGGGCCGATTTTGGGGTCGATCCCCTCTCTCACTGGGCCCTGATCAGTCCGTTGAACAGAATCTCCAACCCTTCTCTGCGCTCCGATCGAATCTGCTGATCACCGCTTCAGAAGCCGCGTCAGGATCTCCGCCGCCTGGGTGCTGCCATCCCGGCGCAACCGTGGAGCCCGCGGCGCGATCAACGGATCATCAAGCTGCCAGTCCCCGCGGCGAAAGTCCTCCTCTTCCAGCAGGCGATGCCACCCTTCCGCCCGCAGACCCTTCTCCAGCGCGGGCGCCTCCGCAAAACCTTGGCGACGCACCACATGAAGCCCCACGCCCTCCTGGAAGGCCTCACAGAAGGTGCTGTAGCCGGGCTTGGTGAGCATCCGCCCCGCCAGTGGCATCACATCCAGAAAACGAAGGTCGGGGGGCAGGAGGCGTCCGTTGGCGGCCTCGGCCAACCGTGGATCCACGCCGACGAAGACATGCTCCGGCCAGCGGCGCAATCCATCCGGATCGATCTCTATCCCCAAGCCGCCGAAGCTGATCAAGACACAGCGGTCCCGTTCCGCTGGCAACGCCAAGCGACGGCCCACCTCCGCCAGGTCATGGCGGGGCGTGGAACAGGTGATCCCCAGGTCCACGCTCGGCAGCTCCCACGGCATGGGCAGGGACAAGGGACACCGAAGCAGCAAATCACCTTGGCGGTACTGCTCCAGGGCCTGCTCCGCCCAGGGCGCGAACGCCTCTCCCAGGGGGCCGTAGATGGCCTCCCAGCCGAAGCTTCCCAGCCAGATCAGCGGAACCTGGAGATGGTGAGACAGGGTTGCGGCACTCGGGGGCACATCCGCCAAAATCAGGGGGCGGGGGGATTGCGCCGCAAGCCAGCGCGCCTCCGCCTCCACTTGCGCGGGCAAGGCGCGCTCCAGCTCCTCCAGAGCGGTCAGGGTGGCTTCAGGATCCACGGCCAGCGCATCGGCCTGGATCATCCCCACGTCCCAGCGGCAGGGTCGGAGCTCATAGGGGGTCTCCCCCATGGCCAGCTTCAGAAAGGCGGGTTGCACCGCTGTGGAGAGCACGATCCGGCAGTCCGGCCGCATGCGGACCAGTTCCGTGAGCACGGCGGTGGTGCGGGCGGCATGGCCGAAGCCGTGGCTGCTGATGCAGGCGTAGACCAACATGGAGGTGTCAGGGCCTTGAAGGCGGCCAGAGCAGCTGCTCGTAAAGCAAGGTGCCGTCCAAACCGTACCAGCGGTGCGAGACCTGCTCGACCGTTCCGGAACCACAAAGCCGCACCCAACTCAAATGCCGCAGGCATCGCCCCTGCGGATCGACGCCATGGCGCGGGGCGCAGGCGGCGTTGAGATACATCGTGCCCCGCGAATCTCTCGCGAACGTGATGCGCTCGCCACCGCGGCGGAGTTGATGGTGCATGTGCCCGAAGACCACCAGGGGGAGCGCCCGTTCGCGACGAATCCGCTCGATCGCCATGGCCAGATCCTGATCCCCCCAGTCGCAGGAGGGAAGCTTCCAGTCGCGGCCACAGGGATCCTTGGCGTGGCTGCCCAACCCGACAGGACCGCAATGGGCGAGAAGGATCAGGGGCAGCGTGGGATCGGCGGCGATCGCCGCTGCGTGAATGCGGTGCACTGATTCCTCCAGCTCCACCGCGCCATAAACAGCGCGCACCGCTTTGGACAGCTGATACCCCCCCCCTGCCGTCGCTGGCCGCGCTCCGACGACGGCCACGCCCGGGGGACGCAGTTCCCTGAGCCCCCAACCACAATGGCGATCGCCCAGCAGCTGCAACTGCCGCCGCAGTCGCTCACCGGTGGAATCGTGGCCACAGTCGTGGTTGCCGAGCACGCAGGCCACCGGCAGGGGCAAGCGGGCCAGAGCCCGCGGGATGCGCGGGTGCCCGTTGCTGAGATCCCCCACCACGAGGAAGCCATCGGGCGCAAGCTTGCGCAACAGCTCTTCATCCCGACCATCCCACTGATCGTGGAGATCCCCGGCGATGGCCAGCTCCACACGTTTGTTGGGGCTGGATTTCTCTCCCTTTAGGCTGGAGGCCATGGAGCGCTCAGCGGGAGACCATCCCATGGGGGGGATGACAAGTCAAGGCCAAGGAGTGACGACCCAGCAAACGAGTGATCCAGTGCGCGAGCCCCCCGAAAGCTTTCCATTGGACACCATCGGTGGGGAGGTGCCTTCGCGGGAGGCATTGCCTGCGGCCATTGCGGCACTGAAACAAGAACGCAATGCCGTCATTCTTGCGCACTACTACCAGGAGGCCGCGATTCAGGACGTCGCGGACGTGATCGGTGACTCCCTGGAACTTTCCCGCCAAGCGGCCCGCACGGAAGCCGATGTGATCGCCTTCTGCGGGGTGCATTTCATGGCGGAAACGGCGAAAATTCTCAATCCGGAGAAAATTGTCGTGCTTCCTGACATGGAGGCCGGCTGCAGCCTGGCGGACGCCTGCCCAGCCGATGCGTTCGCGGAGTTTCGCGCGCGGCATCCCGACCACTATGTGGTGTCTTACATCAATTGTTCAGCCGCCGTCAAAGCGCAAAGCGATCTGATTTGCACCAGCAGCAACGCCGTGCAACTGGTGCGGCAATTGCCGCCGGATCGACCCATCCTGTTTGCTCCCGACGCCAACCTCGGCCGCTGGGTGGCGCGGGGCAGCGGCAGAGAGCTCACCCTCTGGCCCGGCAGCTGCATCGTGCATGAGACGTTCAGTGAAGAGGCGCTGCTGCGTCTGAAGCTGGAGCATCCGGAAGCGGAGGTGATCGCCCATCCCGAATGTCAGGCCCATCTGCTGGATCTCGCCGATTACATCGGCTCCACCAGTCGCTTGCTGCAGCGGGTTCGCACCAGCGACGCCCCGTCCTTTCTGGTGCTCACCGAACCGGGAATCCTCCATCAAATGGAGCGCCTGGCTCCGAGCAAGTCCTTTTTCCCCGTTCCCGGAATCGACGGTTGCGCCTGCAACATCTGCCCTTACATGCGGCTCAACACCCTGGAAAAGCTCTGGCGTTGCCTGCACTCGCTCAAGCCGCGCCTTGAGTTGGACGAGGAGCTTCGCGCCAAGGCCCTGGTGCCGATTGAGCGCATGCTGGCGATGAGTGCCTGACCCCGCTGTTCTGCCCGCCGCACTGCCCGCCGACGGTCCTCTGCGCCTCACCCCGCAAGGGCTGTACTGCGTTCCGGCCGAGGCGTGGATCGATCCCTGGCGCCCCGTCCCCCGGGCGCTGATCACCCACGCCCATGCGGACCACGCGCGGCCCGGCAGCGGCGCCTACTGGGCCAGTGCCGCTGGCGAAGGGGTGCTGCGAGCCCGGCTGGGGGCGAACCTTCCCCTCACGGCTCTCCCCTACGGGGAGCCCCTGCAGCTCTCAGGAGCGCGGATCTCCTTCCACTCCGCCGGCCATGTGCTGGGTTCCGCGCAGATCCTGATCGAGGCGGCGGGGGAGCGCTGGCTGATCAGCGGGGATTACAAGCGGGATGACGATCTCAGCTGCACCGCCTTCACACCGGTTCCAGCGGATGTGTTCATCAGCGAAGCCACCTTTGGTCTGCCGATCTACCAGTGGCAACCCGGGTCTGTTGTCGCCCGGGAGCTCCTCCAGTGGTGGCGGGCAGCCCCGGCCATTCCCTCGGTTTTGTTTTGTTATGCCTTCGGCAAGGCCCAGCGCGTTCTGGCCGAGCTCCATGCCCTCGGGGTGCAGGAGGAGATCCTGCTCCATGGGGCGGTGCAGGGGCTGATGGCTCCCTATCGCGAGGCCGGCATCGCCATGCCGCCCACGGCGCCCCTGAGCGCGGTGTCCAAGGGGCAGAGCCTGGCGGGGCGCTTGATTCTGGCGCCCCCCTCGGCACAGAGAACCCCGTGGATGCGGCGTTGTTCCGAGGGTCAGACCGCCTTTGCCAGCGGCTGGATGACCGTGCGGGGAGCGCGCCGACGCCGGGGGGTGGGTCGCGGCTTTGTGCTGAGCGACCATGCCGACTGGCCCTCCCTGGTGCGCACCATCGTCGCGAGCGGCGCCCGGCGCGTGATCCTCACCCACGGTCAAGGGGAGGCCCTGGCCCGTTATCTCAGAGAAGTGAAAGGAATCGACGCCCGCCCTCTCGGACGGGAGGAAACGGCGGTCTGGGGTCGGGAGGACGACCCGGGTGAGACCCGGCAGGGGACAGGGGTGGAGCTGGGGGAGGATGAGGAGGAGGAGGACGGGCGGCCAGCCGAGCCGGCTTCAAGCGCCTTTGCGGAGGTAACCGGCGGCTGAGGTGAGGGCGAGGACCAGGCTCGGCCAGAAGAGCCACCAGCCGACGCTCCAGGCCCAAGGGCTTCCCCCCCAGCTGGCGGGCCACAACAACAACAACAAGGACAAAAATTGAAGAATCGTCTTCGCCTTTCCGCCAAGGGAGGCCGGTCCTCCGCTGCCCTGTTGAGCCCGCCAGCCAGACACCAGCAATTCACGAGCCAGCAGCAGCCACACGGCCACGAGAGGGAGTCGGCCCTCCGCTCCCAGCCAGAGCAGGGGGGCGCTGATGAGCAGCTTGTCGGTGAGGGGATCCAGGCGTGCTCCCCAGATGGATCCGCCGCCGCTGCGGCGTGCCAGCCAGCCATCCGCGGCGTCACTGAGTCCGCCGCCGAGCAGCAGCCCCCAAGCCACGCCAAACCAGTGCGCCTGCAAGGCGAGGAGCACAGGCAGCCCCAGCAGGCCCCGCAGCACCGTCAATCCATCCGCCAGCAGCCTCCCGCTGGTCCGTGGAAGGGGGGGGTGGGGGGGGACGGACATGGCACCGCGCCGACGCCCCTTCAGAATGCCGCTTGATTGCCAGAGAGAACGCCATGGTGGTGGAGCGTCCCGTGTCCGAGGTGATGACCTCCCCAGTGTTTTCCGTCCGTCCGGAGACGCCCCTGCAGGAGGCCGTGACGCTGTTGAGCAGCCATCACATCAGCGGCCTGCCGGTGGTGGACGCCGCTGGCGCCCTGGTGGGTGAGTTGAGCGAAAAGGATCTGATGGTGCGGGAGAGCGGCTTTGACGCTGGTCCTTACGTGATGTTTTTGGATGCGGTGATCTACCTGCGCAATCCTCTGGAATGGAACCGACAGGTGCATCAGGTTCTTGGCAGCACGGTGGGGGATCTGATGTCCACCCCGGTGCACACCTGCGCAACCACCACCAGCCTGCCCGAGGCGGCACGCCTGTTGAATGATCGCCGCATCCAGCGGTTGTTCGTCGTGGATGCGCAAGGGGTGATGGTGGGGGTGCTCACGCGAGGCGACGTGGTGCGGGCCCTGGCGGAGGCGAGCGCCTGAACGGGGAGGCCGGGAACCCCGGCGGGGATGGGTTGGCGTCGTGACGGCTGTCGTTGATGGCCTGCGGCCATGGCTTCAGCACGTTGGTTCTGGCGTCCGGGGATGGACGTGGGCTCCCCCGCAAGGGGCTTGATCCCCCGCGGCGCCGCCACCCCCTCCAAGCCGTGATCGGACGTCCACTTCAGGCGGTTTGTGCATCCGCTGACTTTGAAGGGGTGACAGGTTCATTTCCATAGATCGAGCACCACCTCCACCAGACCAACGATCTCAATGATTGATCGGCGCCCAACAGGCCAAGCCACGCGACGAGACAGGATCAAG
>VGQX01000062.1 GCA_016882305.1 Cyanobacteria bacterium K_Offshore_surface_m2_239
GGCCATGCGGCCGTTGAGCTTCTCGGCCCTCTCGTGGAAGCCCCAGCCGTTGTCGGCGCTCACGACTTCCATGCGAGGCTCGGTGGCGAAGGCATTGAGACGTCCGCCATCTTCAGTGGTGACTTGGGCGCCGCGGATGGGGGAGGAGGGAAGGGTGGATTGGCTCACGAAGACCTCGTTTCGAAGTGTTGCGGAAATTGTAACGCATTGTTGCGGGGGTGAGGAGTGGGAAGCCCGGGCGGTTCACCGCCCCCGCAAGCGCCGCAGGCACAACTCCTCAAACGCCGGCCGCAGCAGATAGGGATACTCCCCCACCCACAGCTTCAGTTGCGGCAACCAGCCATCGCTGATGGCGCCGATCCGGCTGAAATCCGGGCGCTCGCTCAGCACCAGGCAGCGCACCACCATCCCCCGCCGGATCGCCTGGTGTTTCTTCTCCATCGGAAACCGCAGTTGGCCCAGTTCGCCGTCCTCATCCCCCAGCAGCAACACCAGCCAGGTGCGCCGGTTCTCCACCAGCTCAAGACGCCCGCTGCGATCCGCCTGCTCCCGCTTCTCCACCACCACCTCCCGTTCGAAGAGGTCCACCACCTCCCCCTCGAAGAGAGCCGCCGCCGGATAGCGCCGCAGGACGGCGTTGCGCCGCCCCGCCTCGACGATCGGCCCCCAGAGCAGATAAAGGAGAAACACGAATCCCGCCACCAGCCACAGGGACGACCAGCGGCTGTTGAAGGCCACGGTCTGGCTGATCAGCAGGGTGAGCACGCCGCCGATCACGGAGATCAGCACCCGCTGCAGCAACTTGCGGGGATCGCCGCTGCAGGCCTGGAACTGGGGGCCTGTGGCCACGGCGGGAATCAGCTTGAACAGCTCTCCGGGCTTCAGCGGAATCAGCATGGCGGGGGAGGTCCAGGGCCTCTGCGGCCTGGCGACAATACGGACAACGGGCCGGCGGGCAACAGCGGCCGAGCGACCGCGCCCCGCCGGCCTGACACCGCTGGCCTGACACCGCTGGCCTGGCCCCGTTGGATCAGAGCAGCCGCTCCAGTCCATACACCAGGCCGGGCAGCTGACGCACCCGGCGCACGGTGAGCAGCACCCCGGGCATGTAAGCGGAGCGCTCGATCGTGTCATGGCGGAGGGTGTAGGTCTCCCCCGGGGCGCCGAACATCACCTCCTGATGGGCCACCAGCCCGGGCAGGCGGATGGAATGGAGCCGCAGGCCGCTCGCCCGCAGCCCCCCCCGACAGCCGGCCAGGGTTTCGTGCTCCTCCACCTGAGCGGGATTGAACGCCTTGCCCAGCTCCTCCATCAGCTCGGCGGTCTTCAGGCAGGTGCCGCTGGGGGCATCGGCCTTGCGGTTGTGGTGGAGTTCCGTGAGTTCGGCGAAGTCGTAGAAGCGGGCGGCGGCGGCGGCGGCCTGCTGCAGCAAGACCATCCCCACCGAGAAGTTGGGGATCACGGCGCCACCCATGGAGGCCTTCTCGGCAAAGACCCCCAGGTCCGCCAGCTGGGCGGGCGTCAGGCCCGTGGTGCCGATCACCGGGTGCACGCCATAGGCGATGGCCCCCCGCGTGTGCTCGTAGACCACGGAGGGGTGGGTGAAATCGACGAGCACGGCGCCACCACCGGGCCCGCTCTGGCGGACGGCCTGGCTGGCCTGGCAAAGGGTGCCTTCAAAATCCGCGCTGATCGCCACCTCCAACTCCCCCAGACCAAGGGCCACGCCCACGTCCTGGCCTTCGCTGCCGGGGGTGGTGTCGATGGCCCCCGCCAGGGCGCAGTCCGGCGCCTGGATCACGGCCTTCACCACCTCGGCGCCCATGCGGCCCAGGGCGCCGGCCACCACCACCGGGATGGGAGCCGGGGACGCGGCGGTCGCGGAGGTGGAGGGGGCGGGGGTGGAAGCCATGCGGGAAGGGACCTGAAGCGGGCCTCAGGCCGGGACGACGGGCGCTGCCGAGCCTATGGGGTCAGGGCTTGGCGGGGGGAACGGACGCTGGAAGGGGAGCCCTGTAACGCCTCCTGTCTGGATGGCCCACGGAGCGGCCTTCGCTGCGTAGGCTCCTTCACATTGCTCAATCTCTCCGCACGCATGTTCACGCAGGTCCGCTCCGCCAGCCGCAGGGTCAGCCCGGAGACCGTCGGCCAGCGCACCCTGATGCGGGCCGTCTACGTGGTGCTCGAGCCCCAGTATCAGAACGCCCTCACCACCGCCGCCCAGAGCATCAACGAGGGCAACCCGGCCCTGGCGATCGAGCTCTCCGGCTACCTGATCGAAGAGCTGCGCGATCCCCTGAACTACGCGGATTTCTGCGCCGATGTGGCCGCGGCGGACGTGTTCATCGCCTCGCTGATCTTCATCGAGGATCTGGCTCAGAAGGTGGTGGAGGCGGTGGCGCCCCACCGCGACCGGCTCAAGGCGGCGGTGGTGTTTCCCTCCATGCCGGAGGTGATGCGCCTCAACAAGCTCGGCACCTTCTCCATGGCCCAGCTGGGGCAGAGCAAGAGCGCCATCGCGCAGTTCATGAAGAAGCGCAAGGAGAAGGGCGGTTCGGCGGGCTTCCAGGACGCCATGCTCAAGCTTCTCAACACCCTGCCGACGGTGTTGAAGTATCTGCCGGTGGAGAAAGCCCAGGATGCCCGCTCCTTCATGCTCAGTTTTCAATACTGGCTGGGGGGAACGCCGGACAACCTGCGCAATTTCCTGCTGATGCTGGCGGATAAATATGTGTTCGCCAGCGACGCCGCCGCCGACCGGCCGGCCCTGCGGGTGGCCGACCCGGTGGTGTTCCCGGACCTGGGCATCTGGCACCCCCTGGCGCCGGGGATGTTCGAAGACCTGAAGGAATATCTGAATTGGACCGCCAGCCGCTCCGATCTGAGCGAGAAGGCGCGCAAAGGACCGGTGATGGGCCTGGTGCTGCAGCGCAGCCACATCGTCACCGGCGATGAGGCCCACTACGTGGCGGTGATTCAGGAGATGGAATATCGGGGCGCCACCGTGATTCCCGTGTTCTGTGGCGGGCTGGATTTCAGCAAGCCCGTGAATCAATTTTTCTTCGATCCCCTCAATCCGGAGCAGCCCCTGGTGGATGGGGTGGTGAGCCTGACGGGCTTTGCCCTGGTGGGCGGCCCCGCCCGGCAGGACCATCCCAAGGCGATCGAGGCCCTGCAGCGCCTGAATCGGCCCTACATGGTGGCCCTGCCCCTGGTGTTCCAGACGACGCGGGAATGGGAGGAGAGCGATCTGGGGTTGCATCCGGTGCAGGTTGCGCTGCAAATCGCCATTCCGGAGTTGGATGGAGCGATCGAACCGATCGTGCTGAGCGGCCGGGATGACGCCACGGGCAAGGCGCACACGCTGCAGGATCGGGTGGAGGCCATCGCCGAGCGCTCGATTCGCTGGGCCTCGCTGCGGATCAAGCCGCGAGCGGAGAAGAAGTTGGCGATCACCGTCTTCAGCTTCCCGCCCGACAAAGGGAATGTGGGCACGGCGGCCTATCTCGATGTCTTCGGCTCCATCCACCGGGTGCTGCAGGAGATGAAGGCCAAGGGGTATCAGGTGGACGATCTGCCGCGCACGCCCAAGGCATTGATGGAGGCGGTGTTGAAGGACCCCGAGGCGCTGGAGGGCTCGCCAGAGCTGGCCATCGCCCATCGCATGAGCGTGGAGGAATACGAGCGGCTGACACCTTACTCGCAACGCTTGGAGGAAAACTGGGGCAAACCGCCGGGACAGCTCAACAGCGACGGCACGAATCTGTTGATCTACGGCCGCCATTTCGGCCACGTGTTTGTCGGCGTGCAGCCCACCTTCGGCTACGAGGGCGATCCGATGCGCCTGCTCTATTCCCGCAGCGCCAGCCCCCACCATGGCTTCGCCGCCTATTACACCTACCTGGAAAAGGTGTGGGGGGCGGATGCTGTGCTGCACTTCGGCACCCACGGTTCCCTGGAGTTCATGCCCGGCAAGCAGATGGGCATGAGCGACACCTGCTATCCCGACTCCCTGATCGGCGCCCTGCCGAACCTCTATTACTACGCCGCCAACAACCCCAGCGAGGCGACGATCGCCAAGCGTCGCGGTTACGCGGAAACGATCAGCTATCTCACCCCGCCCGCGGAAAACGCCGGTCTGTACAAGGGGCTCAAGGAGCTGGGCGAGCTGGTGGGCAGCTATCAGCAGCTGCGGGAGAGCAGCCGCGGCGTGCAGATCGTGAACGCGATTGTGGAAACCGCGCGCCAGTGCAATCTCGACAAAGACGTGGAGCTGCCGGAGACGGATGCGTCGGCGCTTGATCTGGACGGCCGCGATGGCGTGGTCGGGGCGGTGTATCGCCAACTGATGGAGATCGAGAGTCGGCTGCTGCCCTGCGGCCTGCACACGATCGGCAAGCCACCCACCGCTGAGGAGGCGATCGCCACCCTGGTGAACATCGCCGCGATCGAACGGGACGAGGAAGGCATCCGCTCCCTGCCGGGGCTGTTGGCGGAAGCGCTGGGCCGCTCCATCGCGGAGGTGTATCGCGGCAACGATGCAGGCGTGCTCGCCGATGTGGAGCTGAACCGCAAGATCACGGAAACGAGTCGGGCGGCGGTGGGCGCGATGGTGAAGGAGGTGACGGGCGCCGATGGGCGTGTGACGCTGCGGCGCCATTTCGGCTGGTTGTTCGACCTGCTGGAGCGCATCGGCATCCGGTTCCCGAGCCCCTGGCTGGCCGCCTGCCGGGCGGCGGGTTTCGCCGAGATCAACCAGCAGGAGCTGGACAAGCAGTTCGCCTATCTGCGCTTCTGTCTGGAGCAGGTGTGCGCGGACATGGAGATGACCAGCCTGTTGCGGGCGTTGGATGGGGAATACGTGTTGCCGGGACCTGGAGGCGACCCGATCCGCAATCCCGGCGTGCTGCCCAGTGGCAAGAACATCCATGCCCTCGATCCCCAGGCCATCCCGACGCGGGCGGCGATCGCCGCGGCGAAGGTGGTGGTGGATCGGCTGCTGGAGCGCCAGAAGGAGGAGCAGGGCGCCTGGCCGGAAACGATCGCCTGCGTGCTTTGGGGCACCGACAACATCAAGACCTATGGCGAATCCCTGGCTCAGATTCTCTGGTTCATCGGTGTGCGCCCTCTGCCGGATTCCCTGGGCCGGGTGAACAAACTCGAGTTGATCCCCCTGGAGGAGCTGGGGCGGCCGCGGGTGGATGTGGTGGTGAATTGCTCCGGTGTGTTCCGCGATCTGTTCATCAATCAGATGGCCTTGATTGATCAAGGAGTGAAGATGGCGGCCGAGGCCGATGAGCCCGAAACCATGAACTTCGTGCGCAAGCACGCCCTGGAGCAGGCACGGGAGCAGGGCACCAGCTTGCGAGACGCGGCGACCCGGGTGTTTTCGAATGCCAGTGGCAGCTACAGCTCCAACGTGAATCTGGCGGTGGAAAACAGCACATGGGAGGAGGAGGGCGAACTGCAGGAGATGTATCTCAAGCGCAAAACCTTTGCCTTCAATGCTGATAACCCCGGCGAAATGAACCAAAAGCGGGAGGTGTTTGAGGCAGCGATGAAAACAGCGGATGTCACCTTCCAGAATCTGGATTCCGCCGAAATCTCCCTCACCGATGTCAGCCACTACTTCGACAGTGATCCCACCAAGCTGATCGCCAACCTGCGGGACGACGGCAAAGCCCCCGCCAGCTACATCGCCGACACCACCACGGCCAATGCGCAAGTGCGCACGCTGAGCGAAACGATCCGCCTGGATTCCCGCACCAAGCTGCTCAACCCCAAGTGGTACGAGGGCATGCTGAATTCCGGTTACGAGGGGGTGCGGGAGGTGGCCAAGCGCCTGAACTTCACCTTGGGCTGGAGCGCCACGAGCGGCCAGGTGGACAACTTTGTCTACGAGGAAGCCAACGACACCTTCATCAACGATGAAGAGATGCGCAAGCGCCTGCTGGAGCTCAACCCCCACAGCTTCCGTCGCATCGTCGGCACGTTGCTGGAGGTGCACGGCCGGGGGTATTGGGAGACCAGCGATGAAAACATCGCCCAGTTGCAGGAGATCTATCAGGAGATTGAAGATCGCATCGAGGGGGTCACAGCTCCGCAAAAAGGTGCGTAGGGGAGAGCTGGCGAGACTGGCCGAGATCGAGCAGGACGTGGCCGCGATCAGGCCGGCTCCGCAGCTGACTTGCTGCCGCCGCAGTCCTGCCAGGTGTTGAGGAGGCAAGCGAGCTCGGTCTTCATCTTCCGCGAGGCTGTTCTCATTGAACAGGCGGTAGCCCCCTTCCGAGCGACCGATGGGTCGCAGGAGCCCTTCCTCGCAGTAGAGCGGATGGTTTTCACCGACAGGCCGGTGCGCTTGGCCACCTCGCCGATGCGGAGGCCAGGGTGGACCGGGAGCCTCATCGGCCAACTCTCCATCAGATGGAATGTTCTCACGTTTACGGAGGCCGCTTGCGGCGGTCCCGCGACAGCGCCGACACGATGGCGACAAGTCTCAAGTCAATGACATTCGCTGGAGAGATCCACTGCCGAGCGCCCAAGCTCCTTGCCGTGATGGAATCTCGCGACGATCGAGCGGATTCTTGGCCGGTGATCGAATCCTTGCCCGGTTCAGTGTCCGCGTCGAGAACGATCAGCACCTCCCCATGGCTGTCCAGCACGCAGTGGTGCAAGGCCCAGGTCTTGCCGCACCAGCCAGCGGGAGTGGTGGCGGTTGAATCACCCGCAGCGGCAGGGTCGCTTCGGCCCCATGGGCGATGGCGGCGGTGGCGCCAATGAAGTGGTCATCGACCACGACCACCTCCTCCGGCCTCAGGCTTTGGCGCGCCAAGGCCGTCAGCAGGTGCGGCAGGGTGGTGGCCTCATCGCGCTCCGGGATCAGCACCGACACCGTGCGCTGTCGGCGCGGCAAGACGCGGGGCAGGGTCGGGAGCCGCAGGGTCAGGGCCCACCCCAGCAGCCAGCGCATCAGAAGCGATGTCTCCAACCAACCGATCGCCACGCCAACTCCTCTGGGCCGACCTCAGGCCAAGGCGAGCGAGTGGAGGCGTCGGGTTGGCAATGGCGATGCGCGTTTCGCCTCTTCGCTCGCTGCTTCCGCGCGAAACAATGCCCCCGGCCGGAGCCGAGGGCGGGTGTTCTCATGGTCGCTTCTCAGGCCGAGGCTTCAGCGCCTCAGCCCTCGACGTTCACGGTGACAGTGGTCGCCGTGTTGGCCTTGGGCGCGGTGACGGTCAGAAGGCCATCGCGATAGACCGCCTGCAGCCGCTCGCGCTCAATCGGCTGAGGGAAGCGAAAGCCGCGGCTCCACGTGCCATAACGAAACTCGCTGAGCAGCGGTCCGCAGGCCGTTTCGTTCGGGGCGGAGGGCTCGCCGCCGTTGGCGCCGTTGTCGGCTTCGCCGGGCTGGGCGGCCCGTTGGCGCGGAAGGCGCCGCTCGGCGCTGATCAGCAGGCTGCGCTCGGTGGCTTTGACCTCAATGGCGCCCTTGTCGACACCAGGGAGTTCAAGCACCACCGCGTAGGCCTCGGGGGTCTCATGCACCTCGGCGGACGGCACGCGCTCGGCGGTCTGCCGTTGCTGGTTGAGCTGTTGCTCCAGGCGATCCAGGAGATCGAAGGGAGAGGAAGAACGGAGGGTCAACATGGTGTGGATGGTGCGGGTTGCGGTTGCGGGGTCGTCGTTCGCCCCCAGTGCGCTCACTGTCGCCCCGATGAGGGATTGGCGGAGAGGGGCGAGCCGAACCGCGGGATTCGGGCCTCACCACTCGGGTTCGGAGCCCCGAAACGCCTTGGTGGGGAACCGAATCACTGGAGACCCTTGATCGTCGCGGCCGACGGGAGTGGCCCTTGAGGCTCCCCCAGACCGTCCCTCAGAGGCTGTCCTCAGAGGCCGTCACGGCCACCTCCCGCGCCTGGACCATCAGCAAGGGCAGGCAGGCGCAGGCCATCAGGGGGCCCGGGGGGAGGTTGAGGAGCAGGGCCAGACCGCAGCTCCCTGTGCTCACCACCAGGCCCACCAAGGCGGCGCGGCGCAGGATGCGCCGGAGGCTGGTGTCGCCCCGGGCGAGGGCCGCCAGGCTGGGGGCGCAGATCAGGGCCATCACCAGGGCCAGACCCACGGCGGCCGTGGCGCTCACCACCACCAGGGCCGTGAGGGCCGCCAGCAGTCGTCGCAGGGGGCCCAGAGAGGATTCGCGGGCTTCGGCGCCTTCCGGGTCGAGAGCGAGCCATTCCAGCTGGGTCAGTTGCCAGCACAGCAGAGCGACCACCAAGGCCAGCGCCAGCAGCAACAGAAGCAGATCCGCCGGTCCAGCCACGAGCAGATCCCCGAAGAGCAGGCTGTCGAGATCCACCGGCAAGGCCAACGCCTGCACCAACAGAACCCCCAGGCCAAGGGACGCCGCGAGCACGGTGTTCAGCACGGCCTCGGCCTGGCCGCTGCCCTCCGGCCGCGTGGCGCTCAGGCTCTCCGCCAGCAGCACCGACCCCAGAGCGCTGAGCAGACCTCCCAGGAGGGGCGACAGATCCAGGGCTTGGCTGATCACCACCCCGGGCAACACGGCGTAGGCCATCAAGTTGGTGGTCTGCACCCGCCGTCGCAGCACGAGCACGGTGCCGAGAAGAGGGCAGGTCAGGCCGCAAACAGCCGACAGCAGCAAGGGCAGCAACCAGAAGGGTCCAAGGGGCATCGCCATCACGGGCAGCGGCTCTCAACAAAAGAAGGATTCGGGTCGCAGGCGCCCCTGTCGCAAGACGAGCTGTCGCACCGGGCCCAGGCTTTCAGGCCGCTCCCCATGCAGGGTGAGCAGGATGGCGGTGCCGCGGGCGGACAGCAGCCGCAGCAGGGCGCCCAGGCGGTGGCGGCTGGGCGCATCCAACGCGGCCAAGGGTTCATCGAGAAGGAGCACATCGGCGTTCTGGGCGAGGGCCCGGGCGATCAGGGCGCCCTGCCGTTGACCGCCGGAGAGCTGGCCGATGGCGCGGCGGGCGAGGGCCTCCAGGCCCACCTGTCGCAGAGCGGCCAGACCGCATTGGCGATCACCGTCGGCGCCCAGGGCCACCAGGCCAAGGAGATCGATGGGGTAGTGCCAGGCCAAGGGGGCGGACTGGGGCAGGAGGGCCACGCGGCGCCGCTGCCCCCGAAGGGGGCGACCCTCAAGCTTGACCCAGCCCCCATGGGGAGGAAGCGCCCCCTGGAGGAGGCGGAGCAGGGTGGATTTTCCGGCGCCGTTGTCGCCCAGGAGCACGGTGCGTGAGCCGGCGGGGAGGTCGAGGTCGATGCCGCCCAGCAAGGGGCGTGGACCATGGCCGAAGAAAAGGCCGCGGGCCTGCAGGAGGGGTGGGTCCATGGGTCGGGGCGAGAGGGAAGCCGCGGCGGGCGACCAGCGGCCATCATGAATGAGAACCGTTATCATTCCCTGCATTGTTCTGGGAGGCCTTGGCCCTTGGTGATGCGCACGCGATTGGCCTCCCACCGCAGCTGTCGCGGTGATTCGAACCCCGTGGGGGGGCTTCTGGCAGCTCTCCTTGCCGTGGCTGGCGCTTGGGCGGTCATCTCGCCCGGTCACGCGGCCGCCAAGCCCCTGGTCGTGGCGGGTGACGGCATTCTTTGTGATCTCACCCGCACTCTCGCGGCGGATCAAGCCACGGTGGCCTGCCTCCTGCCCCCTGGCGCGGACCCCCACCAAGCGGCGCTGAAGCCCAGCGATCGGCGGGCTCTGGCGGAGGCCCGGCTGGTGTTGATCACGGGCTATGGCCTCACGCCGGCTCTGGAACGCCTGACCCGAGGCTCGGCGGCGGTGTCGGTGTCGGTCGCCGAGCGGGCGGTGCCCGAGAACCCCGGCCGAGATCCCCACCTTTGGCACGATCCCGGCCAGGCGGCGGCGATGCTCCGGGTTGTGGAGACCAGCCTGCTGGGGGTTCTCCCGGCCAGCGCCGCGCCTGGGGTCAAGCGGCGGACGCAGGAGGGGCGAGCCGTCCTCGCGGATCTGGCCCGGTGGACGGAGGTCCAGATCGACACCGTGCCCCCGGCCAACCGCGTGTTGGTCAGTGAACATCGGGCCTTTTCCAGCCTCGCGCGGCGTTTCGGCGTGCGTGAGCTCCCCCTCCTGGACGTCACCACCACAGGTGGCGTGCTGCGTCCCGCCAGTCTGGCGGCGATGACCAAGGCGATCCGCGCGTCCGGCGCACGCCAGCTGTTTCCCGAATCCTTGCCCCCGTCAAAGACGTTGCGGCGGATCAGCCGCGACAGCGGCGTTCCGGTGAGCCCCACCCCCCTGGTGGCCGATGGCCTGGGGCCCGGTCGCTCCGCCGTGCAAACCGCCACCGGCAATGTCTGCACCTTCGTCAATGGTCAAGGCGGTCGTTGCGACACGACCGGCGCCGAACGCCTCGCTCGCCGGTGGGCCTCCATCCCCTGATGGGTCACCCGGTGTTTCGTTCCCTCACCACGTCCCCCATGCATCGTTTTTTCAA
This sequence comes from Cyanobacteria bacterium K_Offshore_surface_m2_239, assembly GCA_016882305.1. Classification (GTDB taxonomy): domain Bacteria; phylum Cyanobacteriota; class Cyanobacteriia; order PCC-6307; family Cyanobiaceae; genus Cyanobium. The sequence continues at coordinate 10,479 of VGQX01000062.1, forward strand.
AGGTTTTCGCGGCCTGGTCGTCGGGCTGCCCACGGCCGTTGGGCCCGCCGCCGTTGGGTTGGCTCTGGTTGTCGCTCTGCCGTCAGCGCTGCGCGCCCATGGCGCCGCCGGCGATGCCGACCTTGCACCCGGCGCGTTTCAGCTCTCGCCCGTGCTGACGATCGAGGGCCATGGCGGCTTCGAAAACAACCTGGAGGATCAACCCCGTCACTATGCGATCGATGGGCTGGTGGGAGTGGTGCTCGAATGGGGACTGCCCAACAAGGGCAGTCTCGCCATTGAAGCGATGGTGGGACCGGCCCTCGTCTGGGGTGAGGCGGAGCACTTCTACGGCCGGGTGCACGTCGAGCATGATCACGGTGAGGCGCATCACGATGACGACCATGCGGAGGAATCCCATGGCCATGGCTCCGGGGCGCCCTGGCGCCGGGCCGATGTTCGCGGGCAGCTGCAAGTGCGCTACAACCCCGATGAGCGTCTCTCATTCACTGCGGAATGGCATCCGTATTACGTCACCCGCGACCAGGGAGATGAGCGGGAAGGCTTCAAGCATGAGCTGGGTGTTGGCGTGGTCTGGGCCCTGGGGGATGGAGATGTGAACTTTGCCCTTGGGGATGGGTTGGAGGCCATCGCCGACGGGATCTTCCTTTCTGTCAACAACCGCACGGGATGGGACTCCGATGGCACCTATGTCGGCAATTACACCGACCCCTGGTTGGGGGTGGGCTTCAACATCGATCGTTTGAATGTGACCATCTCCGGTGGTCCCCGCTTCTACAGCCCCGGCGGCTATGCCAACCTGCCGGATCGCACCGACTGGGGCGGCGAGGTGGCGTTGGAATTGCCCGTTGGCGCCAAGACGGTTCTGTTCGCGCACTGGAGCCCGATCCGCAGCAGCCAGGCGGGCGAAGGCTGGGGCCGCGGTTGGCAGCACCATGTGGGCACGGGGGTGGCCTTTCGCTTTTGATCGGCAGGGGTGCGTCCGACCAGCGGAGCGCGGTGGATGGCGCCCGTGTTGCGCGGCGAAATGGCAAAAGGTTCGCGCTGCCCCGCTGCCCCCACCCGTTCATCAGGGTTCACAAGCAAGGTTCAGGTGATTGGCGTTGCGGTGCCAAACGCGCAAACGCAAGAACATCGCATGCCAGAGTCGTGGCCATGCTGGCTTCCACCCGTCTATGGAGGGCACGGGCGCTGCTGCTTCCGCAGGTGGATTGCTGACCTTGTTTATAAAGATGCTTCCTCTCCCTGCCCTCTTCCATAATCAACAGCCCGTCACCCTCGACCAGCTTGATCCGCTCCACCCTGCGCTGCGGTCGTCACAAGGTGTTCATCGGCATGGCTGCCGGGGTGGGCAAGACCTGTCGCATGCTCCAGGAGGGCAAGGAGGCGTTGCGGGAGGGCACGGATGTGGTGATCGGCCTTCTGGAAACCCATGGCCGGCTGGACACCGCCAGGGAAGCGGAGGGTCTGGAGCGCATCCCCCGCCGACGCCTGCTCCATCAGGGCGTGGAGCTGGAGGAGATGGATGTGGCCGCGATCCTCGCGCGCCACCCGCGGTTGGTGCTCGTCGATGAACTCGCCCACACCAACGCTCCAGGCAGTGAGCGCGAGAAACGCTGGCAGGACGTGGAGATGCTCCTGCTCTCCGGCATCGATGTCTACTCCACCCTCAACATCCAACATTTGGAAAGCTTGAACGACCGCGTGGAGGAGCTCACCGGGGTGGTGGTGCGCGAGCGCATTCCCAACCGCGTGCTCGAGCTCGCCGATGAGGTCGTGCTGGTGGATGCGACCCCCGAGACGCTGGAGGAACGGTTGCGGGAAGGGAAGGTCTATGCCTCTGAGAAGGTGGCCCAAGCCCTGGCCCACTTTTTTCAACGGCGCCATCTGGTGGCCCTGCGCGAGCTCTCCCTGCGGGAGGTGGCGGATCGCGTCGAGGACGATGCGCTCTCCACCGACACGTCGCTGCGGGAGCGGGTGATGGTCTGTCTGGCCAACGATCGCCACAGCCAGCGGCTCTTGCGCCGCGCTGCCCGTTTGGCGGTCGCCATGGATGCTCCGCTGCTGGCGCTGACGGTGCAGGATCCGAACCGCTTCCTCAGCCGAGAGCAGAGTCTCGGCCTGGAGGCGTGCCGTCAGCTCTGTGAGGATGTGGGTGGAACCTTTCTGCGGGAGGAGAGCGTCGAGATCCTGCCGACGATCGCCCGCGTGGCCCTTGAGCGACGCATCACCCAGATCGTGCTCGGCCAAACCACGCGCTCCATCCTTCCGCCCCTGTGGCGTCGCCCCTTGTCCGAACGCCTGCAGCTGGCGTTGCGCGGTCGCGGCATCGACCTCCATCTGATCGCCGATGGGCTTCCTCCCGCGGACATCGAGGCGGTGAACGATTGAGAGGGGTCCGCCGTGGACCCTCGCGCGATGGTTGGACCCTGTGCCCGCCACAATCACCCCACCCGATCGCCTGTTGCCTTGCTCCCCTGGCTTCTCTCCGTCGTGACCCTGGCGGCGGTCGTGCTTTCCGCGCCCCCTCTGGGCCGTCACTTGCACGCGGTGTTCGCCGAGCGGCCCCAGCCCACCTGGGATCGTTGGCTCTCCCCCATCGAGGCCATCCTCCTGCGCTGGATGGGAGACACCGGCCACGCGGCGGAGACCAGCCCGAGCTATCTGCGGGCGTTGTTGGTCAGCAACGGCGCCTTCGCTCTGCTGGCCTTCCCGCTGCTGCGCTTTCAACCGCCCTGGCTCAATCCCCTCGGCTTTCACGGCTTGCCCTGGCACCTGGCCCTGCACACCACGATTTCCTTCCTCACCAACACGGATCAGCAGCATCTGGTGCCGGAGGAGCGGCTGGGCAACCTGGCCCAGTTGGGGGCCCTTCAATTCCTGATGTTCGTGTCTGCGGCCACGGGCCTGGCGGTGGGTTTCGCCGTCATTCGTGGCTTCAGCGGCCAGCCGCTGGGTCACTTCCACCGCGACCTCCTGCGCGCTCTCACGCGGGTGCTGATTCCCGCCTCAGTGTTGCTGGCCCTGGCGCTGCTGATCTGCGGCGTACCCATGACCCTGGCGCCCCCCCTGGAGATCACCACCCTGGAGGGGGGGCGGCAAGTCCTCCCTCGGGGACCCATCGCGCTGTTTGAGGCGATCAAGCAGCTGGGAGAGAACGGCGGCGGTTTTCTGAGCGCCAACTCCGCCCATCCCTACGAAAATCCCACCCTGTTGACCAACCTGTTCTGCACCTGGGCGATGCTCCTCATCCCTGCCGCCACGATCGACGCCTTCGGCCGCTTCATCGGCAACCGCCGGCAGAGCGCCTGGCTGCTTGTGCTGATGATGGGGTTGCTGATCTTCGGCGCCGGGGTGGCCATGGTGGCGGAGGCGAGGGGCAATCCCCTGCTGACTCCCTGGTTGAGCGGCGGCAATCTGCAAGGCAAGGAGATGCGTTTTGGGCCCGTGCTCACCGGTCTCTGGTCCGCTGTGACCACCGGCACCATGACGGGAGCTTTGAACGGCCAGTTGGACGAGGCGATGCCCACATTCGGCACGTAGCCGTCGCGCTCATCCTCCGCGGCCCGCAGCAGGGGATGGCGCAAGCGACCGAGCACCCGCGCGGGATCCTCCAGATCCAGCAAGGCCGCGCCGATGCAGTATTCCCGCACGGCGCCCACCCCATGGGTGAGCACCAGCCAGCCGGCCTCCGTTTCCAGGGGCGAGCCGCAGTTGCCCAGCTGGATGAACTCCCAGGGCTCCCGCGGCCGCAGCAACACACGGGACCCCGGCCACAGGTCCACCTGATCGCTGCGCATCAGGTGGATGTTCTCGCTGTCCTGTCGTCCGAGCATCCACTGGTTGTCGATCTGGCGGGGGAAGAAGGCCAATCCTTTGTTGTGAACCGCAGCCCCCCGCAGGGGTCGCAGCTCAAACGTCGCGAAGTCTCGGGTGGTGATCAGTTGGCACTGGATGCCTCGACCGTCATAGGCGGTGGCGGTGGCCAGCCAGCAGGGATCCTCCCCAGCGAGTCGCACGAAACGAGCATCCTCCAGGCCATTGCTCTCACGGGCGGTCACCGGGAACAACACCCGTTCGCTGAGCTGGCTCTCCGGTCCGTAGGTCACCTGGTAGTGGCCCTCGGCGGCGTTGAGGCTGGTGATCTCTCCTTGGAACACGAACGGCGACACCGGGTCGAGGTCCATCCGCCCATCGGCGTGGAGCACGCCGCCGGGAAACTCGATCGAGGAGATGTGTCCCTCCCCCGTGGCGCACAGACTCAACACCACCCGCAGGCTGCCAGGGGGCAAACCTCCCTGATCGGGATGCGGCACCAGGGAGGGGTTGAAGAGAGCAGCCGACTCCAGGGCGTATTCGTGCGTCAGGTAGTAGCCGAGCAGGAGCCGCTGCTCGCCGCTGAGGGGATGTTGGGGTTGCAGCGATGCGAGCACATCCCGCCAGCGCTGCTGGGCCAGGCGTTCCAGACGCTCTGTGTGGCCCGCCGCGGCGGTGGGTTTCACCACCAGGCTGGGCAGAAACGGTCGCAGCAGCACCCGGCGCGGATCCGGTTCCAGCTGGAAGGGAAGACGCTCCAAAGGGAGGGCCTCCGCGGGGGCGACATCGGATCCGCTCATGGCGCGGGAGGGACCTCTTCGCTGGTCAGCAGCTTCATGTCCGCGAGGGCGATCAGGAAGGAGAGAGTGGATTCCGCGCCTTGATTGCGGTTGATGCCGGTGGGTTGGAGGCCATCGAAACAGCCGCCGTTGCTCCCATCGTAGAGAGGATGGTTGAGGTCATTGCGACCGAGAAACCACGCAAAGCAACGGTTGGCCTCTCGACGCCAACGGTCGTCGCCGGTGGCGTGCAGGACCTCGATGCAGGCCGCCACAGCGGCGGTGGCTTCGAGGGGTTGCTGATCGTGGCTGGCGGGCAGGTGTCCCCGGCGCCAGAAGCCCTCTGAGCCGATCGGTCGGAGGCGGAGCATCAGATTGAGCAGATGACTGCCGGCCGGGCCGCCATAGATACCGAATTCGTGCTGGATGCAGAGCAGATCGGTGTGGGAGAGATTGATGAAGTCGGCGGGGCGTTGATAACTGGAAAAGCTGCGCTCTGGCAGCTCAAAACGCACAATGTCGGGATAGTCGTATTGAAAACCTGGATCGGTGACGCTCAACACGGGGGTGGACCACTCGGGCCATTGACGCGTCACCGCTTGATGCAGATCGCGGGTGAAGGTGGCAATGCCGCA
>VGQX01000063.1 GCA_016882305.1 Cyanobacteria bacterium K_Offshore_surface_m2_239
GGCCTGGCGGAACCCAGCCACGACCGACCGCGCTCCTCAAGACCCACCCCGCCACCCTCACCCTCTGAACGGATGGATCCTTATAAACCCCATCCCACCGGACCCGCCCCCTCGCCCTACGCGCCGTGAACGATGGAGCGCCTTCAAGGCTCATCCCTCCCTGCTCAGGCCTCATCTTCGTTCGCGCGGAGGATCAGGCCTCATCGTGAGCGAAACGGTTGTAGAGGAAATCGAGAGCCTGATTGCGCACTTCATAGTAGAGCGGATCTTCCATGCTGTCCTCCCGACTGCGGGGGCGGGCAAAGGGAATGGTGAGATCTTCCCCGATGCTGGCCGCCGGGCCGTTGGTCATCATCACCAGGCGATCCGCCAGGAACAGGGCTTCGTCGATGTCGTGGGTGATCATCAACACGGTGCATTTCTGGGTGTTCCAGATCTTCAGCAGTTCCTCCTGCAATTCCTCCTTGGTGATCGCATCCAACGCGCCAAAGGGTTCATCGAGGATCAGCACCTCTGGCCGGATGGCCAGCGCGCGGGCGACGGCCACCCGCTGCTTCATGCCCCCGGAGATCTGCGTGATCTTCTTTTCGGCCGCCGCTGTCAGACCCACCAGCTCCAGGTGTTCCATGGTGATGTCGTGCTTCTCGCTCTTGGGCAGGTTCGGTTTCACCGAATCGATGCCGAGAAACACATTTTCATAAGCGGTCATCCAGGGAAGCAGGGCATACCCCTGGAAGACGACCATCCGATCCGGTCCAGGTTTTTCAATCGGCTTGCCATTCAGCAGCACCGCGCCGGCGGTGGGGGTGGCGAAGCCGGACACCATGTTCAACAAAGTGCTTTTGCCACAGCCGGAGTGGCCGATCACGCAGATGAATTCCCCTTGCGCGACCTCGAGGTGGACGTTCTCCGGCACCGTGTAGGGGCCTTTGGGGGTGGGGTAGGTCTTGCCGAGGCCGGCAAAGCGCAGCAGGGGCTGGCCTCCGGCGGCCGGAGGGGCGGCGGTGGCCGGGTGGGTGGTGGTGAGGGGGAGGAGGGGGGGATGGGGGAACAGGAAATGGGGAAACAGGAAGGGAATTGGGACCAAAGCGAGTCGGGAAACCGCGACCGGTGGGCGTCCAAGCCGGGGCCGCTGCCCGCCGTCAAGCGACTGGCCGTCAAGTGGCTCGCGGTCAAGCGGCCATGGCCCGAGGGACACCGATGGGAATTTCCGCCACACTGAAGTCGCGGTGGAGACTGACGGTGTTGAGATAACCGATGGGGTCATCGCTGTTGAACGGGCGCCCATCAAAGAGCTCGATGCTCTGGCGCTGCCAGCTCACCTCCTCCAACCCCAACTCGCGCGCCGCCGTGCTGAAGACGGCCACCTGGAAGATCCGCTCCAGGAGCTCCACGTAGTTGCGGGGGAAGGGAATCTCCGCCCACCGAGCCAGCTGGGTCATGATCCAGAGGTGCTCGGTGCGGCTGGGGCGATTGAGACCGGCGCCAAAGAACAAATGGTAGGGTTCGCCGTGGGGGGCAAAACCATCGCCCGGGTTGTTTTGGGCGCTGAAGTGAATCAGCTCCGCCTTCATGCCCAGATAGCGGCGATCGCTCAACAAGGCGCTCATCTCCTGCCAGTGATCGGGGTCGGCGCAGTAGCGGCAGGCTTCCAGCAGGGCTTTGGTGAGGGCGATGTGGGTGTTGGGATGGGCCAGGGCCCAGTCCTCCCGCGCCCCGAGCACCTTGCCGGGATGGCCCGACCAGATCTCGAGATCGCCCACGATCGGCACGCCATGGCCCTCGCGGTTGGCGCGATAGTTCCAGGGCTCACCGATGCAATAGCCGTCGATGGAGCCGTCCTTGAGGTCGGCCAGCATCTGGGCCGGCGGCAGGGTTTGCAGATGAACGTTCTGGTCGGGATCGATGCCATTGGCCGCCAGCCAATAGCGCAGCAACAGGTTGTGCATTGACGCGGGATGGACGATGCCGATGCGATGGGGTTCCCGCTCGTGGCCGCGCTACCAGGCGCGATAGTCGTCCACCGTGTTCACCCCCTGCTCCGCCAGCCGCTTGGCCAGGGTGATCTCATTGCCGTTGCGGCTCAAGGTGAGGGAGGACACCACCGGGGTGGGAGCGCCGCCATGGCCGCCTGCCGTCATCCAGACGGGCATGCCCGAAGGCATCAGGGCCGCGTCCAGGGTGCGATCGAGCAGGCCATCCACCACGCCGCGCCAGCTGTGCCGGGCATCACGATCTCGGCGGCGATGAAGGCCAACCAGGCCAGGCCGATGGAGATCCGCAGACCAGTGAAGATGTAGGGCAGAGCGGAGGGAATCAACACCTTGCTGAAGAAGCGTCCCTTGGACATTTGCAACACCAAGGCCAGGTTCCGGTAATCCTGGGGGATCTGGCGCACGCCTTCGGCGGTATTGATGAGAATCGGCCAGATCGAAGTGATGAAGATCACAAAGATCGCGGCGGGCTGGTTTTTCTGGAACAACACCAGGGCGATCGGCACCCAGGCCAGGGGCGCCACCATCCTCAAGAACTGAAACAGGGGATCAAAGGCGCGATCGAGGGACTTGTTGAGTCCGACGGCGATGCCCACCGCAATGCCGACAACTGCCGCCAGTTTATATAGCCAATGCCCACGCGGGTGAGGCTGCTCATCGTGTGCAGAAACAATCCCTTATCGAGCCCGCCGCGGTCAAAGAAGGGATAGAGAAGAAGTTCGCGGCTGCGCTCATCGGTCCACAGGCACAGAGGGCCGTTGAGTTTGGTGAGCCCGAGGCTGGAGCTGAGCTGCCAGAAGAGCAGGAAGCCACCGATGCCAAAAATGGGCGGGAGGATCATCTTGCGATGCTGCTTCCACCACAGGCCGAGGCTGAAGCCGGTGCGGGGGGTGCTGGTCATGATCAAAAGTCCTGGAGAGAAAAGAGAAACGCGAGCGGTGAAGGGAGAGGAAAAATGCCGGAACCGCAAGGCGGTGGCTGACTCAGTTCTTGATCTTCAGGCTGTTGAGGTAAGCCTGGGGATCTGCCGGGTCATAGACGGTGCCATCGAAGAACACCTCCTTGCCCCGGCTGGAGCTGGTGGGGATGTCCTTCGCCGGCACCCCCACCGCCTTGGCGGCCTCCCGCCAGAGATCGTCCCGAACCACCTTGTCGTTGATGGCTTTGGCCTGCTCGATGGTGTCCAGCGTGCCGGGATAAAACTTCCAGCGCAGTGATTCCAACAGAAACCAGAGGGTGAGGCTCTTGTAGGGGTAGGAAATCACCCCGCGGTCACTCGCCCAATAGAGGGGGCCCAACTTGGGATCGTTGGAAGGGGTGCCTTTGGCGCCGAGTTTGTACTGGCCTTTGAGCGATTCTTGCAACACCGCCACGGGCACGTTGTACCACTTGCGGGAGGAGAGGATTTCAGCGGCCTCCTCCTTGTTCTCTGGCTTGTCGAGCCACATCTGAGCTTCGATCAGGCCCTTGAGCAGGGCGACGGTGGCCTTGGGATGCTTGTCCACCCAGTCGGTGCGCACCGCCAGATACTCCTCGGGGTGTGCTTTCCAGATCTGAGCGGTAGGGCTCCCCCCCCATGATGTCGCCTGGCTCAGGCCTCGAGATACTCGCGGACTTTGCCTGAGAACAGCCGGATGGCGGCATTGGCCCGGCGTTCAAGGCCCCGTGCGCTATCGCGGGTGATGCCCATGCGCCGTGCTGTTGCACTGAGGGTCAGCGGCTGTTCGGCGGCAAGGCCATGGCGGAAGCGCAGGAGGGTGGCCTCTTGCTCGGGCAGATCATCGAGCACGCGCTCGATGTCCTGCCGCATGAGCGAGCGGGAGATCTCTTCCTGGGGGTTGCTGTTGCGACAGACCAGGGTGTCCACAAGACAAAGCTCGCCGTGCGAACCGTGCTCCGCATCGAGGCTGAGGGGCTCCTGGGCGCGGAACAGCACTTCGCGGATGTCGAGGGGCTTGAGGCCAGTCGCTCGAGACAGTTCCGCCAAAGCGGGTTCTCGGCCCAACTGCTGGCTGAGAGTCTGCTGGCTCTGGCGGAGCCGCTGCAGTTGATCCACCATGGTGGAAGGAAGGCGGATGGTGCGACTCTTTGCCGCCAAGGCACTGCCGATGCCGTCGCGGATCCACCAGGAGGCATAGGTGGAGAAGCGATAGCCGCGGCTGGGATCAAATCGTTCGACAGCTTTGATCAGGCCGATGGTGCCATCCTGGATCAAATCCTCCAGATCGGCGGGGCGATGCTGGTAGCGTTTAGCGATGCTGATCACCAGGCGCAGGTTGGCAAGAACCAAGCGACTTCTGGCCTGTTCGGAGCGATGCAGGCAGCGCTTCAGCTGTCGCAACGACAGGGCTGCCTTTTGCGCCCAGGCTTCCTGGCTGGGGGCGGTGCCTCCGGCTCGGATCATCATCTCTTCCTTGATCTCGAGCAGCCAGCGGCCTTTCTGCACTTGGCGAGCCAAGCAAATCTCTTCGGAAGCGTTGAGCAGAGGGATGCGCTTGATGGCACGCATGTGAAAGCTGAGTGCGTCGCAGCGGCCAGTCGGGCACTTCTGTGGCGCAGGCATCGGGGTGTGAATTGATGTGAGTTGCTAGACGTTAATCGCTGCGATTGAGGCGTGGGTGCTGCGGTTCAACGCCTAGAGCCAAGCAGTTCCAATCATCACGATCAGCCTATCTGATCAATCTCCGGCTTCACTCGTGTTGACGAGTCACAAAGAACCCGTGTGCTCAGGCCAACAAGATCTCCATGTTCGATGGCGTGACGGAATCGGGAAGGATGTTAATTGAAGAAGGAACGTGGCAACGCCACATCCCTTGAGGCGGCACCCCGTTCAGAACTCAGGACAGACCGGAGACCGCCTGCCGCAGGGCTTCGAAGCGGCTGATACTGGTGCGTTCAGCAGGCAATCTCTTGTAAAGACCAAGCTTTTCAAGTCGCCTCTCGGTGGTACCGGCAGCGCCAACCACAAACACTTGACGTCCCTTTTCAATCGCCTCCTCGACGGCGTTCTCCACTGCCAGGGCGGCCGTTACCCCGAGGTGGGAGACCTCAGAAAGATCAAAGATCACCGCCTTGCAATCGCTGATCGCGTTGTGCTCTCTGCCGATCGCCTTGGCAACCCCGAAAATCATGGCTCCATTCAGCTGAAATAGCAACACCTGCCCCTTTCCTTGATCCAGCAGGGCTCTCTCGTCCTCAGGAAGCATTAGTTCCCCATCGCCGGTGCTGATCGACTTAACAGACTTCACCTGCAGGGAGCTCATCTTGTCAATCGTCAGGATATTGGCGATGAACACGCCGATCCCGACGGCCGCGATCAGGTCGACCAGCACGGTGAGAAGGATCACCAGATACATGATCAGGGCGCCCTTGATCGAGATCAGGTGAGCCCGCTTGAGGAAACCCCAGTCGACAATGTCGACACCCACCTTGAGGGCAATGCCCGCCAGGACGGCCTGGGGGATCTGGGAGGCAAGATCCTTGAAAGCGAGGATCACCAGCATCAGGATCAACGCACGGCTGATGCCGGATAGGGCACTGCGTCCGCCTGCCTGGATGTTCACAACCGTCCCCATAGTGGCGCCAGCACCTGGTAGGCCACCAAACAAGCCGGAGACCAGGTTGCCGAGCCCCTGTCCGATCAACTCCTTGTTGGAGTCATGCTCGGTGCGCGTAATGCTGTCGGCGATCACTGCCGTCAGCAGGGCATCGATGCAACCGAGCATGCCGAGGACAGCAGAATCCACCAGCATGACCCGCAGGTCATCGAGCTCAAAATAGGGAACTCTTAGCTGAGGGAAGCCGGAGGCGAGCTCGCCGATACGGCGGATTTCTTCAGCGCCACCCGTAAGGACCGTGAGGGACAACAGCGTCCCCACCACCAGGGCGATCAACTGTGGAGGAGCGATTTTCTTCACCGCGGCAGGCGTCAACCACAGAATCGCCAGGGTGATCACCGCAAGGGTGACCTCACTGGGACGGGTGTTGTTGAGCAGCTGGGGCAGGGCATTGAGTGTGCCAATAACACCACCTTTGGGGATGGCCTGCCCCAGGAACGGGCCGATCTGCAGAACCACGAGGATGATGCCGATACCGCTCATGAAGCCCGAGATCACCGTGTAAGGCATCTGGGTGATGTAGCGGCCCAGCTTCAAGAAGCCAAAGGCGATTTGTAGGAGGCCAGCAAGCATCACAACCGTGAAGGCCATGGCAAGGCCGGTCTCAGGGTTGCGGGCGGTGAGGCTGGCAATCACAGCCGTGATCACCACCGTCATCGGTCCGGTTGGCTCGGAGATCAGGGACGGGGTGCCGCCGAAGAGGGCGGCGAACAGGCCCACCAGCACGGCCCCCCAGAGGCCGGCGGAGGCACCGGCTCCGGAGGCCACGCCAAAGGCCAGGGCCAGGGGAAGGGCCACGATGGCGGCGGTGACGCCGCCGAACAGATCCCCCTTGATGTTCTTGGTGCTGATCTGGTTCAGCACTTTCAGACCCGAGCGCCGAGGCGGCGCCGATGAAGTTGTCATGGCTACAGGCAAGGGTTGACACAAAACCCTAGGCCCGATACAAGAAACTTGGGTCGGGCGCAAACTCTTAAAGCAGCCCTCGATGGCGCACCAGCCGTTGCACCATCGCCCAGGAGCCCAGCGTCACCTTAAGCCCCACCAGCAGGTTGAGCAGAGGGATCCAGCCGCCGCTGAGGAGCTCGCCAAAGCGTCCCGCCGCTGGCGACAGCTCCAGCAGGGCCAGCATGGCCAGCAGCAGAAAGCCGAGCACCGCCATCTTCTCCAAAAGGTCTGCCCGGTATTGGTGGAACAGCCGTTGCGTGCGCTCGGCGGCGCCGCTGATGAGCTGCAGGCCAATGGCCGTACCCCCCGCCACCCCTGCCGCGAAGCCGCCACCCGGGCTGAGATGGCCGCGAAGGGACAGCTCCACCGCCACCAAGGCGGCAATGGTGGATCCCCAGTTCACACAGAACCCGGGAAGGAGGATCCTCAAGCCCGCGAATCCGCTGGTGCGTCGGTTCGCCCGCCAGCACCATCCGCACGCCGATGGCCGCCAGGGTGAACACCACCACCTCCGCCACCGTGTCGAACAGGCGCGTTTGCAGGATCACCCCGGACACCAGGTTCGGCACCCTGGTCCGCTGGGAGAGGTCCGCGATCAGCTGGCCGACGGCGGTGGCGGCGGGGAGGGGGCTGGCCAGGGGAGCGGTGAACAGGGCGATCGCAGCCAAGAGATAGATCCAGCTCACGCCAGCGCTCCTGGATCGAGTCGAAGGGCGCCGCCCGCTTCGAGCCAAGGCTCATGGCCGGGGGTGTGTCGCAGTCGTTCGAACAGGCCTTTATGTCGCAGCACCAGACGGCCACCGTCCTCCAGCCAGCCTTGGCAGTCGGGTGGATCGCCGCACGCCTCGACCAGCCGCAACCGCAAATGCAGCGGGCCGAGCCATTGGATCAGCTGTGACTCCGCCGACGGATCCCGGTGAGAGCGTCGATCCTCCAGACGCAGGGCCATCGAGGATCGCAGCGCCACCGCGTAGAGCGTTGTGGAGAGAAGGGTGCCCACCAGCGCCTCGGTGATCGCCACATCCGGAGCTCCCAGCAACGCGTAGAGCAGCGTCGCCACCGAGCCAAGGATGCCGCGCAACACCAAGGTCTGATAGGGATTGTTCTGGCTGACCAGAAGCACGGCGGTCAGGGGCAGCAGTGCCGTAACCGGCAGCAACAGGGGGAGCTGATCATCAAGCGTCAGGACAGTGGACATGGCAGTTGAGGGTCGACGGCGTCAGGGCGGGGGCGGCGGCGGGTCACGCGGATCGTCGCTTGGCCAGGGCTGGGAGCAACTGGCCAGCACGTAGCCGAAGATCGTGTTCCAGACGATCAGGCCCAGCAACGCCACCCCGGAGAGCAGAGCCGAGACCTCCGCTGGGGCCTCGGCATGGGTGCGAGGCAACCACAGGCCATTGAGAAACACGCCGGACTTGGTGAGCAAACCCACCAGAACCAACGCCAGCGGCGCCCCGGGCGGCAAGGCAGCGAGAGCCTCGAAGCGGAAGCTGCCACTCCAGTCGCGTGCCCCCCAGAAGTGTCAAACTGCTCAGAAAGGCCGTGGCCAGGCCGCAAAGCAGAATCAGTCCCGTGCTGAGTGCGGGGAAAAGGGCCACCAGAAAGGCGGCAACATAAGGCCCCAGCAGCCAAATCAAGAGTGCGTAGGGGCTCAGGGACCAGGCGGTGCTCATGGCCGATCGGTGGGCTCGAAGCTGGAGACGTCCAGGTTTGGATCGATCCGCGCCAGCTGGGTGATCACCACCAGCAGGAGCGCCTGAATCGACAAACCGATGACGATGGCCGTGAGGATCACAGCCTGTGGAACCGGATCGGCCAGCAGAGCGCTGGCCTGACCAGGAGCATCGGGATCGGCCAGGCGGGAAAGGATCGGGCTGCGCAGGCCTGAACGTGCGGCAAGCAGAACGAACAGGGCGACGACGGCACTCACCATGACGTCCATCGCCAGCACCTTGAGAAACAGGTTGCGTCGCAGGAGAAGCCCTGTGAAACCGGCCAGGGCCGCCAACAGGATCAGAAGTTCCAGCAGACGGATCGCCGCCATGGGGTTCTGCCCGTGGGTCGCGGATTGTCGCGAGATGGTAGCGATCAAAACCACACCCGGACGAGGTGAGCGGCTGCGGGACCACCAGCGCCCCAAATCGGTGTGGCGCATCCCTAGAACATCGTCACCTCATCGGGTCCCCATGCTCCCCATCCCCCCATTGCTGATGGAATTCAGCTCCCATCAGCTTGAAGCGGCTGAAACCTTGCTGCAGGTTGGACGGTTTTTGGTGATCTTCATCGCCGCCCGAGCCATCGCCGAATTGCTGGTGCGCCTGCAGCTGCCGACGATTCTCGGGGAGTTGGTGGCCGGCGTGCTGATCGGCGCGTCCGGGTTGCATTTGATCGTGCCGCCCGACGCCCGGGTGGAGCTTTCCGGCGTTTTTTCCGGGCTGGTGGCCTCCCTGACCGAGATCACGCCAGAGGCCGTGCGCCACATTTATGACGAAACATTCCCCAGCCTTCAGGCCGTGTCTCAGTTGGGATTGTATTCCCTGCTGTTCCTCACGGGTCTGGAAAGCGAGCTCGACGAGCTGGTGGCGGTGGGGGGCCAGGCGACAACGGTGGCGATCACGGGGGTGGTGCTGCCCTTTGTCCTGGGCACCGCCGGACTCCACTACCTCTTTCACGTGCCGCTCATCCCGGCGGTGTTCGCCGGGGCGGCGATGACCGCCACCTCGATCGGCATCACGGCCAGCGTGTTCGGCGAATTGCGCTGGCTCAAGCGCCGCGAAGGCCAGATCGTGATCGGCGCTGCTGTGCTCGATGACATCCTCGGCATCGTGATCCTGGCGGTGGTGGTGGCGATCGTCGGCGGGGGAGCGTTCAGCGTGGGACCGCTGCTGAAGCTCTGCCTGGCGGCGGTGGCCTTCGTGGTGGTGGCCCTGGTGTTGAGCCGCACGGCGGCGCCGCTGTTCGACTCGGTGGTGGATCGGTTGAAGGCGCCGGGGGATGTGGCGGTGGCCAGCTTCGTGGTGTTGACCCTCTGCTGCTTCGCCGCCCAGGCGATCGGCCTGGAGGCCGCCCTGGGCGCCTTCGCCGCCGGCCTGATCCTGAGCGCCTCGAAGCACACCGAGGACATCGACAAGGCGGTCAAGCCGCTGGTGGCGCTCTTCGCGACGGTGTTTTTTGTGCTGATTGGCACCGCCATGGACCTCTCGGTGCTCAACCCCTTCAACCCGGCCAACCGGGAGGGGTTGATCGTGGCCGCCTTTCTGCTGGTGGTCGCGATCGCCGGCAAGGTGGCCGCCGGCTGGAGCTACCTCAGCAAAGAACCCACCAGCCGCCTGGTGGTGGGGCTGGGGATGATGCCTCGGGGGGAGGTGGGCCTGATCTTTCTCGGGTTGGGCAGCCAGGCCCGCATCCTCACGCCCGCGCTGGAGGCGGCGATCCTGCTGATGGTGATCGGCACCACGTTTCTGGCGCCGATTCTGCTGCGGGTTGTGATTCCTTCCGAGAGCGAGCCAGCGACGGCTGAAGCCAGCCAACCCTCTCTTTAACGGCTTTCGCCAGTTGACGTTTGCCGGTCCCTACGCGCACCAACGGGTCGCTCTGGCCACCCGCCACGGCAAGGAGCGGGTGATCTCCCGAGCCCTTCATTGGGGCTTGGGAGCACAATTGCTGCATGTTCGGAGCGTGGATACAGACGCCCTCGGAACGTTCTGCGGAACGGTGTCACGCCAGGGGGATGCCATCCAGGCCTGTATCGCCAAGGCGGAGGCCGCCCTGCGCGTGGGTGGCACCAACCTGGCGATCGCCAGTGAGGGAAGTTTCGGCCCCCATCCCCAGCTGCCTTTTTTGGCGTCCGGGGTGGAGTGCATGGTGTTTTTGGATCAGCAGCGGGGACTGCTGGTGAAGGAGCAGTTGCTGGCGCGTCGCACGAATTTCGCCCATCGCCAGGTTCCACCACCCTCGCCCAGCGGACCGGACGCGGAGTTGGCGCGTTGGCTGGATCAGGTGGGTTTCCCACGCCATGCCCTGATGGTGCGTGCCTCGGCCAGCGCGGGAGAGCAGCCAGGGACAACTCCGGGGGCCGTGGCGAAAGGTCTTCGCCGTTGGGACGACCTGGAGCTCGCGCTCCACCGGGCGGCGGCAGCCTCCAGTGATGGCCTGGCCCTGGTGGAAACCGACATGCGGGCCCACTGCAATCCCACGCGGATGGCGGAGATTCGTCGGTTGGCCTTTCGCCTGGTCCGTCGCCTGGCCCGCCCTTGCCCCGCATGCGACAGTCCGGGGTGGGGAGTGGTGGACCTGCGACCGGGATTGCCGTGCGCGAACTGCGGCCTGCCGACGGCGATGACCCGTGCGTTGCTCTGGGGGTGCGGCCATTGCGGCCATCAGGAGGAACAGCCCCGAGCGGATGGTCGGCTCCAGGCGGATCCTGGCCATTGCGACTGGTGCAATCCCTGAGCGAGGGGCACTGAATTCGGAGAGGGCGGCCCGGGCGGGAGGTGATCGTTGCGGTCAGGCGTCTGTTTTGTGGGGGTGGCGGTCAATCGTCTGCCTTGCTGTTGCTGCGGAAGTCGCGGCGTGAGGGTTTGGGATCGTCGCTTTTCTCGGATTTTTCGGGTTTTTCAGATTTTTCGGTGTCGGCTTTGGGTTGCCCGTTGTCGGGAGAGGGAGGGGGCAGGTCCACCACGAGGATCTTGTCGACCCGCTTGCCATCCATGTCCATCACTTCAAAGCTCAGGCCATCCCAGCGGAAATGTTCGCCGGCCATGGGGATGCGCCCCAGCTGATGCATGACGAAGCCGCCAATGGTGTGATAGACGCCAGAAACTTCATCGGGGAGCTCATCTCTGTGCACCAGGGCCTTGAAATCGCCGATGTCGAGGGAGCCATCCAGCAGCCAGGAGCCATCCTCCCGCTCGATCACCAAGGGTTCTTCCTGATCTTCCGCGGAAGGCAAGTCGCCAACGATCGCTTCCATCAGGTCGTTGAGGGTGAGGAGTCCTTCGATGCCGCCGAATTCATCGGTGACCATGGCGATGTGCACGCCGGTCTGACGGAACTGCTCCAACACGTTGAGAGCCCGCATGCTCGCCGCGACGAAAAGCGGAGGCTGCATCATGGCTTCCAGATCCACCGGCTGGTTTTCCACCACAGCGGTGAGCAGGGTGCGAATGCGGATGGTGCCGACACAGTCGTCGAGGCTGCCGCGCGCGACAGGAAAACGGGAGTGGGTGCTTTCGAGCACCTCTTTGAGGGAAAGTTCGAGGGGCTCTTCCAGGTCGAGCCAGGCAATTTCCGTGCGGGGGGTCATCATCGACTTGATCGGTCGATCCCCCAGGCGAAACACCCGTTGCACCATCTCGTGCTCCACCTCCTCGAACACACCTGATTCGGTGCCCTGTCGAATCAAGGCTTTGATTTCTTCCTCCGTGATCTCCGGTTCCTCCGAAGCCTTGACGCCGAGGAAGCGGAGCATGGCGTCGGTGGAGCCGCTGAGGATGTGAACCAGCGGCGCGGTGAGGCGCGAGAGCCAGCGCATGGGCCCCGCCACCTCGCAGGCGATGGCCTCGGGGTTGCCCAGGGCGATGCGCTTCGGCACCAACTCGCCGATCACCAAAGAGAGATAGGTGATGACGGACACCACCAGGGCCAGGCTGATCACCTCGCTGGATCCCCGCAGGGCTGGCACCTCATCGAGGAGGGGCTTGAGCCGCTGGGCGATGGTGGCGCCGCCGAGGGCACCACTGAGGATGCCGATCAGGGTGATGCCCACCTGAACGGTGGAGAGGAAATCGTTGGGAGAATTGGCCAGCTTCAGCGCCGATCTCGCCTTGCGGTTGCCCCGGTCCGCCAGTTGTTCAAGTCTTACTTTTCTGGAAGAAACAACGGCGATCTCCGATCCAGAAAAGATTCCATTGGCGATCTGGAGCAGAAGAATCAAAAGACACTCGCTGACGAGTGAAGACACGAGGGGGGCAATAGTGATAGGCGAGTTTAGCAGGAGCTTTGCTTTTTGCGTGTCAGGAATGGCCCGCCCCTTCGGAGTGTCACAGGGCTTTCTTTATGATTCTTTCGGATTCTGCCCCGTCGGGATCGGGGCTTGGACGGGGTCTCCTTGTCAAGGGGGAGCCGCCCTCGGGGGTGTCGTTGGCGTCGCGGCCGCCTGAGCTGCTGTGCAGCGGAACAGGCGGGGCACCCCCGGCCCCCCCGCCGTCGCTGACACCGGGAGGGGGGTGGCGCGGGCGGGGGGCAACGGCTCGCAGCGCAGGCCACGGGGGCGGGGCGCCTCGGGCTCCAACCCCAGCAGCAACAGGACCGCAGGGGGCTGAGCAGGTGGCTGGGCGGCTGGCGTGGCTGGCGTGGCGGCGGCCTCCTCATCCCGGGGGCGAAGGCGCTGGCCGGCATACCAGTTGAGGCTGGGGCGTTCCGCCTCCCGCCAAAGCTGGACCGTCCCCTGCGGCAGCCGCCGCACCTCCAGCCCGATCGGCCGCACAGGCCAGCGTTCATTCAGTTCCCAGAGCCAGAGGGGTCCGCTGAAGAGGGCCAGCAGGGCCCCCCATAGACCGACGATCAGCAAGGCGGCGCCCAGCCGCCGGCGGGAGCGACGATCCGCCAGCAGCAACAGCCCGCCCCCCAGCAGGCCGGCCCCACCGCAGGCGGCCACCGGGGCCAGGGGCTGAACCCCCGGGCCGCCCCAAATGGCGGCGAAGGGCGCGAAAGCCGCAAGGAGGGCGCCGAGGAGGGCCCAGAACGCCGGCACCCGCCGGGTGAGAGCCGGCCAGGGCGGCCCGGGCGGCGGCGCCCGCTCCACCAGCCAGGCGAGCACCGGCCCGCAGGCGAGCAGCAGGGGCGGCCAGAGCAGCAGGCTGTACCACGGCAGCTGGGTGCGCAGGGGGAGCACCAACAACGCCGTCAGCCCTGTGGTGCCAAGGCACCAGCGGCCCGCGCGGGAATGGCGCTCGCGCCAGGCCAGGCCCATGGCGGCCGGCCAGAGGGCCAACCAGGGCCAGCCCCCCTCCAGCACCTCCATGAGCGGCATCCATGGCCCACCGCCGTGGCCCTCCAGGTGTTGATGCACGCGGGCGAAGCCCTGGCCCAGCCACATCTCCAGCGCGTCGCCCCCCCGCACCAGGCCATGGGCCCCGTGCCAGGCCAGCCCCGGCAGCAGCCCCAGGGCCAGGCCGCCGAGCAGCCAGCCCCAGCGCCCTCTGCCGAGCTCCCGATCCCACAGCCGCAGCAGCAGCGTGCCGCCGAGAACGGGACACGCCAGGGGCGCCTTGAGGAGGAGCAGGGCGGAGGTGGCCAGCCCCATCACCCCCCCCTGCCGCAGCAGGGGTCCTCGGCGCTGGTCGGGGGCGAGGGCGGCCCACCAGAGCAGCAGGATGGCCGCCAGCTGGGCGCCATCGAGCATCACCAGGCGTCCGTGGCGCGCCAGGGGGAGCAGGGTGAGGGCCATGGCGGCGCTGGCCAGGGCGGCGGCGGGCCGCTCCGGGCGCAACCGGGCCTGCACCAGCCCCACCAGGGGCACGACGGTGGTGGAGAGCAGGGCCGGCACCAGGCGCACCAGGCCCTCGGGGGGGAGGCTCTGGGGGCTGGCGCCGCTCAAGGCGTGCCAGAGGCGGAGCGCTGCGGCGATCAAGAGGTGCAGGCCCGGCGGCTTGTTGAGGTAGGGATCGCCCCAGAACACCGGGAACAAAAGAGCGGGCCAGGGTCTGGTGGAGGCCTCCAGGGCCACCCGGGCGACGAGGCTTTCATCCCAATCCCGCAGGGGCAGGTTGCCCAGCCCCGCCAGGGCCAGCACCACCGCCAAACCCCACAGCCCAGCCAACGCCCGTCGCAGTTGCCGCGAGGGCTGTTCAAGTTGCCGCGAGGGCTGGTCCAGCGCCCGGATGGCGGAAACGGATGGGGTTGACGGCCGAGGGCTCACAGCAGGCCGCCCAAGGCGCCGGTGGGCTGGCTGGCGGCCGGCAGCTGGTGGAGCAGCTGGAAATCCGCGAAGTCGAACCCGGGCCCGACGCAGCAGTTCACCAGGCTCCAACGGCCCAAGCAGCGGGCCGCCTGCCACCACCCCGCCGGCACCACCGCCACCGGCCGGGCCGCGCCGTCCAGGCTCAGGGGACCCACCACCCGACGCTCGGCCACCCCCCCCTCCGGGGGCAGCAGCCAGAGCTCCAGCGGATCGCCGCCGGCATGGTGCCAGGTTTCCTCCGCCCGCGACACCCGATGCCAACGGCTGATCTCCGGCGCCGCCAACAGAAACCAGATCAACGTCAAGGCGGCGCGCTGGGCCCCATCCTCCCGGCGCACCATCAGGGCGCTGCGATGCTCCTCTCGATACCAGCCGCCCTCCGGATGGGGCCGCAGGGAGAGGGCCTCCACCAGGGCTTTGGCGTCAAGGGGACGCGAATCGCCCATCGCCTGCCTGCAACGGTCGCCTTTCTACTCCCCTTGATTTCCGGACTCCTGTTGGGCGCGGGCCTGGCCCCACCACGCCTCCACCACCGCCGGCGTTCCATACCAGCGCGGCCCGAAGGCGCCGCCGTGGGCCACCCCCTTCAGCACGAGCGGCGTGGACCCCGCCAGCAGGGCACCCGCCACGGGCACCAGGCCATCGCCGCGATCCTCAGCGTTGCCCGTGCTGTTGCGATAGGCGGTGGGGGCCAGGCGGCGGGCGGTGTCGCTGGCCTCATTGGCGGCGGGATCGAGGTTCACCTCCCCGGCGACGGACACGTAGCGCACGCCATCGCGAAAGAACGCGCCGGGCAGCTCCCGGTCGACCAGGGCCCGCAGGGGGGTGGCGTTCAAGGCGGTGTGGGGACTGCCGAGGCAGATCAGCTGATCGGCCAGCTGGCGCCCGCCCCAGCGCCGCCCCTGGAAAGGCAGGTCGCTGAGAAAGAGCCGCAGCATGATCCCCCCGGAGCTGTGGCCCACCAGGGTGAGGCGTTTGGTGGGGGAGATTCGGGCCAGCTCCGCGGCGCTGGCGGCCACCCGATCGAGGATCCGCGCCCAGGCGAAGGGAAACACGGTGAGCAGCCACTCCAGCCGGCTCACCGCCACCAAGCGCACGGGCTGGCCCGTGAGGCGGGCCAGGGTGTCGACCATCGGGGCA
>VGQX01000064.1 GCA_016882305.1 Cyanobacteria bacterium K_Offshore_surface_m2_239
ACGATCCCACGCTTCCGACCGGCGTTGACGCCAGCAAGCGCCAATGTCGTTGAAACGCAGGTTGATCAAATTTATTGATCTCCAGCTCCTGGACTCCACCACGCCAAGGCCCCATCCTGAGGAGGTACCAACCCCGCCGATGAAGCGTCTGCTCCGCCCGCTCGCCTTCGCTGTTCTGCTCCTCTCCCCGGGCATCAACGGCAGCGCCTGGGCGGGACCGGGAGGCTTCGCCAAAACCCTGTCCCTGCAGGGCGTCAGCTTCCAGGTGCAAGCCACGGGCGAAGGCTCCCAGCAGCAGCTCACGATCACCCCCCGCAGCGCCAAGCGCCCGTACAAACCCATCAGCCAGACAGTTGACGGCCGGGTGGTGGGGGCCGAGGTGGCGGACCTCAACAGCAACAGCCTGCCTGAGATCTATGTCTATGTGCAGAGTGCCGGCAGCGGCAGCTACGGCCAGCTGGTGGCCTATTCTGTAATCAACAGCGATCAACTCTCGCCAATTTATTTACAGGAACTCAGTGGCGATCCGGCCAAGGGCTACCAGGGCCATGACGCGTTCAGCGTGGTGGAGGGATGCCTGGTGCGCCGCTTCCCGATCTACAAGCCCGGCGACAGCAATGCCAAGGCGACCGGAGGTCTTCGTCAGATCTGCTACAAGCTCCGGAACGGTGAAGCCAGCTGGATCCTGCGCCCCACCAGCGTGCTCCAGTTCTGACGCATCAGCCCGTCTCGCCCTCCGTTTCGGCGTCGTCCCGCAGCTCCTGAAGCGCCCGCGCAAACCACTCCAGCCACTCCTCCTTTCCCGCCAGGCGGCCCGCCTGCCGCAGCGCGACCAGAAGGGCACGTCCTCGCTGAAGCCAGGCCTGGCGCTCTGCGCGGGTGGCAGCCTCGTCCAAGGAGGCCAACTTGGCGCAGGTCGTCACCACATCAAGGGACCACTGGCTGTTGGCGGGATCCCGGGCGGTCAACCGCTCCGCCAAGGCCAGGGCGCGTCGCCAGCTGGCCAGGGATCCAGGGGCGTCACCCAGGGCCAGCAGCGCGTCGCCGATTTTGGTGTCACAAACAAAACAATCCCGCTGCCCTTGGGTGTTGTCCGGATCGCGCGCGCTGAGATCCGCGGCGATGGCCTGGCACGGACGCCAAGCCTGCAGCGCGCCTGCGCCGTCGCCTTGGGCCAGGAGGACGTCGCCGATTTTGATGCCGCTGACGAAACGATCGCGCAACCAGCGCGCGTTCGCTGGATCGCGCGATGACAGGCGCTGACGAATCGTCATGGCCGCGGTGTAGGCCTCCAGCGCGGCATCGAGCTCCCCCCGGGCCGCCAGGCCATCACCGATTCGATCCTGGCTCACGGACAGATCCCGTTGCCATTGGGCGTTCTCCGGATCCCGTTGGCTCAGGTCCTCGCGGATCGACCGGCTGGCCTGGTACGCCGCCAGCGCCCCGTCGGCGTCGCCCCGGGCGGAGAGCAGATCACCCACCTTCTCGTGGCTGACGGACAGATCGCGCTGCCACAACAGATTGGACGCCTCCCGCGCAACCAGATCCCGTCGGAGTCGCAGACTCTCCTGGTGGGCCAGCAGGGCGTCGTTCGGCTCGCCCCGGGCCAGGAGCACGGTACCGAGCCGCTCCTGACTGATGGAGAGATCGTGTTGCCACTGGTTGTTGGCCGGATCGCTCGCCGCCAGCGCCAGCCGAATCGTCAAGGCGGCCTGGTAGGCCCGCAGGGCGCTGGCGCTGTCTCCTTCCGAGAGGAGGCCGTTGGCGATGCGGTCCTGGCTGAGGGCAAGATCGCGCTGACCGAGCGCATGGTCGGGATCGCTGGCCGCCAGCTTCATGGCGATGTCCAGGGCTGCTTGGTAGGCCTCTTTGGCGCCGGGCCCGTCTCCCCGCGCCACGCGCACATCCCCGAGACCTCGCAAGGCCCGGCCCTGCTGGCGCCGGTCCGCAAGGGCGCCGCAACGCTGGATCAAGCGGTCCAAGGTCTGTTCCGCACGATCCAGGTCGCCACGACTGATCCAGCAGTAGGCCAGCTCCAACCCCGCCTCCCGATCGTCGGGATTGGCGTCCAAAGCCTGCTCGTAATGACGAATCGCCTTGGCCAGATCGCCTCGCAGCTGGGCCAGAGCGGCCACATGGCGCGCGGCCTCTCCTTCCCGGCGACGCTCGCTGAGGAGGAGCCGTTCGGCGGCCTCTCGCAACCGACGACTGGCCTCCAGCTCCCGCTCAAACGACTCCTCCGCCAGCCGCGTGTCGCCCGCCGCGAGGGCGGCCATGGCCGCTCGGAGGGTGGGGCGTTCGCTGGCGTCGGCACTCGCCGCGCGATGGAGCAGGCGTTCCAGAGCCTCTTCTCCCCCCGACCCGTCGGAGGCGGAAGGCACCTGGCCGGCCCGGACCCGAGCCAGACCCTGACGCGCCCCCGCCATCAACGCCAGCCAGTCCTCCAACTCCGGATTCACCTCCAGCCCCGTGGCGCTGGCCATGGCCGCCATCACCCGCCGAGTGTCCTGATCCCAGCCGCTTTCGCTGAGAGTCAACACGTTCCAATCCGCCAGAAGGGGCCGCAGGCTTTCGGGCAAGGCCTCCACGGGGATCCGCGCCAGTTGAGCCTCCTCCACCAGAAGGGGGATCACGGTGAGGTCGTCGCGGTCTCCTGCGGCCAGAGCGGTTTCCAGCTCGTGGCGGACCATGTCATCGGGATCCTGGAGACGCGCCAGATTGCCGCCGTCCGCCCAGCGGCGGCCGATCACCGCCACGCAGGCCACGCTGCAGGCCAGAGCCTGATCGATCTTCTTGCGCCACTTGCCCGCCCCGATGCTGGCCACATCGCGAAAGACCCGATCCGGGCCAAAACCCAGGCGCAGCCAATCCCAAACCCGGCCGCTGGCGCCTTGGGCGTCATCCCGGCGATAACTGATGAAGATCTTGTCGCGTTCTCCAGTGGCGCCACTGGTCATCCTGGCTTGGCCACTGATGGGAATGGAAGCCTACGCAAGACGTTCCAGGGGTCGAGCACTGCGGATCAGGGGGGTGCTGTCGCGCCGGGGCCCGGACCGGGGAGAGAAAACCAGATGCTGCATTTGTAGCGCAAGGTGCTGGCCACATTGATGACGCGGCAAACGCTGCGCTGTTCGATCGCGCCTTGGGGAAGCCGTTCGCGCGCCAGGCCTTCGGCGCTGGCTTGATCGACGATCGATTCGGCGGTGATGGTCTTCAGGGGAGAGGTGGCGGCGGGGGCAGTGAGCGGGGGCGTCACGGCCGGAGCGGAGCGGGGTGCCGCGGGGGGCGCGGGGAGCACAGGGGGCGCGGGGAGCACAGGGGTTGCCCCTGGCGCAGGAGCTGCTGGGGTTGCGGGTGGCACGGGGACCGCGGGGGCTGCCGCAGGCGCGGGGGCTGCTGGGGTTGCCGCTGGCGGGAGGGCTGCTGGGGCAGCGGGTCGGGCTTGCGGAGCCAGGGCATCGGCGGCGGGAGCGGCGTTGAGGGCGCGGAAGACGATGTCCCCCTGGTCCAGCCGGGGATCCCGGATCTTGCCGTATTGCGGGTTCTGGGAGGAGGTGTAGGTGGCCATCGCCTCTGGCAGATACTCGCCAAGCTCCGACCCTGTGATGTACCCATCGCGGTTGAGATCCGCGGCGCCATCGAGGCCGCGCACCAAAAGCGGTGTGAACAGGCTCTGAGCGGGGACCACTTCATTGGCGTCGCCAGCTGTGATGAATTGGCGGACGGGCAGGCTCAGCTTGCGCTCCAGGTAGCGGGGCGGTGGTGAGGCGGATCGGACCTTGAAGATGGAGCCAGAGAAACAACTGTCAAAAACAAAGAGGATGTGTTTCGCTTCCATCTGCTTGGACCAAGACATGATTTGCTCCATACTCAACGCTTCTTTGGCGAACTCCAGATCACCGTTGATGGAGCTGGCATCGGGGGCATCAATAGGCACCAAATAACCGAGATCGTTGTTGCGCGTCCACCCATGACCGGCGATATAGAATACAAGACGCGCATCCGGTCGGTAGCCATATTTCTCGATGAAGTCTTCCATTGCTTTTCGTAATCCTGCCGAGGTCGGGTTGGCAACCATCGTGACCTGGAAACCCTGCCGTTGCAACGCTGCTTGCACTTGGTCAGCTTCGCTTCGAATGTTATTGAGTTTTTTCCAGAAGGGATTGCGATAGTTGCCAGACCAGATCACCAACGCCTGGCTGGTGCCATAAGAAATGATCGGACTCCCTCCCGGATCGTTCACCTCGATCGGAGTGGCTCGGGCCTGGAGCGGCCAGACCATCAGGGAAGCCACCAGCGCCAACCAGGGCTGGATGCGCAGCGAAACGAGAGCCGCCTTGGCGCCCGTCGCTCTTGTTCGCCTCGGCGACCACTGTTGGGCGGTGGCCATGGCTGGTGGTGGCCACAAGTGTTGTCTGTCTGAGGTCATTTCAACAGGGGTTCCATCGCCTGGAGGAGCGCATCCTTTCCGGGCTTGCTCCTGGCATTGAGAGTCGTGATCCCGAGGGGGCCGTTATTGATGTGGATCGTCCCGTCAGGGAGGCTGGTTTGGTGGCTGATCAGCAGCTGACCAGTGGACCCGCGCTGGAGGACGATGCCGCCGTATCCCTCTTGTGTGTACGTCGTGAGCAGCGTCGCGGCCAGCCGTTCCAGGCTCACGGGCCCAGAGAGAAGAGCGATCAGGGCTGGCGAACGTCCATCGGTTTCCGTTGTGCTGTCAGCCGTGACCGTACCCATGAAATTCAATTGCCGCTGGATGGAGAGCGACTGTCGCGAGGGAGCGTGCCAAAGAATGTTGACCGTTGCCCCCGGAAGGATGAGCTGTTGGGCGTTGAGGGGTTGTCCCGGGGGACCAAGGACTGTGACGGTGGCTGCCAGCACCAGAGGAAGGCCGGGAAAGCATGCTCGCCTCACAGTCGGACCGGGATGAACTGTCGTGTCGAAATCATACTGTCCGCGATGAGCCCCACTGCACGTTCGGGGGTTGGAGTTTCCCTCAGCCCTGGGACAGGAGTGGTGCTCGCCGGCTCCGATGCGCCATGTTGCGATCACATTGCTCCATCCTCTTGATCAGCTTCCGGCTCCGAGAACACCTGATCATGCTCGCCGAGAATCATGCTCGCCGAAAATCATGCTCGCCGAAAAGGTCAGCGTCCCGATGTTGAGCGGATCCAGCACAGAAAATACGCATGGATCAAAGACCGCGCTTGCGGCAGCTTTTCATCCAGAAATCCTGACCATAGGCTCGCCTTTGTGAGGAATGTTGATTACAGACCAGCCGTTGATAAGGACCCACAAGCATCTTTAGAACAAGTTCATAGAATACACAGCATCACCAGGTCTTCAGAGCGCTCTCATGTTTGATCGTCAGTCAGCCCGAGGCTTCACGACAGCGGTGGAACGCTTGGCGTTTCGCGCCGGGATGCCTGTTCGCTTCATGCCGCAGCAGTCTTGGCGCTAAACAGCTCGTTGACGATGCTCAAGATCCACGCGCAACGAAACAAAACGTTGCCCGGCTTCGGTAATACCAATAGAATCAAAAAGGTTGGCCGCTTCAGCAGGTATGTCGGATATCGAAGAAACATCTATATATCCAATATCACGCAAGTGATACAACTCTCTTTCCAGGCCTGCTGTCTTTTGAAAGCGTCCAAATCGACCGGAAGCCAACTTTTTTTAAATTAATGTCACACGATCCAGGATAGAGACTGTGTCGCATGCTGGTCTTGCTGGAGACTTTCACACCAGAGTTGGCATAACGACTGCAAAGATATGGATCCAGTTTGGGTATGGGCAGCTCTCTTGAAAGGAAACGTCGACTCTTCAATCATGGGTGTCCATCGACGCTTGAGATGGCGAATGGGCTTTCATCGAACATCTCGCCATTTGAGGCAGTCTTTTCAGGCTCGAACAGGCTGTTCAGAACGTTGTTTGTCCGGGTGACACACAAGAGGCAGAGCCATCCTGGACAAGGCAATTCGAGCAACCATGTCATGGTCATGCAGGGTTTTGCAGGAAAGAGATGATTTTTTCCATGGCCTTTCCCTGACTCCTCGCCGACTGATGCGTCGGGCTGATCCCTCAGCTCCACCCCTCTGTCCTGACCACCCCACACGCCTGGCCCCAACGCCTCGCCCTCTCTAACCTGAGCCAACGCTGGAGAGAGGCTTTGGGGGCAGTCAACAGGCAAGACCACTTCAGCGAGCGCGAGAGGACCCATCAACCGCAGTCATGGCGTCGCTGGCTCACTCTGGCAGGCCACACACAAGCCTCAGGCGCCATGGTGCTGTTCACGAGCGCCATCGCGTTGAGCGGAACCGCCCTGGCGGCCACCGTCATCGCCGTCGACTCCGGCGACACCCTGCGCGTGCGCGAGGGGGGGCAGGTGAGCACGATCCGCCTGGCCTGCCTGGATGCGCCAGAGTTGGGCCAGGGGCTCATCGGCGCCCAGGCGAAAGCCACCCTTGCCCAACTTGCGCCTGTCGGCACCGCCGTGCGGGTGACGCCGCTCACACCGCACACACCGCTCCCGGAGACCAAGGCCGCCAACGGTGTCGTCACCGCCGAGGTCGCCACCTCCGCCAGCGTCGTCAATGTCGAGCTGGTGCGGGCGGGACAGGCCTTCACCACCCTCGATGCGCAACCGCGCTGCGATCCCCTCTCCTACGCGGAAGCGGAAAACAGCGCCCGTTTCCGCCGTATGGGGGTGTGGCAGGTGGAGGGGGGGAGCGAACGCCCCTGGCAATGGCGCGTTGCCGCCGCTGAGGCCAAGGCGCGCGCGGCGCGGCAACGGGCGGTGGAGGCGCAACAGGCTCGGGAGCGTCAGGCCCGGCCCCCCCGGGTCAATGCCGCGCCGCCAAACCCATCACTCCTGGCTGCGGGGCCGGTGACCAGCATGCCCGGCTTCCAGAAACAGTGTGTCGCCAGTGGACGGCAGCGGTATCTGGAGTTTTCGCAGGGGATTGCACCTCCGCCGGGCTCATTTGAGGCCGTGTGCGCGTGCATTAGCAAGCCCAAGCCCAATGAAACCGTTGAGGTTTTGACTGAACGCTGCACCAACCAGTACCTCCAGCGGTTCATGGGGAGGATGTAGCGCTGGCGGCGACCTGGAGGCGTCCCCAGTGGAGGGTCATCGGCACGGCTCCCTCCAGGCTGCATTTCACGGGACAGCCCTCCCCCTCCTTGCGCAACCGCTCGGCCGCCTCCGCGGGCAGGTCCGCAGGCAGCTCCAGCCACACCTCCAACAGCGCGATCTTGCGCACGCCACCGCTGGTCATCGTCTTCTCCACCCGCGCCGTCGTGCCCTCCAGGCTCCAGCCATGGCGCCCGGCGACGATGCCCATCACGGTGAGGACGCAGGTGGCGAGGGCCGTGGCGACCAGATCGGTGGGGGAGAAGCGCTCGCCTTTGCCCTGGTTGTCGATGGGGGCGTCCGTTTCCAGGAGGCTGCCGGAGGCGTCATGGCGGGAGGTGCAGCGCAGCTCGCCGCCGTAGACGCAGAACATGGTGGTCATCAACGCGCTCTGGACGGACGCCTTTCACTCAAGCAGGCCCCGCTCCTGGAGCCGTTCCCGCTGTTGTTTGGCGGTCACAAACCCATGGGCCGCCATGGCGCCGCTGATCGCCACCGGCGGCACGCCGATGCCGGGAAACACCCCGGCGCCGCACAACACCAACCCCTCCAAGGGCGTCTGCCCCCCGGGGAAGGGACCCCGATCCGCGGGCCAGGCCGGGCCGTAGCTGCCTTGATGCACCCGCAGGTAGTGGCGGTGGGTGAGGGGTGTGCCGTAGCGCTCGATCACCAGCCGGTCCCGCCAGTCGGGGATCAGGGGATCGAGGAGCTTGGAGAACACAGCGCAGCGCTCCGCTTTCAGGGCGCGATAGGCGGGGGTTCCCCGTTCCAGCCCCTTCCAGAGCTCCCAGGGTTCATTGGCGGGGGTGTAGCCATGCACAACGTGATGGCCGGCGGGCGCCAGGGTCGGGTCGAGGAGCGAGGGCATGGAGAGCACCGCCATGTTGCGCTCGGCGCCGATGCCGCGCTGCCAGTCGCCAACCCAGACGTGATGGATCGGCAGGTGGGCGAGGTCGTCGCCGCGCAGGGCAAGGTGGCAGTGCAAGAAGCTGGCGCAGGCGGGCGTCGCCCGCTGCCGCTCCCGCCAGCGGTTGGACACCGTGCCCTCCGGCAGCAGGCCCAGGGTGTCCCAGGGGCTGGCGTTGCTGATCACGCCCCGCCGCGCCCGCAGGGTTTCGCCGCTGGCCAGGCGCACGCCCCGCGCCCGCCGCTCCCCCACCAGGATCCGCTCCACGGACGCACGGGTGCGCAGCTGGCCGCCATGGCGCTCCAGCCCTCGCACCAGGGCGTCCACCACCGCTGGACTGCCGCCCAGCGGATAGTCGAGCCGCGCCTCCGGCAGAAACCACTCCCCGAAGAGGGTGGCCATCGCCGCCGCGCTGGTCTGCTCCATCCCCAATCCGGAGATCAGGAAGCAGAGCAGCTCCACCCAATGCAGGAGGAAGGGATCGCTGAGCCGCTGCCGCACCAGGGGGCCGAAGGCCCCTCCCAGTTGGGCCAGGCGGCCCGCCTGCCCTAGCAGGGCCATCCCGCGGGCCCCGAGCACGGCGGCGGTGCCCAGCCCCGGTCGCAAGGCGATCAACGGCAGGGCGCGAGCGGCCTGGCAGAGGGGCTGCAGGCTGTCCATGAAGGCCTGCCATTCCCGCGCGGCCTCCTCCCCCCGCAACTCCCGCAACACCACCAGGAACGGCTCCAGCCCCACCCCCACCCGCAGGTGGCCCTCCGGCAGCAGAAGCCCCCAGTCGTCGTAGGTGGCCACCGGCACCGACTCGCCGATCAACCGCAACACCTGCGCGAGCGGATTGGCGCTCGGCCACTGACTCAAACCACTCCAGAGGGAGGGGCCCGATTCGAAGTGGAAATCGCCCTGGCGGAAGCCATGGGCCGCGCCACCCGCCGTGGTGTGCGCCTCCAGCACCACCACCTCCAGGCCATGGCTGGCCGCCACCGCTCCGGCGCAGAGGCCCCCCAGGCCGCTGCCGATCACGATCAAATCCACTTCCACGGGGGCGTGGTCAGCGGTGGGGGAGGCGGGCGCCGAGGGGGAGGGCATGGGCGGTGGGGGTCAACCCTCCGTCAGGAGCGCATCCACCGCGTCGCGGTCGCAGGCGCCGGCGCGGACGGCGCAGAGCTGATCGAGGCTGGGGCGGCCCGTGAGGCGCAGCCGCCAGCGGGCCCAGAGCCCGTAGGCCGCTTCCGCCAGGGCGCCCACAAGGGGCCAGCGGGTGGGGGCATAGAGCCAGCCCCAGCCCACCAGCTCATAGGCGCGGCGGAAGGCCGCCAGGTCGCGCAACACCGTGCCATCCGCCTGCAGCCCATGGATCCGACCCATCGCCTGGGCGTAAGTGACGCCCTGATGGGCGGCCGGGTCGTAGGTGGATGGATCGATGTCCACAAAGGCCAGCCGCCGTGCCGTGCCGTGGCGGGCATGGTCGCGCCGCTCCAGGGTGTTCACTTCCCGGCGGCAGAGGGGGCAACCGCCGTCGTAGAGGAGGGTGAGCTCAGGCATTGGCGCAGGTTAGGGACTTCCTGGCTGGGATGGGGGGCGGCGGTTGCTGGGGAAGGCGGTGGCGGCAGCGCGGCCGCGCCGAGGGCGGGGAGAATCGCCTGGCCCTGGGCGTTGATCGTCAAAGGACGGTCGGCGGGGATCGCCGCCTGGACCTCGGCGGTGATTGTGCGCAACAGCGCCTCGTCCACCACCTCAGGGGGGCTGCTGAGCACGGAACGGATGGCTGATGGCCTGGGCCTGCTCCAGGTTGTCGGTATGGGACGACGGAGGAATCAGATGGCAGACCTCGGTCAACACCGGCCAGGTGGACACAAAAGCGCCCTGATGCCGCTGAAAGAACCCAGCGCAGGCTTGATGGTCCTGATCACTGCGTTCCAACCAGGCCACCAGTGGACTGGTGTCCAGCAAGGTGGCACCGCGAAACAGGACACGGCTCACGGCTGTGGCTCACTCTGTCGTTCCCGCTTGGGCTGATGGATTGCAGCTGCAACAAGGCAAGGCCAGCCTTGACCACCTCGCTCTGGCTGAGGCCGAGGGTCTGACAGAGGTTGTTGAGCCTGGCCTCGCTGCCGTCATCAAGGCGCACCGAAATGGTCCGCATGGCGCGCTCCCAAGCGTATGACGACCATGGTATGGCTCACCAGTGCCACTCTTCGTCGTCGAAGCGGGTGGCGCTGGGAGCATCCAGCAATCTCTACGGCGGCGCTACAGCCGTAGCTCGCCCGCGGCCTGGCCACAGCCCGGATCGTGAGCACGCCTGGGGCCGCCTGGAGGTCGACCTCATCGAACGCCGACGAAATCGAGCAATGGCAGATCGTGATCCTGGACTTCAAGACAGAGCTCGATCGCTTCCATCATGCGTTCACGAAGCTGATCAAGTGATCGAGCCTGTGTGTGGCAACCTGGCAGAGCAGGAACAGTGGCTACGAAGTAACCCTCGGCATCCTGCTCCACAATCACATCAAACTGGCGGCTCATGGGGGCATCTCCTGTTGATTCAATCTAGCGAGTGAACAATCCGAAGATTGGCAATGGCACCTGTCTGCCTGGAGATCAGCGACTTATGGACTCTTGAAAAGCGTAACGCAAGCCAGATCCCGATTCGAGGGGAGAGCGGCTCAAGTTTGAGTGCCTCGGCTTCCTTTGACAGCTGGATCGGTATCACGGTCTTGCCATCCTTTACAGCGATCGCCACCTCGCCAACGCACCAAGGTGAGCTGTCGTACTGCTCGCTGCACAGGCTAACCATCGCCCTGGCATCCCCCAGCTCTTGGAACAGCGACTGACGCCATTCATCACCTGCCTTAACCCCATGCCTGTGGTCTTTATCGCGAAAGTAGCCATATCCCACTGATTGAACCATCCCATCAGCCGGTCTGCCCAAGCGTCGCCCTCAGGGTCACGGCCGGTGTAGCTGAAAAAATCGCGCTCAAGGAACAAGCCCACGCCGATTACACGCAGTTTACCGGAGGCTGTTGGCACAGCTGAGGGATGATCTCCCTCGGGGATGCTGATTTCCCCAACGGCTTGAACGGCTTGGATAGATCGTGCGCAGCCAAGATCTATCCAGTGCTGGACAAGCATACAACTCTAGAGCCTCCGCTTACTGCAGAAAGGTCGGCCCGCTTTTCGCGGGTTGGTCCAACGCTGCCCCTGAGTGGCAGGCATGGAGCTGGGGTGGCGTAGCAGAGTACTGGTGGTGGCTTGACCACTCGAGGGGCGGGTTAGACTTTTGAAATCAATTTTACTAATAGTCTGGCAGCCTCGTCAAATCTTGAAGTGTCGCCCTCACGGCAATCAAAAAAGTTGCGGTATTTCATATACGTAGGCAGCGGTGCAGTATATAGATAAACCGGAAAAATGATATTTTGTTCTGTTTCGCGAGATCTAATCCAGGCAATGTTAAACTCTTCTATGCACACTTTTGACCCCAAATAATCTGGTGATAGCAATGCTATCACTTTCTTGCATCTATCAAGTGTCTCAAAGATCTCTGGCTGCCATGCAGATCCTATGTTCAAGGATTGGCGGTCTACAAAGATATTGAGGCTTGGGCTTACATCACGGAGAGATCGCTCAATCTGGCTACTTTCTGAAGAATTCTTGTGTGAATAGCTAATAAATACATCGTACTGGACGGGGATAACTTGAGAGTTCAGGTCGATGGCTCGGTAATTTTTCTTCTTCGTATCAAAAACACGTAAAGCATCATTGATACTGCCACTAGAATTTCTCGTGACGATCTTTATCCGAGTAAGTGGGAGACCAATTTCCAACCAATGTATTGCGGCGTCCAAGAGTGGTTCAAGCATCCCAGCTATTGAATAACCTTGGTCCCCAGCAGCAACAACAGGCATGGCAATTTTCTGTATATCTGGGCTTTCAGCTAATATTGGAGTCAAGGCACGAAAGATATCCCCAACTACTTCTGGTGGGCGGCGGCCTCTGGTTTGTGGCTCAAAGCACAAGATTCTTCTAAAGACTAAGCCATGATGCTCTGGGTTTAGCTCTTTGGAGAGCCAACATGACAATGATGCCCTCAGATCAATATCCTTATCTGTTGCCAGCTCGCCAACTGACAGGCCTTTCCGATACAAGGCCCCAATCAATGAAGATGACGTAGGGATGTAGTCATTAGGAAATGCAGATATAACAAGAAGATCAAATTCATCAGCCTGACCAACTTCAGTCAGATCACCTTCATAAAGCTCAATTCGCTTATCGCCATGCACTTGTATTTCAATGGAATCGAGGAATTTCATGATGAGATGATCAGGATCTATTAGCCATAAGCATTATAAGTCTAACTCCTTATTGGGAGGTTCCGAGAACCACACCCCGAGTCTCCCCCCTTTCCGTGAACCACGCTGTGGCATCGGACTGGATACCGGCAAAACGCTTGCGGTGCAGTGCTCCTTGTCAAATGCCACCCCAACTATAGGCGTGGTTTGCGGGTCCGATAACCACATGTTCGGCAAAATACACATCCCAGATCGGATGACCAAACCCGCCATAAGCACGTTTGAAGGCCAAGGAACGCAGGCTGACCAATCCGATCCTCCGAACGCTCGGGATCACCTGGCCGCGATGAGTTGTGGGTGTGAACAGGCGCTTGTGGTGGCGGATCAGGTGCATCTCGTTGTTCGGGGGAAGGATGCAGTAGCATAATGCGTGACAATTGCGTTCGTCGCCATGCATAAGTTCCTGTCATGCATGGCTTGTTCCACACATTCCACGCTATATTCGAGATAGCCAATGTCATCTGACTCAGATCTTCTGAAATGGGAGAAGAAGCCAATCTAGGGAGCGCGTCCGGCTTTCTCCAAGCATTTGACCATCTATTGCAAACGGTTTACAACACACTTGGCACTGTAGGTGCATGGATCTTTTTCATCATCTTTCCAATCATTGCTTTGGCGGTTTTTGTTTATTGGGTCAATCAGCGTGACGAAGCATGGAAGGTGGCCCTACGGGGAAAGGAGAAAGACATACAGCGCTTGGCAGACGACAACAGGACTCTGAGGGTTCAAGCACTGATTCATGGCGGTATGACGCCTGACATGGCAGAGCGAATTGTAATGAAAAATGTTCCCCCGGACGGCCCTAGCTCTCGCCGCCAGCTCGAAAATGAATTAGACTAAGGAGCCGCCGCGAAACAATGCTCACTTCCGCTCTCGTCTTCACAATCTGGTCAGCCAGTTTTACTATAATCTTTGGAATTGGTGCGATGATCGCCAGGGGGCAGGCAACTCATGCCAGATCATTAGTACGAGTCGACCGAATTAGGCGTAGCTTTGCAGATGCTCGCATTAAGTTATTTGGACTGGTAACCAGCGGCAAGTTAGATCCAGAATCAGCAACATTTCGGAATCTTTATTTCTTACATACTTCCGTCATGCGACGACAAGATATGTATGACGACATGTGGAAAGTCTTCGTCCGCGCTATCTTGCGGATCAGAGAGACTACCGGTGACCGACAAATTGAACTCGAATCCTCTGAATGGTCATACGAAGTCCGCGAAGTTGTAATCGAAACGGCTCAAGCCGTACAGCTAATGATATTAGAGCATTTTCATCCTCTTCGTAGGCTTGTAGATCTCGACTCGTGGTCCTCAAATCTCAAGGTTGCCAATCCTAACGGTTTTTCCATCGCAACTACAATTATGACATTCAAGCAAGGCATCTCAGGCGCAATATCTCGCTCTCCACATTCCAGTATTCCTGATTCACAGGTCAAAGAGGTTGAAGAGTTTCACACTCTTATACTTTCAGCTGCTTCCTAGCAAAGCCTGAAAAGTAATATCTCTCAAGTGTGCAGTTTTATCAATTTGCAAGATTGCAATGATTCTCGCAATGCCAATATGCTAATACAGGAGAGACTTTCCTCCGAATACTTTATGGACGGATCCTCGTATGAAGTGCTTTTGCACAGTTGTTGCCGCCTATCACATCGGCTGCAAGCTGGAGCCATAGCCAGATCCCTGTCGTGGCAATCCTTTTCATAATACCCTGCCAAGACCCTGCCGCCATATACGGATCCGCCTATAACCGTTCGCCAGGATACAAAAACCTGATCCCAGGCCATGAAGCCAGCCACTAGAGACTGGATAGAGAATTAGGATATCTTCTTTTCTGAGTAATACTCAAATGCGATACATCCTGGGCCCCGAAGTGTAAACAAGTGGCATGCTGCTTTGATTGTTATTGCTCGCGCAATTAATTGCCAACAGCGTATAGTGACAAGATTGCAACTTCGACGGAAATATAACACGAGCTCTTTGCGCCACAATCCTGATTGATTTGCTGATTGCAAAAGCAAGTCATGTTCGAGTCTTGTAGAGATATGATTACAACTGATAACCAAGACGCTGGCTGAGATCTTGGCCTGTCGATCCTTCAGGCAACCCCATCGACGGCTTCATGGATTCCCTCGCAGCTCAGCCACGCCGTGCTCCGCCAGCCATGGACGGATACCGCTCCATCACCGCCTGTTCCAACCGTCTGGCCTGGTTGCGACCCACCGGTCGACGGGCCTCCAGGCTCCGCGCCCAACGCTCCGCGTTGGCCCGGCTGTTGCTTTTCAACCTCCAGCAACACCACGGGTCGGGCCGCGAGGGCGAGCGCGCGGACCAGCTGGCTGAGGCTGGCGTGGATCCAGTCGTTGTGCCGACCGCGCCGCCATTCGCTGCAGGGTATGGCGGACACATTGAGTAGAGATGCCGATCGGTCATTCCCCCCTCAAAACTTCGCGTCAGCAGGAGAGTGGACCCAGCTGAAAGGAGGGACCATGGACGCCAGCCGCCCCCTTGCCCGTGAGGATTGCCTGGGACAAACCTGCATGAAATGGCAGGGAAACGGAGAGTTGAGCGCTGTGGATCGGGAGCTCATCCTGCAGCGCCTGCTGCGCTCGGATGGCTGCCCCTCCCCCTTCACGGACTGTTGGGTGGTTTCGGAACGCGTCGCCAGCTGAGACGGGCGGTCGTGCGCTCAACGGCGGCGGGTTGGCGCGGGTCCGCCGCCGGCCGCCCGACCACTCGATGACGCCCGCCCACCGCTCGATGCGGCCCGCCCGCCGCTCGACGCCCGCCCACCTCCGCCGCCGCGGGGGGTGCGGCCCCGGCCGCCGCTCAGGTCGAGGGGGGGCGCGGAGAGCACGGTGGGTTCAAAGCCCGGCACCTCCCGCCGCGGCAACCGCTCCCCCAGCAGCCGCTCGATCGCC
>VGQX01000065.1 GCA_016882305.1 Cyanobacteria bacterium K_Offshore_surface_m2_239
GCACATCGTCAAGCCATTCTCTAATTTGATTCAAATTTGACCTTCGTTGGCCGTTGAGCGCCCGGTTGCCCCGCAGGCCTCCTTCTCTTCAGGAGCTGTTGGAGCGTTGCGGGGGGCCGGAGGAGGTGATGGAGCGGAACTGCCAGAGCGGTGAAGTGGGCCCAGCGGATCCCGGTAGCATCCGCCCAACCGGCCACCGCTGAATGGCGAGGGTTCAGCTGTTCCTCTCCACTGTCTCCGCTGAGTTCCTGAGCTATCGGGAGCGACTGCGCCAGCTGCTCACCCGCCCGGATGTGGAGGTGAAGGTGCAGGAGGACTTCATCGTCAGCGGCGATGAAACCCTGGAGATGCTCGATCGGTACATCCAGGGCTGCGATGGCGTGATCCACCTGGTGGGCGACATGACCGGGGCGATGGCCAAGCCCCCGTCCGTGGCGGCGATCGCGCAGCGCTATCCCGAGCTGGCCAGCCGCTATCCGCTGGCGGAGTTTCTGCAACCGGATAGCCCCTCGCTCAGCTACACGCAATGGGAGGCGTGGCTGGCCTTGTGGCACGGCAAGAAGCTTTTCATCGCCACACCAAGCGACGGGGCGCCCAGAGATGAGAACTACCGCTGCGAGCCAGAGCAGCAGGGGTCGCAACGCTCTCACCTGGCTCGGCTGCGGGACGTCGCCCGATATCCAGGAACCGTCTTTGGCGGACAGGAGCAGCTGGTGGCGGAGGTATCCGTTTCGTTTGTGCTGGATCTGCTGAAGCAGGCGGAGCTGAATTCCAATCCCTACACCCCCCACAACCTGCCGGAGGCCAGTGGCAGCGCTCTGCCGCTCATCGGCCGAGAAGCCGCCCAGACCCGGCTGGCGCAACTGCTGGCGAAAGGCACAACCCCGGTGGTGATCACGGGCATGGACGGTGTGGGCAAAACGGCTCTTGCCCTCCAGCACCTGCGCCAGAAGCTGAATCACTACGGCGGCGGTGTGGTGGTGCTCGATGGCCAGCGGCCGCTGGCGGGCCTGGTGGAGCAGCTGGAGCAGTTCGCGCTGGTGCATTTCGACCAGCAGGTTCCGGAGGACTTGCCGCCGGAGGCCCGCCTGGCCTGGCTGTACAGCCGCTGGCCTTTGCCCCATCCGGTGCTGCTGCTGCTCGATGAGCTGAATGATCCGACGTCGCTGCAGGCCCTCGGACGCGGTTTGCCCGAGCGCTTTCAGCTGCTGGTGACCAGTCGCCGCCAGTACGGCACCGCCAGCCAACGGGTGCGTTTGGAGCCGCTGGAGGATCAGCAGGCGGCGGCCCTGCTGGAAGCGGTGTCGGAGCGCGGCACGTTTCCGGAGGCGGAGCAGCGCCAGGCCCGCGCCGTGGCGCAGGAGGTGGGCGGTCTGCCCCTGGCGCTGTGGTTGCTGGGGCGGCGGCTGGCCCGCGATGGCGATCTGGAACTGGCGGAGCTGCAGCGACGGCTGCGGGCAAAGGGGGCGCTGGCGCGCGAGTTGCAGGGAAGTACCGCCGATCCGCTGCAAGCCCGCGGTTTGCAGGCAGGCTTCCTGCTGGCCTGGGAAGGGATCAGCGACGCGGAGCGGGAGCTGGCGCGGCTGCTCGGGGCGCTGCCCGCCTGCGCTGTGCCCTGGGAGCTGCTGGCCCTCAGCGCCCCGTCCGGCCTCGACCCCGACGACTGGGTGGAGGCCCGGCTGGGGCTGGAGCAGCAGCATCTGATTGGCCGACCTCTGGCGGGGATGGTGGGCTGCCATCCGTTGCTGCATGACCTGTTCGCGGCCCAGACCGCCCATGCCCCTGATGCCAGCCGACGGGCGCGGTTGATGGAGGCGCTCAGAACCTGGCTGCCGCAGGTGAGTGAAGTGCTGGACGCCCGCTCGCGGGAACGGAGCCAGGGCTGCCTTCCCTTGCTGGAGGCCTTGGCCCGCTGGCCCGCCGATGCGCTTGGCGATGCCGCAGCGGGCCTGCCCCTGCTGGCGCTCGGGCGTCTGCGCTCGGCCATCGGCGCCTACGCAACGGCAGAGGAGGCGTTCCAGGCAGGGATGGAGAGGGCCGGGGCTGGCGGTGATGCAGCGGATCGCGTGCTGGCAGGCTGCCTGGTGGGACTGGCGGGCATCGCCCGAGAGCGGGGGCGGCTGGCGACAGCCGAGCTGCAGTGTCGCGAGGCGCTGGCCCTGTTGGCACGCGGTGCTGGCGAACCGCCAGAGGCGGAAGCGCAATGGCTGCTGGAGTGCGCTGATGCCCTCAACGGCTTGGGGCTTGTCCTGCATGAGCTCAGCGGTGCCGATGCGGAGAAGGTGTTGCGCGAGTCGCTGGCGTTGCGGCAGCAACAGCTCGGCGACGACGACCCGCTGGTGCAGGTGAGCCGCAACAACCTGGCCCTCAATCTCGCCCGCCTCGGCCGCTTTCCAGAGGCGCAGGCCCTCTACCGCCAGGCACTGGCGGCGTTGCGGGATGACCCCTGCGAGGCGGAAATGGCGGTGCACAACAATCTCGCCTGGCTGGCGATGGAGCAGGGCCGGGAGGAGGAGGCGCTGGCGGAGCTGCAGGAGGCGGTACGGCTGGCGGAGGTGGCGTTGGGTGAGCACCATCCGCGGCGTGGTGAACTGCTGCAACACCTGGCCATTGTTGAGGATCAACGCGGTGATCTCCAGTCCGCGGAGGCGCACTACCGCTTGGCTCTGGAGCTGATGGGCGCAGCCTGGGGGCTGGAGGATCCGCGCACCCAGGAGTGCCAGGAGACGCTGAAGGCTTTTCTGGTGGAGCACCAACGTGATGTCGTCGTGACGCCTCACTGAAGACCTAACTGACGACCTCCGTGATGGCCTCCGTGTCGGACTCAACCGATCAGATCCCGGCGACGCCGAAACTCAACCCTCTTGGACATGTCGGAGGCTGCTTGCAAAATTTGGCGATTCCCACCCCGGTGCCGCGGGTGGCCATGAAGGCCTCCAGCGGTTCAGCGCCACTGGCCAGGCGACCCATGGCGGCGGCTCCGCAATCGAGGGAAGTGCCGCCCATGCCGCTGAAGAGGGCATAGGCCCGTTGGGGGCCGGTGCCCAATTGGGGGGCGGCGCTGGCGGGGAAACCCTGCTCGCCAGCGGAGATGACGTTGTTGAGCAGGAGGCGGCGATCGGCGGCGGGAACGGGCACGGCGGCGAGAAGGGTGCCGGCGGCGCAGGCGGCCCGCAGCCCCGGGGTGGCGGCCGGAAGCGCAGGGGCTGGGGCGCCGGGCGCCTGCGGAGCGGGAGGCTGCGCCGGAATCAGGCTCTGCCCCAGCCCATAGGCCACCACAAACAAGGCCGCCGCCTCGCCGAACACCCCGTGCAAGGCGTCGAGCTTGTCGCGCCGCACCAGCACCGCGCCGCTGCCCGGGCAGCTGAGCACCAGGGGGCCACTGGCGGGGAAGGCCGCCGCCGGGCAATCGGAAGCGCTGATGGAATCCAACACCCGGATGGCGGGGAAGGGTCGGCGAGCGGTGAGGGGATCCTGTTGCCACACCTGCCGGAGCTGCTCGGTGGCTTGCCGCAGGGCCGTCTCGCTGGCGGGAGCGGCGCTGCCTGCCAGGGGGAAGGGCAGGGTGGCGACCAGGGCCAGCAGCAGACCCAGGGGTTGGTGGGGGGCGGTGGGGGTCATCGGACGGGATCGGGGAGGCCGCTGTACTGCCAACCGGCCCAGTAAAAGGGATCGCTCCAGCCATCGATGTGGGGCTGGGCGCGGAACTCCGCCTGCACCCGCCGCACCGCCTCGGCTGGTGGCAGGCCCTGGCCCAGCAGGGCGTAGAGGCGGGTCATGAAGGCTTCGCTGGCGTGTTCGGGCACCTTCCAGAGGGAGAGCAGGGTGCCGCGGGCGCCGGCCACGGTGAGGGCCCGCCGCAACCCGAAGAGCCCCTCGCCGGTGCGCTCGCGGCCCAGGCCCGATTCACAGGCGGAGAGCACCACCAGGGTGGTGCCATCGAGCTGGAGGCGGGCGGCCTCCTTGGCGGTGAGGTAGCCGTCGTCGGCGGGCAAGGCCTCAGGGGCTGGGGAGGGACCAGTGGCTGCCTGGCTGGGGGGCCTGCTGGGCAGACGGGCTTTGTTGGCGCCAGCGAGGGCCAGGCCACTGGCGAGCAGGGGATCGCCGCTGGCCTGGGGGTCGAAGTAGCCATGGCCGGCCACGTGAACGAGGCGAGGTCCCCGCGTCTGCTCCAGAAGCGCCACGGTGGCCGTCTTGCCCAGGTGGGGCTGGGTGCCGAGGGCGGAGGCCACGCTCTGCCCCTCGCTGGCGGCACGAACGAGGGCATCCCAGCCGGTGGTCTGGGGATCGGCGAGCACGAGCGGCGCAGTGGCGGGCGGGGGTGAGCTGGCGAGGGTTGGGCTGGTGAGGGGCACCAGGTCGCGACCGCTGCCGATGGTTTGCAGGCTGAGCGAGGTGGGCAGGGCGCCGCTGTTGCCCGCCAGCAGGGCGAGGGCGCTGAAGGGCACCCGGTGCAACTGCCCATCGGGGGAGACCAGCAGCTGGCGCTTGCCTTCCAGAGCGCCGCGCAGGGGGGAGAACAGCTTTTCGGCGACGAGCGCCCAAGCATCCTCAGCGCCGGGCTGTTGAAAGCGGGTGCGATCAAGCGCGGAGGCGATGGCTTGCTCCAGCGCGTCCGCCTCGCCCAAGTCCACCGCCCGCGGGCTGCCACGGCGATCGAGCACGAGGGCGAGGTAGCGGGGCCTGCCCCAGGCCTCCTTTTCCGGCTTGGCGGCGTTGTAGGGGGAGAACCGCTGAAACTCCACCAGCACGCCATCGGCGGGCAGTTGCCTCGCCACGTCGGCGATCTCCACCAGGCGGGGGAGCAGCGCGGGCAGTTGGCGATTGAGCTCCTCCTGCAGCTTCTCGCTCTGGGCCAAGGCGTTCTGGCGGGCCTGGACCGTAAGGATGGGATTGGAGATCTGGCCGTTGAGGATCGTCAGCCGGTTCACCAGGTTTTGCGTGGCGCCGCTGGAGCGGGAGATGAGCGCTTGACGGCGTTCGATGTCCTGCAGGGGGCCGTGGCGGTTGAGACGGGTGTAGAGGGCAAGGGATGCTCCTGCCTCTCCCTGTTGGGCCAAGGAGTAGGGAATTTCCCAGCGGCGGCCGAGGGTGTCGACCAGGGCCTGGCGGCGGCCTTCTGGCATCAGGGGGAGTTGTTGCTGCAGGAAGCGCACGTCGCTGGACACCGACTCCTGCAAAAGGGGGATGGCGGCGGTGGGTTGGCCGCTGCGGAGGGTGAGGGTTGCCAGGGTTGTGGTGCTTTCGGATAGCTGGTCGAGCACCTCGGGAGTTATTGTTGACAAGTCCCGCAAGATTGCGACGGATTCCTTTGCTGCTTGCAGGGCTTGATCGTTTCTACCGGTTTCAGCCTGAAATTGGCTGAGATTATTAAGGGCAATAGCTAGCTCGGCGCGCTTGGAAAGATCAGTTTCGCTCGGTTTGCGGAGCAGGCGAATCGCCTCCTGCGTGTTAGATAGAGCCAACTCTGGCTTGCCTAGGTTATATTGGGAGAGGCCTATCACTATCAGCGGGCTGGCTGCGGCATCAGAATAAGATGGTTTGAGTTTTGCTAAGTCACGGATAATCTGCAAAGACTCTTCCGCCACTGAAAGCGCATCACGGTATTCACCAGACTGACTATAGTGGTAGCTGAGCAGAGAAAGACCCCATGCAAGATCATATTTCTGCCAATGCTTCCTAAGCTCTGACTGTCGAAATATTTGCACAGCATTCAGGGCGAGCATTGCCGCTTCCTTTGGCTGGCCAAGATTGGTAAGATTATACGCAACAACGCTTTGAGAGTCGGCGAGCTGACTTTTTTTGAACGAATCAGTTAATGGCTGCTCTTGTCGTAAAGCCATTGCCTCGCGAGAAGCAGCCAATGCTTCCTGCCGGCGACCGAGAACACTGTATTGCAGGGATAGTTCATATAAGGCATCGCCAAGCTGATCTCTACCTTCAGCTGTGCTGGGGTTCAAGTTTCGCATGATCTGTACCGCTTCAAGACTGGTATCCAAAGCAGATTGGAATTGACCAGCATCCCTATATCGAGATGATAGATTTATTAATTGACCAGCGAGCAATTCCCTTTCGTCGGGAGAATTCTTGGCAAGTCTTCGGGCAAGAAAAATAGCTTCCTGTGTTGCAGAAAGCGCCTCTTCATTCTTTCCCAAGATAGAAAGAATGGATGCAAGATGGGATATATCTAATATTAAAAATGAATAGGAGTCTGCTTCTAGCTTCAAGTCTAAGTTAAGCACTCGGGCGTATGAAATGATTTGCTGATCACTTTTGAAGGCTTCTACGGCTCGGCGTCTTAGAGCAACAGCTTCTTTGCAGATCTCTAATGCCTTCTCTGACTGACTAAGGTTTGAGTAAATACGTGCTAAACCAGAAAGTGAAGATGCAAAAGAAGTAATTCCCTCGAGATCTGATGCATTAAGCTCTCGGAAAATTTGCACCGACTCTAGGGCAGCCTTGAGGGCAAGTTCTGTTTCTCCGCGCTCATACAGAAGAAGAAATCTCAGATCATTGAGCACAGATGCAAGCTTTGCTTTCAATCCAGGCCTGACAACAATCAAATCTCGATATAGATCAGAAGCTTCCACGTAAGGGCTATACGCAGACTTTGTATCCTTGCTGATGAAGTAACTGTCTCCTAGCCCTTTCAGCTGTGAAGCCAAAGCTTCCTTACCCTCCACGGATGACTTTGCCAATTCTCGGAGAATCTTAATAGCCTCAGCTTTTGAGTTGAGGGATTTCTGCGTCTGTCCAGTCTGGGAGTAGCTTTGACTCAGGGAGTCCAAAACTTGAGCTATTTCCAAATCAGACTGTTGGCTTTTGGGGTAACTGCGCCAGACCGCGACAGCTTCCTGAAGGTAGCCTTGAGCCAGGAGATGCAGATCATTCCTCGACTTAGCTACAGCAAACACGAAGTAGTTAAGCCCCGTTAGCTTTAGCGTTAAAGGAAGCATCTGTCGACTTTGTGGTTGTGTTGGAGCGAGATCGCGAAAAATCTGAAGTGCCTCTTTATATTTAGATAATGCCAGCTCATATTCTTTAGAATTAAGATCGATAAACGCCGAAAGGGCAAGTACCATGCCATACATCTCCCGTTTCTGGGGGTTCGTTTTGCCTTGCTCACGGAAAAGAGGCAGGGCTTCAAGATAAATTTTTGACGCACCATGCAGATCTCTAATCTTTTCGAGCTGCTGTCCTAATAGAACCATGTTCTGGGGCAGCAGATCCAGGCTGTCGCTCCATGTCATTGCTTGATCCCTCAAGATCGGCAGCGCCTCCTGAAAAGAAGCTGCTGCTGGCTTAGCTTGATCGAGCTCCATATATCGACGCCCCAATGCATATAGAGCCATTGATAAAAAGTAACGAGAATCGGAATCAGGGTTGATTTTCACAAGACCCCTAAGCATATTTGTGCCATCAATCGTGGCAAGCAGCGCCTCGTGTGGTTTGCCCAATAGCCTTAAAATAGAACCATGCCGAACCTTAAGGCGTGCGCGGAACAAATGCTTTTCGGGAAGATTAGTCTGGACCCATTCAAGAACTTTATCATGCAATCTTATAGCCTCCGGTCCATTACCCTTATCTACCGCTTCAGTTATCCCTTCAAGCCACCTGTCCACCTCTGCTGGAATCCCTTTTGTCGCAGGCTTGGTCGCAGGCGCGACGGTCGTCTGTGCGATGCGCTGGCTTTGGAC
The DNA here is from genome assembly GCA_016882305.1 of Cyanobacteria bacterium K_Offshore_surface_m2_239. Lineage (GTDB taxonomy): Bacteria > Cyanobacteriota > Cyanobacteriia > PCC-6307 > Cyanobiaceae > Cyanobium. The sequence continues at coordinate 7,698 of VGQX01000065.1, forward strand.
AATCGGCCTCGACTCATCGGGATGAGCGGCATCCGCCACCAATGCGAGCCATGGCCCCTGCCAGAGCAACACGAGCAGAGCGGCGAAGCCTCGGCGTCGTTTGGATCTGGTCACTGGTCCACGCATCTATGAGCATTGTGCCGCGAAACCCGTTTCCGTGCCGTAAGGAGTTGGCTTTCTGTCCCAATGGCAAGCCATGCCCGTTGTTTTGCGATCCGATCAACGCCCCAAGAGCCCGCAGGGGACATGGATGCACAGCCTCACAATCATTCCGACCAACCTTACCTTTCGCGGGACGTCCGCCGCTGACGATCATCGCCCTAACGGACAGGCGCCCCTGCAGGACAGACCGAAAGCCACCATTCACCAAAGGCCTCCTGTTGGATCAATACAGCACTCACTGGTTTCACACGCCAGCAGAAACCACCTTGGAAGCCCTTGCTGAGCAGCAGCCGAGCACCACCCTCGGCGGCAACGTTGGGCACCAGGGCATCCCAGCTCAGGAGCTGATGGGCCACGCAGAGGGCTTTGGCATCGTGCCAGACGGCAGCGGTTCTCTGCACAGCAGCGCCCGGCTCGCGTCGACCCGTTCTGCATCCCCGAAGCCCTCCGCGTAGACACACAAATTGGCATCAAGGGCGGCGTGTCTTAGTCGTAGGGCTCCTCTCGCCCCCAGCTGCGGGGCTCGCCGCTGGCGGGCTGAGTGGCCAGCCGCGGCAACAACACGCGGCGGGAGGCCCCGATCCCTTCGCGGCTCGCGTTATCAGGCGCGAGGATGGCCACAGGGCGGTCATGGGAGCGCACCGTGAACGCTTGGGCCCTGGGCCACTGGGCCACCTGCCGCGGCAGGGCTGAGGGGAAGATTCGGCCATCCGATCAGCGTAGTGATTTTCACTGCTTTAGGGCTCCTCACTTGACCTTGATGATGTCGTGAAATAATTCTTGGCTCACTCCTGTGGTCTTACGCTTTCAGCATCAAGAAACCTTTAGCGATCTGCGGCCTGCTGAAGCGGGAGATCCCGGTGGGGTGGCTGCCGGTGGTGGGGTTGGCGGTTTGGGAACCAACGTGATCCGACCACCTACTCATTCCCCTTTCTGAATCGATTCCAGCAGGATTTTCAGCGCTTCCCTCAGCCTGCTTGCAATTTGAACCAATTCAGTCTGTTCCTCGGCTGAAGTTTCAAAGCCAGGGTAGCGAGCAAGCACCGCCCCTGAGGAGAGATCCGAGAGCTCCTCGGCGTCCCAGCTCCATTGGCTATCCACGGCGCCCAGCTGATGGGACAAGGCAGCCAGATCATGAATCTTGTCGACCGGTTGGCCAAGCTGAATCAGCCGAGCTTTGAGCAGTTTCTCCACGCATTGCTGAGCATGAAACACAATGGAATCACGCAAGCGTGGGCTGTTCCTGCTGAGGAGAATGTCCACGGCTTCCCAATCGCCTTCCGCTTTGGCCACCCATTCGGGAACGGCCGACCATTGTTCAGCCATGCAACACCTCGCCATGGTCGAGCGCTTCGCGCACGACCGGATCCCCCCCCCGGTAGCGCACCTCGATCTCCTCCGGCCGCCGAACCAGCAAATCCAGGGGGAAACGCACCGGGCAGAGACGGCGCATTTCCCGGATCTTGGCCAGGTGGCGCCCCTCAAAGGGCATCACCACCAGGATGTCGGCATCGGAATCCCAGTTCCCCTCCCCGTGGGCCAAAGACCCAAACAGGATCACCTTCTCAGGCGCGTAGCACTCCACCAGCCGCCGCGTGAAAGCACCAAGAGCCTCGCGAGTCACCAAATGGGCCGGGGTTGTGGTCATGTGAGTCGGGTACCACCCATGATCGGGGATTCAATCGTATGCGAAGCCTTCTCTGCGGGAATGAAACAAGATCCGCACTCCCATCCCCGAGTTCAAGATAAAGGTCGCCATGGAGGCGATCAGAGGCCGCAAGACGATTCAGTGAACCTGTTCAACCATTGGGGCGGTTCTGCACAGCCGGGGCATCCCATTCGTCTGCAACCACTCCAACCCGTTGAGCCGGGCCAGGGCGATCAGGGGGCTGGCGTCGGCGATGACGACTGCAACCATTGCTCCAGGGTGCCGAGATCGGCGCCGGTTTCGGCGGCGGTGAGGCGGATCGCGGCGATGCCGAGCCGCCCGAGGTGGTTGATGAAGCTGCCGACCTCCATCTCGGCCACACGGGCTGCGCGAGCCAGCGACAGCTCGCCATCACGAAACAGCGCCGTCGCCAGGGCAGCGCGCACGCCCGGCACCTGCAGCAGGCCGCCTTGCTCCAGGCCAATCAGCAACGCATCGGGCCTGTCGCGGTTGAGCACCAACACCGGGCCCGCTTTGGCCTGGCGCAGGGCTTCGGCGGGATTGTGCTTCAGGCCGCTGATGCTCACCGCATGCATGCTCCCTCCTCAAGGGATGATCCGATGGGATGTTGGTAAGGGAAGAACTTGGGTGCTGCTTTAGGCGGGGCTGCTGGCTCCCGAGCCAGGTCCGCAGCTGTGGGCACTCCCTCACCGACTGTTGTCACCGGGCACCCCGCTGTACTGCCAAGCCGTCCAGTAGTAGGGATCACTCCAGCCGTCGGGCTTGGGTTGGCCACCAATGGTGGGCTGATTGCGGAACTCCTCCTGCACCTGTCGCACCGCCTGATCGGCGGCCATGCCTTGTTTGAGCAAGGCGTAGAAGCGTTCCACCGATGCCATCCACCACTGCGCCCATCGCGTCTGCGGCATCGACCTCAACGCCGCCAACCAGCTGCTCGATGACAACGGCCTGGCGAACAGCGCCGACTTTCTCACCGCCCTGGAGGCCGTGCTCGAAGTTCTGCCCCTCTCCGCCCGGTACACTGGCTTCGAACCGGTGAAGGCGGCCCAGCTTGCTGCGACCGACTTCGAGGCCCTGGAGAACTTGCGCCGTCTGGCCCTGGCGGAGCAGGTGCCTGCACCCAAGCAGCTTGAGCTGGCGGAACTAGCAGATAGTTGAGTCAAGTCAGGGGCTCATATCTGCCAGAAATCTTGACCGACTTTATTCTGCCGATTCTTCTTCGCTGATGTCTCGTTGCCTCTTCTCTTTTGCGCCTAGAAACGCCCAGACAAGACCGCCAAGCTCGATGATAAAAACGGTTAGGCCGTACCCACTTTTCTCGGTAAATATCAAGAGATAGCTTGATACTCCCAGAATGGACAAGGCAAGGATAAATGCGAAAACGAGGCCGACACGCTTCTCGAACGATTCCTTGCTGACTTTTGCTGTTTCAATGTTATGTCTATGCGCCCGCCCTTTTTCGGCCATCTTTATGATGCGATCTGCGCCATAGGGTATAACATTATTGTATCCAGCCAAGATCCCTGGCGGCGGGATTGGCCCCATAAAGCTGTAGCTGCCCTCTACGGCGAGAGGGACCTAGTTATCGTCTTTTAAGACTTTGGTTTCTGCCTCCTGATCGACACAAGGCTCGGCCGACAGTCTTTCGCTGGACTCATCGCCCTCAGTACTTGATGGCTCGGACATTGGGTTGTCGCGTTCAGCGGCCACTGCTGGCGATCAGTTAATCGTCCTTGTTGCATGCCATGCGGATATCACCGCCGACGTGCATCCAATCGGAAGCAATCGCTGCCGCATCGGCGCTACCCGGATGCTGCTCGTAGGTGTAGGTGGTCAGCGACCCAGAGAAGTCAAGCAATCGCGCGAAACCAAGCTCGAGGGCGGCAAGTGACGATCTCTTTTTGATTCTCGCCTGGAACTTCATGTTACTACCTCCTTTTTCCGACCATAGCGTGGCAGCTGGCCGTCGTCGGTAGCTTGGTAAAAGCCTTGTTGCGGAAAAACGGGCGCGTTACTGGGCCCATGGTTCCCGACTGGCACCGGTAGTGTGCCAGGACAAGGTGGGCCTTCATCTGTAATGCGTTTCCAAGGGGTCAGTCATGGTTGAGGCCGCTGGCTATCATATGTGCACAACTTTGGTCCCGATGCCCGGCCTCGCGGATCATCAGTGGAAACGCCACTTCAGCAGCTCCCTGGAGAGCCTGTTGGAGGGCTTCTACAGGCCCGCCCTGATGGATGCCGCCCGCTACTGGCGCATCCACCGGCTACTTCACCAGCCGCTCCCTGCTTCAGGTGCTGGAGGAGGTTGAAAACCTGGTGGCTGCTTACCCTGATGGCCTGGGCCACGGCCAGATGCGGCTGATCACTGGTGTGTTCCTCAGCGAGGCCGATATCACCGCCCTGGCAGCCGGAACCCCTTGCTGAAACCGTTCTTGCCGATCACCTCTCATCCCACTTCCCTTTCAAGGGAGTGGAACCGAGCGGACATGGAGCTACAGCCCTTGGGGCCGAGCTCCTGGCCTGGCTGGTGAGCCGCAGGCACCTTGAGATCCGCGTGGGGCTGCCACTTATCGACGGGCGGATTGTCAACGACGGCGCCATCTTCCATGCCAAGGAAGGCGTGATCGAAGACAAGCACGGGCAGCGATTGGGCTTCAGCGGCAGCGTCAATGAAACGCCCAACGGCTGGACCAGCAACTTCGAAACCATCCAGACCTTCTGCTCTTGGAAGCCCGGTGGTGCCGAGGCCATCGATGATCTTGAGGCCGGCTTCTAGCGGCTCTGGGAAAACCAGGACTCCGGTGCCCGCACCTTCACCCTGCCCGAGGCAATCCGCCAGCAACTGGCCATCTATGCACCGTCCGAGCAGGCCCTGCCCCGTCGCCTCCAGCCCTTCCTCAATGAGCTGCCTGAGCCGGAGCCAGAGCCCGTCGTTGAGAGCGTCCCCGACATCGATGAACGGCGCCGCATCGTGTGGAGCTACGTGCTCCAAGCCGGCGCCAGCGATCTGCCCGGGGCCGAACGGGTTAGTGAGGGGACCAGTGCTGTCACTCCCTGGCCCCACCAACAGCGCGCTTTCCAACGCCTCTGGCAGCAGTGGCCGCCCAGGCTCCTGATCGCGGATGAGGTGGGCCTCGGCAAAACGGTGCAGGCAGGCCTGCTGCTGCGCCAGGCCTGGTTGAGCGGCCGGGCCCGCCGCATGCTGGTGATGGCACCCGCGTCGGTGCTCAAGCAGTGGCAGCGGGAACTGCGCGAGAAGTTCGGCCCCGACTGGCCCAACTACAGCGGCAAGTCCCCCTGTGCCAGGAAAGCAGTCCACCCGGTTTGTCGAATACACCAGGGGGAGTCGATCGCGCCCGCTATTCGTCCAGCACGTAGGCCTGGATCAGAACATCACGCATGCCTGCCATCGCACGCCAAAGCACAGCGGGGTTCACAAGGCGGATGAGGTCGTCTCCTGCAGTGTTTCAATGTCTGGGATGGGAAAAGCCAGGCCACGATCCAGAACAGCCAGGATGTCTTCCACTGCCTGATGATCGCTCAGATCCATCAGAGTGCGATCGATACGGCTTCAACGAGGGCCTTGATCGCGGGCTTGAGAGTGCAGCGCCGGATCAGGTTCACGCGCGTCAGCAACAGCTCCTCCAGGGCGAATGTCAGCTCAGCGCGATCAAACAAGCTGGTGCCATCGGGCAGATCCACCAGAAGGTCGACATCGCGGTCGGCTCCGGCCTGATCCCTGGCCACGGAGCCGAACATGGCCAAATGGGTGGCACCGAAGCGGCCCAGCAGCTCCTGGATCCGGGGGACCTGACGTTTCAGCTCGCCCAGATGTCGGGCAGACTTGGGATGTCAACCACCACCAGGCTCTGTAGTGGCCGTTCCAACGTCTGGCGTTTGCGTTCCCCAAGTGGTTCACCGGCGCCAGGACGCGAATCTCAGCCAAGCAGATAACGCTGACCACAGGCCCTGGTTGGCAGTGGATCATGTCGTACGAACGGAGAATCCGTTGGCTGAACTCAGTGCCCCGTACCAGGTGAATGATCACGCTGGTATCGAGAAGGGGCTGGCATAGAGCAGTTCAAAGGTGCCATAGCGCTCAGCAAGGGACGGATCAGCCAGCTTGCGGATCCGACGGAGAGGATGATGCCGACCATGCTTCAGCCATGCAACACCTCGCCATGGTCGAGCGCTTCGCGCACGACCGGATCCCCCCCCGGTAGCGCACCTCGATCTCCTCCGGCCGCCGAACCAGCAAATCCAGGGGGAAACGCACCGGGCAGAGACGGCGCATGTCCCGGATCTTGGCCAGGTGGCGCCCCTCGAAGGGCATCACCACCAGGATGTCGGCATCGGAATCCCAGCTCCCCTCCCCACGGGCCAAAGACCCGAACAGGATCACCTTCTCAGGCGCGTAGCACTCCACCAGCCGCCGCGTGAAAGCACGAAGGGCCTCGCGAGTCACCAAACGGGCCGGGGTTGTTGTCATGTCAGGCGGGGTGCCGCCCTGATCGGTGTTGCCAACGTAGCTGCAAGACGATTGAGGGAACCTGTGCAAACATTAGGGCGGTTCTGCACAGCCGGGGCATCTCATTCGCCTGCAGCCACTCCAACCCGTTGAGCCGGGCCAGGGCAGCGCGCACGCCCGGCGCCTGCAGAAGGCAGCCTTGCTCCTGGCCCATCAGCAACGCATGCCCAGGTTGTTCAGTGCTATCGCCAGATCGCCGTTCTTCAGGCCTGTGTGCTTGCACCTTGCGCAGGATTGCCACCGCCTGTTTGGTTGGCCCCAAAGCCTCCTGTCTCGGCGTTCAACCGGCCGCCAGCCAGACCTCTAGATCGTCTGGGCCCTGGAACTCCAGCAAGGCTTCGGCCAGGGCCTCCAGCTGAGGCAGCGGCAGGGCGCGGATGCGAGCCTGCTGGCTGGGGGTGAGGGCACCGCAGCGGCGCTGCAGCAATCGCAGGGTGATCTCCAGCTCGCCGGTTTTCAGCCCCTCTTCCAGACCTTGCTCGCGACCCTGTTCTCGGCCCTGCTCAAGGCCCCTCTCCAGCCCCCGTTCTTCCCCGAGTCCAAAGATCTCCTTGTAGGCCACGCTCTTGGTGAAATCCTCCAAGGTGATGCCGCCCATGGCGCAGATCTCCGGGATGGGTCGAGATGTGAAGCGTGCCAACAGGATAGCGGCGGTGGCATCAGCGATCTGGCTCTCCAGTTCGGTGCCGGCCACCGCCGAGCGGATCTGGGCCGTGGTGGCCGGCAGCCGCTCCTCCTTCTCCAGCAGCAGCGCCAGGGTGCGCAGCATGGGTGGGGCGTCGGGGTCGGCCAGGGCGGGCAGCAGCTCCAGCCAGCGCACCCGGTGCTCCAAAAACTCAGCCACCGGTTCCGGATCGCCAAAGGCCATCGATCGCAGCGGGCAGAGCACCACCACCTGCCAGCGGCGGATGGTTTTCTCCTGCAGCAGAAACCGGCCGGATTCGGCATAGAGCCGCAGGAAGAAGATGGGATCGGGCTGCATCTGGGCCTCCAACACCAAGGCCGGCAGCTCGCTGCCCTCCCGGGCCGCGAGAAACAGTCCATCCGGCCGGTGCTCCAACGCCTTGAACACCGGGGCCACAAAGCGGTAGCCGCCCGCATCCGCCGGCAGATCCGGGAGCAGCTGCAGGATGCGATCGGGCTGGTTCTGAAACAACCAGTAGAAAAGCTTGTCGCTGGCGGTCATGGCTGCTGGGCTGCAGAGCCATGTTGCCGGTTGGT
>VGQX01000066.1 GCA_016882305.1 Cyanobacteria bacterium K_Offshore_surface_m2_239
CCGGGCGGATCTCACGGATCTCTCGGATCTCTCGGATCTCTCGGATCTCTCGGATCCCAGGGATCCCTCGGATCGCGACCTCGATCTCGCCACCCCCGAGCCCCCCCTGGCGTCCCCCGAGGACGGGGTCCCCGCGACACCCTCCGCACGGGAGGAGGTCAACGCGGACGGCACCCTCCGGCGCGCGCCCCGCCCCTCCGTGCGGCAATGGCTGCGGGAGCGCCTCGGTTGATGACCCATTCCCAAACCGCCGGGCGGCCCCTGGCGGCGATCGGCTTCAGCGGGGCTGCGGTGCCCCTGCTGCGACAACTGGACCAGGCCCTGGACGGGCTGGTCATCCGCTGGCCCGGCGGGGAGGCGGCGCCGGAAACCTGGCTGGCGGACCAATGGACCACGGTGGCGGGCGTGATCGCCATCGGCGCCTGCGGCCTTGTCACCCGCCTGGTGGCGCCGCTGCTGACGGACAAGCAGAGCGATCCGGCCGTGGTGGTGATCGATCCGGAGGGGCGCTGGGTGGTGCCCCTGGTGGGAGGCCACCACGCGGGAGGCGAGGCCCTGGCCCTGGAGCTGGCCGCTCTGCTTGGCGCCACCGCCGTCCGCACCGGCCCGACGGCCAGCGCCGGACGGCTGGCGCTCGATGCCTTCGGCGCCGCCTGGGGCTGGCGGCGGGGGGCGGGCGACTGGTCCGGGCTGATGCGCGCCGCCTCCCGCCAGGAGGACAGCCCCCCTTGGCCCGTGCGTCAGACCTGCGGGCAGACCGGCTGGCAGAACCTTGCGGCCGCCAGCGGTCTGGCCCCCGCCAGCGACGGGGCGGGCCCCGTCCCCCTGGCGATCGGCGAGGGCGTGGCGGAGGGATGCCGCTGGCATCCGCCCTGCTTGTGGTTGGGGATGGGCTGCGAGCGCGACACCAGCCTCTCCCTGCTCGAACGGCTGGTCGACACCACGCTGGCGGCGGCGGGTCTGGCGCCTGAAGCGGTGGCCGGGCTGGCCAGCTGCACGCGCAAGGGGGATGAGGTGGCCCTGCTGGCCCTGGCGGAGCGGCGGGGCTGGCCTTTGCGCCTCTACACCGCCGAGCGGCTGGCCGCCGTCGCGGTGCCCCACCCCTCCGCCGTGGTGGAACGGGAGATGGGCACGGCGAGCGTGGCCGAGGCGGCGGCGCTTCTGGCGGCGGCGGCGGCCGAGGCGGATCCCTCCGCTCCCGCCGCCCGCTCCGCGACCTCCCCCGCCGCGCTCCCCCTGGAGCCGCTGCTGGTGGAGAAGCGCATCGGCCGGGCCGAGGCGGGCGAGCGGGGGGCCGCCACCCTGGCCATCGCCCGGGCGCAGCGCCAGTGGGCGCCCCAGCGCGGGGCCCTCCATCTGGTGGGCAGCGGTCCGGGCGCCCTGGACCTGCTCACGGCGGAGGCCCGCCGCGTGTTGTCCCGCTGCGCCGTCTGGGTGGGCTACGGCCTCTACCTCGACCTGCTCGAACCCTTGCGCCGGCCCGATCAACTGCGCCTGGATGGCCGGCTGACGGAAGAGCGGGCCCGCTGCGCCCAGGCCCTGGCCCTGGCCCGGGAAGGCCTCAGCGTCGCCCTGATCTCCTCCGGCGACAGCGGCATCTACGGCATGGCCGGCCTGGCCCTCGAACTCTGGTGGGAGCTGCCCGAGCTGGATCGCCCCCCCTTCACGGTGCATCCCGGCATCTCCGCCCTCCAGCTGGCCGCGGCCCGGGTCGGCGCTCCCCTCATGCACGACATCTGCACGATCAGCCTCAGCGACCGCCTCACCCCCTGGCCCCTGATCGAACAGCGGCTGGCGGCGGCGGCGGCGGCGGATTTCGTCGTGGCGCTCTACAACCCCCGCTCCAAAGGCCGGGATTGGCAACTGGAGCGGGCCCGGGAGCTGCTGCTCCAGCAGCGGCCGCCCACCACCCCTGTGCTGCTGGCACGTCAGCTGGGCCGCGCCGAGGAACACTGCGTCGTGCACACCCTGGCCACCTTCCCCAGCGAGGCGGTGGACATGTTCACCCTGGTGTTGATAGGCAACAGCCAGACCCGCGCCCACGAGGGACGGATCCTCACCCCCCGGGGATATCCGCCGGGGGTGGAAGGCGGAGAATCGGGATGACAGGATTCGAACCTGCGGCCCCTTCGTCCCGAACGAAGTGCGCTACCAAGCTGCGCTACATCCCGTAGAAGCCAACTCTACGAGATGGCCTCGCCCCTGAGGGCACCCCCGCGGGGCTTAACTTGAGACCGCACGCTCTCCTCCCCGCACCTCTCCCCTTGGACTCCCCGCGCTCCTTGCCGCTGGGCCTGGCCCCCCCGAGCAAGCCGGACTGGCTGCGGGTGAAGGCGCCCCAACGGGAGCGCATCGGCGCGGTGGCGGATCTCCTGCGCGACCTGCACCTCAACACGGTGTGTGAGGAGGCCAGCTGCCCGAACATCGGCGAGTGCTTTGCCGGCGGCACGGCCACCTTTCTGATCATGGGTCCGGGCTGCACCCGCGCCTGCCCCTACTGCGACATCGACTTTGACCGCAGCGTGCGCCCCCTGGATCCCACCGAGCCCGAGCGCCTGGCCCGGGCGGTGGAGCGTCTGCGTCTGTCCCACGTGGTGATCACCTCCGTCAACCGCGACGATCTGGACGATGGCGGCGCCCGTCAATTCGTGGACTGCATCACGCACGTGCGCCAGCGCTCGCCGCTCACGACCATCGAACTGCTGATTCCTGATTTCTGCGGCGACAGCGACGCCCTGGCCCGGGTGATGGCCGCCGCGCCGGAGGTGCTCAACCACAACATCGAAACCGTCCCCCGCCTCTACCGCCAGGTGCGTCCCCAGGGGGACTACCAGCGCTCCTTGACCCTGCTGCGGCAGGTGCGGGAGGGCTGGCCGAAGGCGTATGTGAAGTCCGGTTTGATGGTCGGGTTGGGGGAAGAGGATGAGGAGGTGCTCGCCGTCATGGACGACCTGCGCAGCCACGGGGTGGACATCGTCACCATCGGCCAATACCTCTCCCCCGGTCCGCGCCATCTGCCCGTGGCCCGTTTCGTCACCCCCGAGCGGTTCGCCGCCTACCGGCGCCACGGGGAGGACACCCTGGGCTTCCTGCAGGTCGTCAGCACCCCCCTCACCCGCAGCAGCTACCACGCCGGAGAGGTGCACCGCCTGATGCGCGACCACCCGCGCTGACGGCCCTCAGGCCACCACCTGCTCCCGCCGCGCCAGGCCAACCGTCGCCAGCTCGCTGGCCGGCACCAACACCTTGAAGCGGCCCTTCCAGGTGGCCCAGTCGTCCAGAATGGCCGCTGCCTGCAGACTCTGGGTGCGGCGGCGATGCTCCTCCAGGAGGGGCCGCAGCAGGCCCTCCTGTTCCGGCGTGGTGAGGGGATGGAGGGTCACGGTGTCGGGATTGAGGAGCGACTCCAGCCGCTCCTCCTCATCCAGCAGGAAGGCCACGCCGCCCGTCATGCCAGCGGCCACGTTGCGGCCCGTGCCCCCCAGCACCACCACCACCCCGCCGGTCATGTACTCGCAGCAGTGGTCGCCGGTGCCTTCCACGACGGTGCGGGCGCCGCTGTTGCGCACCGCGAAGCGCTCCCCGGCCCGGCCATGGGCGTAGAGCTCGCCACCGGTGGCGCCGTAGAGGCAGGTGTTGCCCAGGATCACCTGATCACCGGGATCGGTGCCTCCGGCCGGCGGCACCAGGGTGATGGTGCCGCCGTTCATGCCCTTGCCCACGTAGTCGTTGGCCTCACCCACCAGGCGCAGGTGCATGCCCTGCAGCAGGAAGGCGCCGAAGCTCTGACCGGCGGCGCCGTTGAGGGTGAGGTGGAGCTGGCCGGCGAAACCCCGGTCGCCGTGGCGTCCGGCGAGCTCGCCCGCGAGCCGCGCGCCGACGCTGCGGTCGGTGTTGACGATCGTCAGGCTGCGCTCCACCTGCCCATGGGCCTGGATGGCCTCCAGCACGGCGGGGTCGGCCAGGAGTTGGTCCTCCAGGATCGGACCGTTGCCATGGGCCTGGGCGTCATGCCGCAGCCAGGAGCGATCCGCGGCCTCGGGCATGGGGCCCAGCAGGGCGGAGAGATCCAGGGAGCTGGTCTTGGTGAGGGACACCTGGCGCGGGCGGAGCAGGTCGTTGCGGCCGATCAGCGCATCGAGGGTTGCCACGCCGAGCACGCTCAGCAGTTGGCGCACCTCCTCGGCGACGAACAGGAAGAAGTTCACCACGTGCTCGGGCAGACCGGTGAAGCGCTTGCGCAGGGCCTCCTTCTGGGTGGCCACCCCCACCGGGCAATTGTTGGTGTGGCAGACGCGGGCCATGATGCAGCCCTCGGCGATCATCGCCACGGAGCCGAAGCCGAATTCCTCCGCCCCCAGCAACGCCGCCACCACCACATCCCAGCCGGTCTTCAGGCCGCCATCCACCCGCAGCAGCACGCGGTCGCGCAGGCCGTTCTCCAACAGCGCCCGATGCACCTCCGTCAGGCCCAGCTCCCAGGGGCTGCCGGCGTGCTTGATCGAACTCAACGGCGAGGCGCCCGTGCCGCCGTCATGGCCGGAGATCTGAATCACATCGGCGTTGGCCTTGGCCACCCCGGCGGCGATGGTGCCGATCCCGATCTCCGCCACCAGCTTCACCGACACCTTGGCGGCGGGGTGCACCTGGTGCAGGTCGAAGATCAACTGGGCGAGATCCTCGATCGAATAAATGTCGTGGTGGGGCGGGGGTGAGATCAGCGCCACGCCCGGCTTGCTGTGGCGCAGGCCGGCGATGTAGTCATCCACCTTCGGCCCCGGCAGCTGGCCGCCTTCCCCCGGCTTGGCGCCCTGGGCCACCTTGATCTCCAGCTGCCGGCCGCTGCGCAGGTATTCCGCCGTGACGCCGAAACGGCCGGAGGCGATCTGCTTGATCGCGGAGCAGGCGGTGTCGCCGTTGCGCAGGCCCCGCAGGGTGGGCAGGGTGGCGGAACGCCCCTCCCCGTCGACATCGCTGAGGGAGACGAAGCGCACGGGATCCTCGCCGCCCTCGCCGCTGTTGCTCTTGCCGCCGATGCGGTTCATCGCCACGGCCAGCACCTCATGGGCCTCCCGACTCAGGGCGCCGAGGCTCATCCCGCCGGTGCAGAAGCGGGCGCAGAGGCTCTCCACGCTCTCCACCTCCTCCAGGGGCAGGGGGGTGGGCGCCGGGGTGAGGTCGAGCAGATCGCGCAGGGCGGTCACCGGCCGGCCCTCCAGCAGCTGCTTGTAAGCGCTGAAATGGTCGTAACCCGGCCCGGCCGCCACGGCGGCATGGAGCACCTTCGCCATCTCCGGGCTGTTCATGTGGAATTCACCGCCCGTGCGGTATTGGACAAAGCCCATGAACTCCAACTTGCCGCGGTTCAACTCGGGGAAGGCCTTGCTGTGAAACGCCAGGGTTTCGCTCGCCAGGTCGATCAGGCTCAGTCCGGCGACGCGGCTGGTGGTGCCTTTGAACGCCAGCGCGATCAGATCGGCACCGATGCCGACGGCTTCAAAGATCTGGGCGCCGTGATAACTGGCCAGAAGGGAAATGCCGATCTTGGAGAGGATTTTCCGCAGTCCATCCTCCATCGCCTTGCGCACGTTCGCCTGCGCCGCCTCCATGGTGAGGGCGGCAAGCTTGCCCCGCTGGATCAAGGACTGGGTCTTGGGGTGGAGCAGCCAATGGCGTGTCGTCTCCCAGGCCAGCCAGGGACAGACCGCGCTGGCGCCGTAGCCGATCAGGCAGGCCAGATGGTGGGTGCTCCAGCACTGCGCCGTGTCGGCGACGATGGAGGCCTGCAGGCGCAAACCTTGCCGCAGCAGGTGCTGATGCACCGCCCCCACCGCCAGCAGGGGCGGAATCGTGGCCAGCGGGGCGCTGATGCCCCCCCCGACGCGATCGGAAAGCACCAGGATCTGGTTGCCGCCCCGCACCGCAGCCTCCGCCTCGAAGATGAGCCGATCCAGAGCGGTCTTCAATCCCCCGGGCCCCTCCGCCACCGCCAGCAGGGTGGAGAGGGTGGCCACGCCCAACCCGTGATCGCCGAGAGCGGTGAGCTCCACCTCGTTGAGCACCGGGGTTTCCAGCCGCAGCACGGCCGCCCCCGCCGGATCGGGCCGCAGGGCGGAACCGCGACGGCCCAGATGCATCTCCAGGCTCATCACCAGCCGTTCCCGCAGGGGATCGATCGGCGGGTTGGTGACCTGGGCGAACCGTTGCTTGAAATAGTCGTAGAGCAGGTGCGGTCGGCTGGAGAGCACGGCCAGAGGAATGTCATCCCCCATGCAGTAGGTGGGCTCCTTGCCCTGGCCCGCCATCTCCTCGATCACCAGCTCCATGTCCTCCGCCGTGAAGCCGGAGGCCGTCTGCAACCGCAACAGATCGAGCTCGCCCCACTGACGCTCCTCCCGCCAGACCCCCGGCGCGAGGGTGCGGCGATGGTCCGCCAGCCACTCGCCATAGGGGTGGCGGTCCGCCGCCTCCGCCTTCACATCCCAGTTGCGCAGCAGGCGCCGCTTCACCAGATCCACCGCCAGCATCTGCCCCGGCCCCAGCCGGCCCTTTTCCAGAATCTGAGCCTCCTCCAGCTCCACCACCCCGGTTTCCGAGCCCATCACGACGAAGCCGTCGCGGGTGATGCAGTAGCGCGCCGGCCGCAGGCCATTGCGATCGAGGGTGGCCCCCACCAGCCGCCCATCGCTGAACACCAGCAGGGCCGGTCCATCCCAGGGTTCCTGCAAACAGGCGTTGTACTCGTAGAGGGCGCGGATCGCCGGTCGGGAGTCGAGGTCGGGCTGGCCCTGATAGGCCTCGGGCACCAGGGTGAGCAGGCTGTCGGTGATCGGACGGCCGCTGCGCACCATCAGTTCGAGGGTGGCGTCGAGGTTGGCGGAATCGCTGAAGGCGGCGTTCACCAGGGGTCGCAGGTCTGCGGCGGCCTCTCCCCACACCACCTCCAGGTTCGCCTCCGCGGCGCTGGCCCAATTGATGTTGCCCAACAGGGTGTTGATCTCGCCGTTGTGCCCGAGCAGCCGCATCGGCTGAGCCAGGGGCCAGCGCGGCAGCGTGTTGGTGCTGAACCGGCGGTGGTAGACGGCGAAATTGACGCTGAAGCGGGGATCGCGCAGATCGGCGTAGAACCGATCCAAAACCTCCGATCGCACCATGCCCTTGTAGACGACCGTGCGGGCGCTGATCGAGGCGAAATAGAGATCGGTGGTGCCGCTGCCCCACACCTCCCGCGCCCGATCCACCGCCCGGCGCCGCAGACGGAAAAGCAGCGCCTCCACCGCGTCGACATCGGTGGGAGCGGCGCTGGAGGCCTCCGGAGCCTCCAGCAGCCATTGCTCGATGACCGGGGCGTTCTGGCGCGCCAGGGGACCGAGGGCCTCCACGTTCACCGGAACGGCTCGCCAGCCGTGACAGCGCAGACCCAGGCGCTCCGCTTCCCGCTCGCAGATCTCCCGCGCCACCTGGCGGCGGTCCTCCTCGCGCGGGAGGAACACCATCGCCAGCCCCCGCACGTTCTGGCGGCTGATGCTGGCCACCGCAGACCAGATCTCCTCCAGGAAACCCCAGGGGATGGCCGTCAGCAGGCCGGCCCCGTCGCCGGAGTCGGCATCCCCGCCGCAGCCGCCGCGATGCTCCATGCAGCGGAGGCCACGAAGAGCCTGGCTCAGGATCCAATGGCTGGACTCACCCTCGAGATGGGCGATGAATCCCACGCCACAGGCATCCTTCTCCCCGCTCAGCGCCTCTGGAGAGAAGCTGTCGCTCTGGGGCCGGGGGGCTTCGGAGCGGTGGGCGGGGGAGGGGAGGGGCATCGGCGGTGGAGGGCTGCTGCGGGCTGCAGGGATGGCCTGCCGCATCGGGGAACGGAGCCCAGGCAAAGGTCTTCAATAAGGATCCTAGGGAGCGGCATTCAGGCGCCGTTCACCGGGTCTACCTTTCGGGATCTGATCGGGGAGCGGGGGACGATGCGCAAATCGGCGACAGGCCTTGCCCTTCTCGGCGCCCTGGTGGCCACCTGGCCCCTGGCCCTGGCCGCCGTGCCGGGCCCTGGCCCCCTGCCCCCGCCGCCGCCCCCTCCCGCGCCCGCGCCCGACCAGGCCCCGAGCGCGCAAGGGGCGCCGGGTCTCCGGGGAGAAACGCGAGAGGGGCGGGGTCTGCGGGTCAATGACCAGCCCCAGCAGGCCGCCTGGCGATGGGTCGGGCCCTTGGAAGGCGCTCCCCGCCAGCTCTGGGTGCCGCTCGAGGTGCTGCAGGACCAGATGGGCTTCAGCGGCCGTTCCCGGCCGGATGGGGCGTTGGAGCTGGAATGGTTCGGCCAGCGGCGGATCGTGCCGGCGACGGACCAGCTGTCCCTGGCCGACGAGGTGGCGGTGGATGTGGTGCCGTTCCTGACGCCGGACGGCCTGACAGCCCGGATCGCGGGGGCCGAGCTGCAGCTGCGCGCGCCCGTCCCCGTGCTGCGGCTGGCGCGCGCCAGCGCCGCCCCCCCCGGCAGGCGCCGCGTGGTGCTCGACCTGAGCGGGCCGGCGATCGTCCGCAGCGCGGAGGGGCGCCTCTGGCTCGCGGCGCGGGTGTCGCCTGCCCTCACGAACGCG
Organism: Cyanobacteria bacterium K_Offshore_surface_m2_239; assembly: GCA_016882305.1. GTDB lineage: Bacteria > Cyanobacteriota > Cyanobacteriia > PCC-6307 > Cyanobiaceae > Cyanobium. Next base: position 8,595 of record VGQX01000066.1, read on the forward strand.
CTGCGGCAGCTGGGGGTCAGCGCCGGGCCGGAGGGGGAGGGCTGGGCGCTGCGCCCCTCCTCCGCCCCGCTGCGCGTCTTCACCCTCGGCGGTCCGGCGCGGGTGGTGATCGACATGGCGGAGACCGGGGCCACCACTCCGACGGCCGGGGCCGCCCCTCCGGCCCCTGAGGCGATCGATCCCCGCCTGCGCGCCCTGCTCGGCGCCGAGATTCAGTGGAGCGAGGACACGGTGATGTCCGGCGGACGGAGGATGCGCCTGAACAGCGTGCGCATCGATCCGCTCAACAGTTCCCTCGAACTGCGCCCCCTCAACCGCGGGGCCGGCATGGAGGGCTTGGCCACTTTGCCGATGCTGGCCCGCCGCCACGACGCGCTGGTCGCCATCAATGGCGGTTACTTCAATCGCGTGCGCCGCCTGCCCCTCGGCGCTCTGCGGGAGCGGGGGCGCTGGTTGTCCGGGCCGATTCTCAATCGCGGCGTGGTGGCCTGGGAACCCGCCGCCCTGCCCCGCTTCGGCAGGCTGGATCTGCGGGAATGGCTGAGCGATGACAACGGCCGCCAGTGGCCGGTGCTGTTTGTCAACAGCGGCTTCGTGCGCTCCGGTCTGGCCCGCTTCACCGCCGATTGGGGCCCCCTCTACCGCGCCTTGAGTGGCACGGAGCAGGCGGTGCTCCTGAGAGATGGCGTCGTGCGGGACCGGTTCGACAGCGGCGCGCTGGCGGCGGGGGTGCCCCTGCGCCCCGGGGAGGACCTCCTCGTGGCCCGGGGCGGAGCGCCCCTGCCCTGGAACGCCGGCACCCCCCTGCGACTCCTGAGCCAGACGAGCAGCGACCTGGGGCTGGCCACCAACGTGATGGGCGGCGGCCCTCTGCTGCTGCTGGACGGACGCCTGGTTCTGGACGGGGGGGCCGAGGGCTTCTCTCCCGACTTTCTCCGCCAGGGAGCGCCCCGCACGGTCATCGGCAGCGATGGCCGCCAGCTGTGGCTGGTCACCCTCCAGGGTCTGGATGACGCGGGACCCACGCTCCTGGAAACGGCGCGGATCCTGCGGGCGGCGGGGTTGCGAGACGCGCTCAACCTCGATGGCGGCAGCTCCACCGGGCTGGTGATGGGCGGGCGGCATGCGGTGAAGGGGCGGGGCGTCGTCGCCGGGGTGCACAACGGCCTCGGCCTGGTGCCGCGCGCGACTCCGGCGGCGGGCGAGGCCACCGTCCCCGTGGAGCCCGCCCGCGTCGGTCCGGCGGGTTCCTGAGCTTCAGACGCGGGCTGAGGGTGGGGCCGTTCCCGGAGGGCGGAGCCCTGCTGCCAGACTGCGACAACGCCATCCCGCTCGCCGTGCCCAGGGGCCAGAGTCTCCGTCTCACGCCAGCCGCCGCCGCGGAGCTCTGCCGTCAGGCCGCCGTCGCCGGAACGCCGGGAATGATGCACATCGACCTGCTCCCCGGCACCTGCGAACAATGGGTGATCCGCCTGCGGGCGGGCCATCTGGCCGGCCTTCCCGTGGCCCGGGCCGATGGCGTCACCCTCTATGCCCCCCACCAGCAACACGCGCTGCTGGCGGGTTTGCAGCTGGATCATCGGGGCGATCTCAGCGGGGCCGGCTTTGTGATGCGGGCCGCGGAGGGGATCCGCCCCTGCGCCTGCGGAGCCGCCTTCACCCCGTTGAAGGGGAGCTGGACCACGGGGAAGTAAGGTGTCGGATTGTCATCAGCGGTCGGCCGTCCGACCACGATCCCCCGAGCAGTCCTTCGGCCATCGATGCCCACCATTCAGCAGCTGATCCGCACCGAGCGGCAGCGCCTCACGCGCAAAACCAAGTCCCCCGCCCTTCGCGCCTGCCCGGAACGCCGGGGGGTCTGCACCCGCGTCTATACCTCCACGCCCAAGAAGCCCAACTCGGCGTTGCGGAAGGTGGCCCGGGTGAGACTCACGTCCGGCTTTGAAGTCACGGCGTACATCCCCGGAATCGGCCACAACCTTCAGGAACACTCCGTCGTGCTCATCCGCGGCGGCCGGGTGAAAGACCTGCCAGGTGTTCGCTACCACATCATTCGCGGCACGTTGGACACCGCGGGCGTGAAGGATCGGAAACAGGCCCGCTCCAAATACGGCGCCAAGACTCCCAAGGCCTGATCCCTTCTCCCTGATTCCTCCCGCAGCCCCGTCTCCCTTCCATGTCCCGCCGCAACGCCGCTGAAAAGCGTCCTGTCCTTCCAGATTCCCAGTTCAACAGCCGACTGGCCGCGATGATGGTGGCCAGGCTGATGAAGCACGGCAAGAAGTCCACCGCCATGCGCATCCTTTCCGATGCGTTCACCCTGATCAACGAGCGCACCGGGGGCGATCCTCTGGAGCTGTTCGAGACCGCAGTTCGCAATGCCACCCCTCTCGTGGAAGTGCGAGCCCGGCGCGTGGGTGGGGCGACGTACCAGGTGCCCATGGAAGTGCGTCAGGAGCGCGGAACGGCGATGGCCCTCCGCTGGCTGGTCAATTTCTCTCGCGCCCGCAACGGCCGCAGCATGTCCCAGAAGCTGGCCGGCGAGCTGATGGATGCCGCCAATGAAGCGGGCAGCGCGGTGCGCAAGCGTGAGGAAACTCACAAAATGGCCGAGGCCAACAAGGCTTTCGCTCACTACCGCTACTGAGCCACATCCTGAGCCGGAGACCAAGGGCGGATCCGGCCCAGGGGAAACAGACCAGTCTGTAGAGTATCGCCCGTTTTTTCCCGTTAATCCCCCCCGGAGACGACCCCCGTGGCCCGCGCCTACCCCCTGGATCGCGTCAGAAATATCGGAATCGCCGCGCACATCGACGCGGGCAAAACCACCACGACCGAACGGATTCTGTTCTATTCCGGTGTCGTGCACAAGATGGGCGAGGTCCATGACGGCGCCGCCGTCACCGACTGGATGGAGCAGGAGCGGGAGCGCGGCATCACCATCACTGCGGCCGCCATCTCCACGAGCTGGAAGGATCACCGCATCAACATCATCGACACCCCTGGGCACGTTGACTTCACGATTGAAGTCGAGCGCTCCATGCGAGTTCTGGATGGTGTCGTAGCGGTTTTCTGCGCTGTGGGGGGGGTTCAGCCACAGTCCGAGACCGTTTGGCGGCAGGCCGATCGCTACAACGTGCCCCGGATCGTGTTCGTCAACAAGATGGACCGCACGGGGGCAAATTTCCTGAAAGTTTACGAGCAGATCAAGGATCGCCTCAAAGCCAACGCGGTGCCCATTCAGTTGCCGATCGGCGCTGAAGGGGATCTCAAGGGCATCATTGATTTGGTGCGGAATAAAGCGATCATCTACACCAATGATCTCGGCACGGACATCCTGGAGGAAGCCATCCCCGAAGATCTCTCCGATCTTGTAGAAGAATGGCGCATGAAATTGATGGAATCGGTTGCGGAAACCGATGAGGACTTGCTGGAAGCCTTCCTCGAGAATGGTGAGCTCAATGAGGAGGAGCTGATCAAAGGCATCCGTAATGGCGTGGTGCATCACGGCATGGTGCCGATGCTCTGCGGCTCCGCCTTCAAGAACAAGGGTGTCCAGCTTGTTCTAGACGCCGTTGTTGACTACTTGCCCGCACCCGTCGACATTCCCCCGATCCAGGGCTTGTTGCCTGATGGCACGGAGTCGAGCCGCCCCTGCGAGGACGAAGCCCCCTTCAGCGCTCTCGCCTTCAAGGTGATGGCTGATCCTTATGGCAAGCTCACCTTTGTGCGGATGTACAGCGGTGTGCTCCAGAAAGGCAGCTACGCGTTGAACTCCACCAAGGGCAAGAAGGAGCGCATCTCACGCCTGATCCTGCTCAAAGCCGATGAGCGGGAGGAAGTGGATGAACTGCGGGCTGGCGACCTCGGCGCCGTCCTCGGCCTGAAGGACACCACCACGGGTGACACCCTCTGTGTGGAAAACGCCCCCATCATTCTGGAATCCCTCTTCATTCCCGAGCCGGTCATCTCCGTGGCGGTGGAGCCGAAGACCAAGGGAGACATGGAAAAGCTGGGCAAAGCCCTGCAATCCTTGTCCGATGAAGATCCCACCTTCCGCGTCTCCACCGACCCCGAAACCAACCAGACCGTCATCGCCGGGATGGGAGAGCTCCATCTGGAGATTCTGGTGGATCGGATGTTGCGCGAATTCAAGGTGGAAGCCAACATCGGCGCCCCTCAGGTGTCCTACCGGGAAACCATTCGGGGCAGCGCCAAAGGCGAAGGCAAGTTTGCGCGTCAGACCGGTGGCAAGGGACAATACGGTCATGTGGTGATTGAAATGGAACCCGGTGAGCCGGGCTCCGGCTTTGAATTCGTGAATAAGATTGTGGGCGGTATTGTTCCCAAGGAATACATCGGCCCCGCAGAGCAAGGCATGAAGGAAACCTGCGAGTCCGGCGTAATCGCCGGCTACCCCATGATTGACATCAGAGTCACCATGGTGGATGGTTCCTATCACGACGTCGACTCTTCGGAGATGGCGTTCAAGATTGCCGGCTCCATGGCCTTCAAAGACGGCGTCAAGAAGTGCAATCCTGTGCTTCTTGAACCGATGATGAAGGTGGAGGTTGAGATCCCCGAGGACTACCTCGGCTCCATCATTGGCGATCTATCCTCCCGCCGTGGCCAGGTCGAAGGACAATCCGTCGATGATGGACAGTCCAAGGTCCAGGCCAAAGTGCCTCTGGCTGAAATGTTCGGCTATGCCACCCAGCTCCGATCCATGACCCAGGGTCGGGGTATTTTCTCGATGGAATTCAGCCATTACGAGGAAGTTCCTCGCAGCGTGGCTGAAGCCATCATTTCCAAGAATCAGGGCAATTCCTGATCTTCAACCCCATCCACCCAAACCCCTAAACCCCCGATTCTTCATCATGGCTCGCGAGAAGTTTGAGAGGAAAAAGCCTCACGTCAACATCGGCACCATCGGCCACGTTGACCACGGCAAGACCACCCTGACGGCCGCCATCACCAACGTCCTCTCGAAAAAGGGCATGGCGAAGGCCCAGAAGTACGACGATATCGATGGTGCTCCCGAAGAGCGTGAGCGCGGCATCACCATCAATACCGCCCACGTGGAGTATGAGACCGACAAGCGTCACTACGCCCACGTTGACTGCCCGGGTCACGCGGACTACGTGAAGAACATGATCACCGGGGCAGCCCAGATGGATGGCGCCATCCTGGTGGTGGCCGCCACGGACGGCCCCATGGCGCAAACCAAGGAGCACATCCTCCTGGCCAAGCAGGTGGGCGTGCCCGCTCTGGTGGTGGCACTGAACAAGTGCGACATGGTGGACGACGAGGAAATCCTCGAGCTGGTTGAGCTAGAAGTGCGCGAACTGCTCAGCAGCTACGACTTCCCTGGCGATGACATCCCGGTCGTCCAGGTTTCCGGCCTGAAGGCACTGGAGGGCAATGCCGAATGGGAAGCCAAGATCGATGCCCTGATGGAAGCGGTGGATGAGTCGATCCCCGAACCCGAGCGGGAAATCGACAAGCCCTTCCTGATGGCGGTGGAGGACGTGTTCTCCATCACCGGTCGCGGCACCGTGGCCACCGGCCGGATCGAGCGCGGCAAGGTGAAAGTTGGTGAAACCGTTCAGATCGTGGGTATCAAGGACACCCGCGAAACCACGGTGACCGGTGTGGAAATGTTCCGCAAACTCCTCGATGAGGGCATGGCCGGGGACAACGTCGGCCTGCTGCTGCGCGGCATCCAGAAAGATGACATCGAGCGTGGCATGGTGCTGGTGAAGCCCAACTCCATCAAGCCCCACACCAAATTCGAAGGTGAGGTGTATGTGCTCAAGAAAGAAGAAGGCGGTCGCCATACCCCCTTCTTCGCTGGCTACCGGCCCCAGTTCTACATCCGCACCACGGATGTGACCGGCCAGATCACCGCCTTCACCGCCGACGACGGCACCAATGTGGAGATGGTGATGCCTGGAGACCGGATCAAGATGAGCGCTGAGCTGATCTGTCCAGTCGCCATCGAGCAGGGCATGCGCTTCGCCATCCGCGAAGGCGGTCGCACCATCGGTGCCGGCGTGGTCTCCAAGATCGTCGAATGAGGCCTTGAAGCCGAATCCCGGCGGAGACTCTCCAGGAGTCCCCGCCGGGTCGGCTTCTCTCCTTCTGAACCTCGACAATTCACCTCTCCCCTTGGCCTCGGCCTCCTCTGCCCCCATGACCTCCTCCACCGTTCCCCAACAGAAGATTCGGATCCGCCTCAAAGCCTTTGACCGCCGGATGCTCGATCTCTCCTGTGACAAAATCATTGAGACTGCGGATCACACAGCTGCCACAGCGATCGGCCCGATTCCGCTGCCAACAAAGCGCAAAATTTATTGTGTCCTGCGCTCACCTCACGTGGACAAAGATTCCCGCGAGCACTTTGAAACACGCACTCATCGTCGCATTATTGATATCTACAGCCCCAGCTCCAAAACCATCGATGCCCTGATGAAACTTGACTTGCCAAGTGGCGTCGACATTGAGGTCAAGCTCTGACCTGGGACGCACGACCCGCCCGAACTTTCTAGGATCAACCCCTACAGTTCTTTGAGAGGTTGCAAGGTTTGTTTCCCGTGTCCCATGGCTCCAGCCCTGCCCTGGCTGCT
>VGQX01000067.1 GCA_016882305.1 Cyanobacteria bacterium K_Offshore_surface_m2_239
CACGCCCAAGGCGGCACCCGCCGCGGTCGCCTCGCCGCCCCCCCCCGCAACGAACTCCAGCTCCGGCGGACACATCTCCCCCCGCGGTTCCGGCCGCTGAACCGACAGCCGCCAGCGTGCTGGCGATCATCGCCGACAAGACCGGCTACCCCGTGGAGGCCCTGGCGCCGGAGCTGGATCTGGAGGCTGATCTCGGCATCGATTCGATCAAACGGGTGGAAATCCTCGGTGCGGTCAGCGAGACCTTCCCGGCCCTGGACGTGAACGCCATCAACCCCGGCGACATCCGTCTGGTGAGCGATCTCCTGGCTCTGCTCAAGGGGGCGGCCGACAACCCTTAGCCGGCCGTTGGCCAGTCGCCTCCGCCGCTGAGCCAACGGCCGTCCACACGATCGAGCGCAGCGTGGTGGGCTGGCTGCCCCGAATGGCACCCGGCTGCCTTGCCCCGGAGCTCGAAGGCGTTCAAACCGTGGCCTTCCTCGGTGGGGGTTCAGCCCCCGCGGCCGAGGCCATGCTTCACGCCCTCCACGGGCAGGGCTTGACCTGGAGAGCGTCAGACCCTTCGGAGGCCGAGGTGCTGGTGTTTCTGCATGGTCTGGGGGCCGAGGTCGGGATCTCCGCCTTCACCGACCTTGGCCCCTTGGCGGCGCGCTCCCGGCCACCGCGGATGCTGGTGGGCCTGGCCCGGGACACGCTGGAGGGTGCCGCCCTGGCGGGTCTGATCAAGACGGCCGCACTGGAGTGGGGCTCCGCCTGGACGTGCGTCACCCTGCGGGCGGGTACCCCGGCTGACCTGGCCCTGGCCAGCGAATTGAGCCAGGCCGGAGGCGAACGGGAGGTCCGTCTTGGTGCGATCCGTGAGCTGCGCTTCCGCCGGCGCGCCCCCCTGGCCGCGCCCCCCGGAAGACTTCGGCCTCTCTGCGAGGGCCCCTGGGTGATCTCCGGCGGGGGCAGGGGCGTCACCGCCTCCTGCGCGATCGCCCTGGCCCGTTCCGGCGCGCGGCGGATCCTGCTGCTGGGGCGCTCTCCGCTCCTGGAGGAGCCAGAGGCGCTCCAAGGGCTTGCCGATGGCCCCGCCCTCAAGCGGGCCTTGATCCTGGCGGCCGAGGGCAAACCCGACCTGCGGGCGATTGGCCGAACCGTGGCCTCCCTCCTGGCCCAACGGGAGATCCGCGCCACGATGGCGGCCATCACCGGCAGCGGAGCCGAGGTGCGCTACCTGCCGGTGGATGTGAGTGATCCCGACAGGGTGGCCGAGGCCGTGGCCCAAGCCCGCGGCGCGTGGGGACCGATTCGCGGCCTCCTTCACGGCGCCGGTGTCTTGGCCGACAAGCGACTGGGGGAGAAAACCAACGCGCAGTTCCTGGCGGTGTTCACCCCGAAGCTGTCGGGCGCCTTGGCCCTTCTGGCGGCCTGTCGGAGCGATCCGCTGGAGCAGATCGGCTTCTTTTCCTCCGTTGCCGCCCACAGCGGCAACGTCGGTCAGGCGGACTACGCCAGCGCGAATGGCTGTCTCGACCAACTGGCGCTGGAGGAGCAGGCGCGGCGCGGCGACACCGCCCATGTGGTCAGCATCGCCTGGGGGCCCTGGGCTGGCGGCATGGTGACCGAAAGCCTGGCGGCGCATTTTGAAGCCCGGGGCATCGCCCTGATCCCGCGGGAGGAGGGGGCGCGGGCCCTGGTGGATGAACTCACAGGCGGCAGCGACACCCAGGTGATCCTGGGCTGTGGCCTGCTGCCCGCGGAGGAGGCTGCGCTGGAGAGCTGGACTGTGGATGGAGCCCGGATGCCGCTGCTTGAGGGGCACCGGATCGATGGGCAGATTGTGCTGCCCATGACCATGGCCCTCGACAAGCTCATCGGCGTCGGGCGCCTGAGGCTTGGTGCGGACTGCGAACTCAGGACCCTCAAGCTGCTGAGGGGGGTGGTCCTGGAACAGGGGCGCGTCAGCCTGCGGGTGAGGGTGGAGCCGACCCCCGGCGGAGAGGGGCTGCGGGCGTCCCTGCGCCATCCGAGTGGTCAGATCGCCTACGAGGCGACCCTCCAGAATCCGCGCGACGCCACGACACCCCCGTTCCTCCCGCCGCGGCGCCGTAGTGAACCCCTGAGCGATCTCCACCGCGATCCCTATGCGACCGCGCTCTTTCACGGCCCCGCGTTTCAGGTGATCCGCGAGGTTGTCTACTGCCAGGCGGAGGGGATCGGCGGTCGCCTCGCGACAGCGAGCGCCATGGGCTGGCCAGGAGGATGGCAGCTCGATCCCGCCGTGCTCGATGGCGCCCTGCAGCTGCTGCGTCTCTGGGGAGTGGACCGCCATGGGCAGGTGAGTTTGCCCACGGCCATCGGTCGCTGCCGCCCGCTGGAGCCCTGGCCCGATGCCGAAACGGTGGACTGCCATCTGCGGGCTCGCCGCGACAACGCGTTCCGAATCAGCGCCGACGCCTTCATCCTGGACGGGTCAACCCAGCGGCTCCTGCTCTCCCTGGAGGGGATCGTGATGCATCTGCAAGCGCGGCGGGGGGCACAGGCATGATCGGTCCCGACGCTCCCATCGCCATCATCGGGCGCGGCGCGGTGCTGCCGGGAGCCCTGGACCCGGCCACCCTGTGGCGCCGCGTCCTTGCCGGGGATGACCTGACGGGTCCCAGCGACTCGGCTCTGTGGGGCCTCGACCCGGCGCGGGTGTGCGCTCGCCGATCGGAGTTCAGCGCCTGTGCGCGGGGGGGGTACGTCAGCGGCTTCGAGGGCGTCTGGAACGCCGAGGGGTTCCGGATCGATGGGGTTCATCTGGCCGCCTTGCCCGCGGGCTGGCGGTGGCTGATCCACGCCACCCGGGAGGCGCTGCGGGAGGCCTCGATGGACCTCGACGGCGGTTCGCGCGCCGGGTTGGCGCTGGGATCGCTGGGCTACCCGACCCGAGAGTTCGCTGAGATCAGCGCCCGTCGCTGGTGTTTGGATCCCGAGGCTGGGGGTCCTGCTCTCGGCGGCCAGAGCGGCGCCCTGGCCTGGACGATGGCCGCCTGCGGCCTGGACGGTCCCCGCCTGGCGATCGACGCGGCCTGTGCCTCCGGTCTTTATGCCCTGAAGGTGGCTTGCGATCTGCTGCGGTCCTCGCAAGCCGATGTGATGGTGGCCGCCGGTCTGAATGCCGCCGACGATCTGTTTCTGCACATCGGCTTCACGGCGCTCTCGGCCCTCAGCCCAACGGGCCTCAGCTCGCCGCTCAGCAGCAAGGCGGACGGTCTGCTGCCCGCCCAGGGGGCGGCGGTGCTGGTGCTGAAGCGCCTGGAGGACGCGGTGGCCGCCGGCGATGCCATCCACGGCATCGTGCGCGGCGTGGGGCTGGCCAACGATGGTCGGGGGTCGGGATTGCTGGCTCCCAGCACGGCCGGTCAGCAGCGGGCGATTCGCGCCGCCTACGCCGCCGCCGGACTCGCTCCCGCCGGGGTGGATCTGCTGGAGTGCCATGCCACGGGCACCCTGCTGGGGGACAGGGAGGAGCTGCGCAGCCTGCGGGCCGTGTTCGGTGAGCGGGCGACGGGGATGCGGCTCAGCTCCCTGAAAGCCCAGATGGGCCATCTGATCACCGCCAGCGCCACGGCGGGCCTGCTCAAGATCCTCGGTGCCATGGAGCACCACACCATTCCCGCCGCTCCAGAGCGGTGCCTGGCGGACCCGGCCGCTGAGCTGGCTGAAGCCGCCTTTCACCTGCCGCGGGACGCGGAACCCTGGCGGGCGGTGGATCGCCCCAGGCGAGCCGCCATCAATGCTTTCGGATTCGGCGGCTGCAACGCCCATGCCGTGCTGGAGGGTCCTGAGGCCGCCGACGAGCTCTTGTCTCATCCGGTCCGCACGCCGCCCTCCAAAGCCGCTGAATCCGGCGCGCTGGCCCTGGTGGCCTGGGACATGTCCGTGGGGGAGGCGATGGACGGCACGGCCGCGCTGCGGGTGCTGATCGGCCTCGATCCACCGACCCGTCGCACGCGGTACGTCGATCTGCCCAAGGCCCCGGGTTTTCCGCCGCTGGATCTGCAACAGACCTTGGCCCAGCAGCTGCTGCTCCTCAAAGCCGCCCTGGCGATTCGTGATCGCCTGAAGGGCCTCGACCTCGAGCGCACGGGGCTCTATGTGGGCGCCGACATCGATCCGGCCGCAGCGCGCCACGGATGTCGGTGGCGCCTGGAAACGCTGCTGGGGCGAGCGGTGAGCGAGCGGGAGCGCCAGGCCGTGGCCCTGCCGTTGGAGGCGGCCGGGGTGGTGGGCACCATGCCCAACATGCCGGCGAATCGGCTCAACAACCTTCTCGGTCTGGGCGGCCCGGGCTTTGTGATCAGCGACGGTCCCGCCTCAGGGGTGAGAGCTCTGGCCTGCGCTGCGGCGGCGATCCGCGCCGGCGAGATTGACGCGGCCCTCGTTGGTGCCGCGGACGCCAGCGGCGGGGCCTTCGGGGACGATCCCGGGTGTGCCGATGCCGCCGTGCTGCTGGTGCTGCTGCCGGCCCATCGGCTCGGCGACCACGAGGCGCTGGCCCTCTTGGAGCCCGAGGACGGAAACCGGGTTGTGGCTTGGCGGGGCTTGCAGCCAGCGCCCACCCTGGCGCTTCCCTGGGCCAAGGCCGGAGTGACGCAGGCCTTGCTGGAGCTCACGGTGGCCGCGCTCTGCTGTCGCCATGGCCTCTGGCCCGCCGATCCCCGCCAGCCCTGGGTGAGCGGCGAGCGGGTGCTGCACCTTCATGGCTGGCGGCTCAGCGCCCCCCGAACCCAGGGCCTGGCCGAGGACGTCCCCCCGCTGGAGGCCGCCGCCACGCCCCCCTCCGACCAGCGAGCCAGGGGAGAGCTCGCCTGGGTGTTCACCGGGGCGGCGGCGGCTTATCCCGGAGCGGGCCGCACCCTGCTGAGGGCCTTCCCGGAGCTGGGTGCCGACCTCTGGGCCATGGCCCCCCGCCTGGCGGGCCAGTTGCCGGCCCTGATCGCGCGGAACGAGCTCTCGCTGCGGGATCAGTTGCAGCTGGCCACCTCGGTCAGCCAGCTGCAGGTGCTGCTGCTGCGACGCCTGGGGGTGGCGCCCCACGCCTGCCTTGGGCTCTCGAGCGGAGAGACCAACGCCCTGCTCGCCACCGGCGCCTGGCGAGATCCGGACGCCCTGTTTGACGACGTGGCGACGTCCGGGATGTACGAGCAGCATCTGGCCGGGGAGCATGCCACCCTGCGCGCCGCCTGGGGCCTCGCCCCGGAAGTGCCGGTGTCCTGGCGTTGCTACAGGGTCAACCATCCGGTTGAGGCCCTGCGGGCCGCCATTGATCAAGCGGAACGGGTGCGACTGCTGACGGTGCACCACCCGGAGGATGCGGTGATCGGAGGAGATGAGCACAGCTGTCTCGCCCTGATCAGCGCCCTTGGCGCCAAGGCCGCCCCCACGAATCACGACCTTCTCGTGCACTGCCCGGAGGTGGAGGGTTTCGCCGCTCAGTGGCAGGCCATCCACCACCGGACCACCCATGGCTTCAGCCACCCCCGCCTCTATGCCAATGCCTTGAATGGGGTGTATGCGCCGAGCGATGAGGCCTGCGCCCGGATGCTCACGGCCCAGGCGGTGGCCACGGTGGACATGCAACCCACGGTGGAGCGGGCCTGGGCCGATGGGGTGAGGACCTTCCTGGAGATCGGTCCGAAGGCCGCCTGCAGCGCCTGGATCCAACGAATCTTGGCGGAGAAGCCCCACCGGGTGGCGGCCATGGAGGGAAGAAGCGGATCCCTGGCGGATCTCGCCGAGGCCTTGACCAGGCTCCATCAGGCCGGCCATGACGTGGATCTCACCGCTTGGAATCGACTGGTGCGGGGGCTCCGGCCACTGACGCCAGCTGGCGACCGCAGGGGCGACAATGGAGTCCTGCGCCTGCCTGCCCACAGGCCGCAACCCGCTTTTGTCAGGCCCGGGGACCCCCTTTTGGATCGACCGTCAGCCCCGATGTTGGTCCCCGTGCTGGCGGATCGGCTCCGGCCCGTGACCGCCCCGGGCGTTTCCGGCGCCCGATCGGCGGCGCTCGCGGGGGATCCGCCGTTGTCTCACCCCCCGGTTGGCGCCAGCCTGGCCGCCCTGGCGAGCTGTCAGGAGGCTCTGCTCCAGACGCAGGCCCTGGTCCTCGCCCAGCTGCCAGCGACCGCCCCATCGCCGCCGCTCCCAGAGCCCAACGACGACGGCCCGCCCACCGTTCAGGCCCGCCCGCCCTCGCGACCCCGGGGGCGCGCCTTTTCTCGTCAGGAGTTGGAGATCCATGCTGGCGGCCGCATTTCCGAGATTTTCGGACCCGCCTTCGCCTCCCAGGACAGCAAGCGGCGGCAGGTGCGCATGCCCATGGCTCCCCTGTTGCTCGCCGATCGGGTGATCGGCCTGGAGGGGGAACCCGGGAGCATGGGACGCGGCATCGTGTGGACCGAAACCGATATCCAGGCCGATTCCTGGTACCTCCATCACGGGCGCATGCCCACCGGGATTCTGATCGAATCCGGCCAGGCCGACCTGTTCCTGATCAGTTGGCTGGGCATTGATCTGCGCAATCGTGGCGATAGGGTTTATCGACTTCTCGGGTGTGAGATAACTTTCCACACCGGACTGCCGAGAATTGGCGATACTCTCCATTACGAGATTCATATTGATTCCCATGCGCGTCATGGCGATGTCGGCCTGTTCTTCTTTCACTACGACTGCTTTGTCGGCAGCCAGCCGCTCATCAGCGTGCGCCATGGACAGGCGGGGTTCTTCCTCGATGACGAACTGGCGGGCAGCGCGGGCGTCCTCTGGGATCCCGCTGAGTCCAGCCCCAGCGCGTCCTCGCGCCTCGATCCACCCGTCGCGGGTGTGAGCCCCGGCGGGGCCTACGGGGAGGAACAGGTGGCGGCCTTCGCGGCCGGGGATTTGCTCCGGGCCTTCGGGCCGGCCTTCGCCGCCACCGCCAGCCACACCCGCACCCCTGGCATCCCCAAGGGCAGGATGCAGCTGTTTGAGCGGGTGGAAGCGCTGGATCCGCAGGGGGGTCCCTGGGGCAGAGGCTATCTGCGGGCGGCCCTGACGATCCGCGCGGATCAATGGTTTTTCCCGGGCCACTTCAAGAATGACCCTTGCATGCCAGGCACCTTGATGTTCGAGGGTTGCCTGCAGACAATGGCCTTCTATCTGGCCGCACTTGGCTATACGATCAGTCGTGATGGCTGGCGGTTTGAGCCGGTTCCAGCCCGTCCATATCTTCTGCGTTGTCGTGGCCAGGTGACCCCGGCGGCCAGCGAACTGATCTATGAGGTTTTTGTCTGTGAAGTGCACAGCGGACCCGAGCCGATGCTGGTGGCCGATCTGCTTTGCAGTGTCGATGGCTTGAAGGCCTTCCACTGCCGGCGCATGGCTTTGCGGCTCCTCCCCGACGTGCCCTTCGGCAGCAAGGAGATGGCGGCGCTGGCGCCTGATCCCGAGCCCGTGCACAGCCACAACGGCTTCCCGTTCGGCCTGGCGTCCCTGCTGGCCTGCGCCAATGGTGATCCGGTGGCGGCCTTCGGTGACCTCTATCGGAGCTTGCCGCCCTGTCGCCGCGTTCCCAGGCTGCCAGCTCCTCCGTATCACTTCATCAGTCGGATCAGCGCGGTCAGCGCGGCCCCCGGTGGCCTGGCGGCGGGCGTCACGGTCGAAACCGCCTATGACCTGCCACCAGACGCCTGGTATTTCCAAGACCACCCCAGCGGTGTGATGCCGACCTGCGTGTTGATCGAGGCCGCGCTCCAGCCCTGTGGCTGGTTGGCGTCCTATGTGGGCGTGGCGGTGAACGAAGGCGATGAGGTGTTCTTCCGCAACCTGGATGGATCCGGTCAGCTGTGGCGGAGCCCGCGGGCGGACGATGGGTGCCTGCGGGTGCGCAGCCGGCTCCAATCCCTCAGCCGGGCAGGGGGCATGACCCTGGTGGGCTTTGAGGTCAGCGCCTGGGTGGCGGGCGAACGCATTTATGAGCTCTCCACCTCCTTTGGCTTCTTTCCCGGTGCCGCCCTGACCGCGCAGCAGGGCATGGAGGCAAGCGAACACGAGCGACAGCTGGCCACAGCCGCCGGGGGAGACGATCTGCTCGCGGGCCTCAGCGCCGCCGCCCGCGCGCTCCTCCCCGGCTCGATGCTGCGCATGCTGGATCGCCTCACCACGCGCCAGCTCGATGCGGCAGGCAAGGCGCGCCTGCGCGCCGAGAAGGTGATCCGACCGGACGACTGGTTCTTCCGGGCCCATTTCTTCCAGGATCCCGTCCAACCGGTCTCGCTGGGGGTGGAAGCCCTGGTGCAGCTGCTCCAGGCGCATCTCCTGCTCGCTGGCGCCTCCGAAGTTTTCCCCTCGGGGATCTTCACGGACATGGTGGGGCGGGAGCCCTGCGTCTGGCGCTTCCGCGGTCAGGTGCTTCCTGACAGCCAGCTGGTGAGCCTGACCATGGAGGCGGAGGCGATCGAGAAGCATCCCGAGCGCTGGACCGTGTGCGGCCAGGGTTCCCTGTGGGTGGACGGCCGGCGGATCTACCAGATCAGCGGCCTGGCCGTGTCCTTTGGCGCCCCCTGGACGGCACCGGAGGCCGCCTCAGCCGCCCAACCGAGCACCGCCTCGCGGGATGCCGCCTCGCTGGATGCCGGCTCGGTGGATGCCACCACGATGAATCTGGCTCGGTGGAGCTGGATCCCGAACGCCAGCCCTGGTGGCTGGATCACCGGCCCACCTTTGGACCGGCGGTGCTCCCCGGCATGGCGGCGGTGAGCCTGGCCCTGGAGGCGGCGCCACAGGCCGCAGGACTGGACGCCTTCGTGTTGCGGCGCTGGCTGGTGCTCGATCGGCGCCGTCGGTTGGAGGTTGTGGTGGAGGGGGAGGCGGTCAGGGTGCTGGAGGCGGGGCGTCCCGTGGCCGATGGCCGCTTGGTGGCCGGACCTCTCGCCGGTGAGAGCCCGGAAGCCCTGCCTGCGCTCTCTCCCCACGCCCCCTCCCTTGAAGATCCCTATGGCTGCGGGGCCCTCTTCCATGGCCCCGCCTATCGCCGGTTGATCAGCGCCCGACGGGACAGCAACGGCGCCGATCTGGTGATCCGCGTCGATCCGGAGCTCGACGCAAGGGAGCGCATCCCCCACATCCTTTTGGACGCGGCCCTCCATGGCGTGCCCCACGACGCGATGCGGGAATGGTTCCCAGAGGTCGCCGCCGCTCAGGTGGCTTATCCGGCCCGCATTGATCGCTTCCGGCTCTACGCCCCCGCCCCGCGCCAGGGCACCCTGGAGGTGCGGGTCAGGCCGGCGGGGGTGGCGGGTTCCGCCCAGTTCCCCAGGCTGCTGGTGCAGTGGTTGGCCGATGAGCGCGTCTGGGCGGACATGCTCTTGGTGGAAGCCTTTTTCCCCGCCACCCGCCTGGGCTCGCTCGCGCCCGAGGACCGGCGGGCGTTTCTTCGCGATGGCGTCCACGTGCCCGGCGCCAGGCTCAGCGACGAGGACATCGCGAGCGGCACCACCATCCTCAGCGCCGAAACGCTGGCTGCCGCCGATTGGCTGCCGGGAACGGTGGAGTCCATCTATGGCCTCGGGGTCGGCGGCGGTGCCGCCCTCGACAGGCTCACCCGGGTGGCAGCCCTGGAACACGCCGCCGCTCGCCTGCGGACCCATCCCCGCGCCATCACCGTGGACGCCAACGGCCAGGTGCGCACAGCGGTCCATCCCCTCCTGGACTACCGCCTGCGCCTGAGCCCCGGAAGCCAGAGCGATCATCCGGATCGGGCGGTGGTGGCCGATGCCACGCCGCCACGCGTGGATGGCGATGCGGTGGAGCGCTGGTGGGAGGAGCGGCGATGGCAGAGCGCCGTGCCTTCCCTGCGGCCCCTGTTTCTGGAGGCCTGCCGCCGTTTCATCGGCGCCGTCCGTCTGATCGACCCCGCCGGTCTCCAGGCCTTGGCTGGTCGGCCCGTGATTCTTGTCGCCAATCACCAGGTGGCGGTGGAGTCGGTGCTGGCCGGAATCCTGCTGCCGCCGGTGCTGGGAACCCCGTTGCTCACCCTGGCCAAGCAGGAGCACCAGGACACCTGGGTTGGACGGTTGGCCTCGGGGTTGAACGACCCCAGCCATGGCCCGGCGATCGTGTTTGTGGAGAGGCGGCTTCAGCGGCGCATGCTCGAAGGGCTGGCTGAGCTGGCCGAGGCCTTGCGCCAGGGCCAGCGCAGCGTGCTCGTTCATGTGGAGGGCACCCGGGCCCTGCGGGGCCGTCAGGCTGTGGAGACGATGAGCGGGATCTGGGCAGACCTGGCCATGGACAGCGACACTCCGATCGTGCCGCTGCGCTTCTGCGGTGGGCTCCCCGCCGCGGGCGTTGACGAGCGTCAGGAGTTTCCATGGGGATTCGGCCGCCAATCGCTGGTGCTGGGCCGGCCCCTGGTGTCGGCGGAGCTTGCCCCTCTCCCCCTGGCCGATCGCCGTGCGCGGATCCTGGAGGCCCTGGCGGAGCTGGAGCCCTGCGACCACGAACCCATCATCGACGCCCCCTTCGACGCCCGGGTCACGGCGGCGAGGCGTCGCTGGGGACTCGACCTGGAAAAGGCGACGTATCTGTTGCTCCAGGCGGAGGCCAGTGGTTGGACGCTGGATGAATCGGGCCTGCCTGCCGAGGCGATGGCGAACACCAGGGAACACAGGGTCCAGAGCGATCCCTTCTGGCAATGGTTTGAGGCGGAAGCGGCTGGCTGAGCGGACCCGCTTGAGTGGAACAGTCGCGGAGGAGCGATGATGAGCGCGTCGGCTGGGGCTCCCGCCCCTACCCCTGGAGCGGATTCGTGATCCTGCACCTCGTGTTGTTCACCCCCCATCCCACGCTGTCCCACGAGGAGCGTGAGGCCATGGCCACTGCCATGGAAGAGGCGTTTGCGGCCATACCCGAAATCGCCCGGGTGCGGGTGGGGAGGCGCCGGGTGCTGGGCACCTCCTACGACGATTTGTCTCCCGTGCCATTCGAGTTCCTGACGGCGCTGGAATTTGAAACGGTGGAGGACCTGACGGCCTATCTGCAACATCCCACCCACCGCGCCTTGAGCGAGCGCTTCCGTGGGGCCGCGCAACTGGCTTTGGCCCATGATTTTGAGATTGTCGACGCTGATCAGCTGCGCACCCTGGTGGATCCGCACGCCAAGCCGTTGTAGTGATTTTTCTACGGAGAAAACAATATGGTCTTTTGATGAGTCATCAAAGTAGTTGCCGCCGCCCATTAGATGAATGGATCTTTCACGCATTGCCCAAAGATTGGTGAGCACGCCAATGCGCTGGCGTTGATGTTGATGAGCCGTCAGATGTCGTCGTGCCATTGCTGTCCGCCCCGACGGGTTGGCCGGGGGTGGGGCGTGGGAGCGCGAAGAGCGCCACAGGTTCTCGAATGCCCGTGCTGGTAACTCAGGATGCGGTTTGTGTCAGTCGGTCGGCCAGCGCCAGGCAGTGATCCATTTCCTCCCACAGGAGCCGCCGACGTTCCGGGGTGACAGCAAAGGAGCGGTGATGGAGATCCCGTCCCATGTAGCGCAGCGCATCGCAGATGCGGCGCCAGTCGGCGGGGGTGAGTTCTGGAGTGGCAGCGGCCATCAGATCGAGGGGTTTTGGCGGTCCGTGAGGCTAAAGTTCGCCCGGTCAACCCTACGGTCCCTTCTGACGCGGACCGACGCCAACCCACCCGCGAGGCCCCGAGGCGCCCGCTTGCTTCCGTGGCCCGCGCCCTGCTCCAGCCATCCCTTTCAACCCCATGGCCGGCAAGCGAACCCTCAACGCGACCAACCTGCAAACGCTTGGTGTGGCGGCGCTGGCGGAGCTGCTGATCGAGGTGAGCGCCGGGAATGCGGTGATTCAGCGACGGCTGCGTTTGGCCTTGGCCGCCGCTGGCGGGGCGGATGACGCCGCCAGGGAGGTGCGCAAGCGGCTGGCGGCGATCGCCCGCTCCACCACCTTCGTCGATGCCGCCAAGCGCCAGGCCTTGCTGACGGATCTGGAGGCGCAGCGGCAGGCGATCAGCGGGCCGATCGCCGCCGCCGATCCGGCGCTGGCGGTGGAATTGCAGGTGCGCCTGCTGTCCCTTGCGGAGGGCGTGCTGGACCGCTGCTCCGACACCACGGGTGCCGTGATCGGTTTCTTCCATCGGGGGGTGGAGGGTCTGGCGACCCTGGCCCAGACGGACGGCACCAACCTTGAGGCCTTGGTGGAACAGGCCGCCGAGCTGCTGTCGGCCGATGGATACGGTCAGTTCGAGGGGCTGATTCCAGCCCTGGCGCCGCTGCTGGGGGAGGCGGGCTTGCGGCGGCTGGAGGAGGCCCTGCTGGAGCGTGGCGGTGTGGACCGGTTCCAGATGGCGCAACTCACCCGGGGTCGGGGCGATCTGGATGGCTTTCTGGCGCTGTTCGAGCCCGCCCAGCTCACCTGGCCTGACACGGCCGCCGAGGTGGCCAGCCATTTTCTCAATGGTGGCCGCCCCGAGCAGGCCCTGGCGGTGCTGGATCAGGCGATCGATTCCAGACATCTTCAGCGGTCTGAGGCTTGGCACACCACCCGCCTCGCCGTGCTGGAGGCCCTGGGCCGTGGCGACGAGGCCCAGGGCCTCCGTTGGCAGGTGTTTAGCCAGACCCTCTCGATTCCGCTCCTGCGTGACTACCTCCGGCGGCTGGAGGACTTCACCGATGGGGAGGCGGAGGAGCGAGCCTTCGCGGTGGTGGAGCAGCACCCCTCGCCCCTGGCGGCGCTCCACTTCTTGGTGTGTTGGCCCGCGCTGTCTCGCGCCGCCCGTTATGTGATCAAACATGGCCACGCCTGGGATGGTGACGCCTACGACATCTATGCGCCGGCCGCAGAACGCCTCAGCGCCGACCACCCTCAGGCCGCCAGCCTGCTGCTGCGTTCGATGGTGGTCTTCGCTCTGTCGATGGGCCGTTCCAAGCGCTACCGCCATGCCGCTGAGCACCTGCGCCAGTGCGAGCGGCTGGAGGCTCGCATCGAGGATTGGCAGGGGTTGGAGAGCCACGCCAGCTTCGTGGGGAGGCTGCGCGACGCCTTCGGCCAGAAATGGAGCTTCTGGCAGCTGGTGGAGCGCTGAGCCTGCCCTGTCGGTGGAGATCAGTGCCCTGCGGCAGGTGCATGGCGAGATCGTTGACGACACCGTCCAATCCAGTTCTCTGGTGGCTGGCCAACAGCGGGGAGAGTTGGCCTTGCCCGATGGGGTGGTGGTCAGCCTGATCGTGCAACCCCTGGAGGCGGCGACCCGCCGATCGGACGCGACCGCTGCTCTCGCCCCGGAAACGCTGGCTGAGCGACGGCCGCCAGGTGCTGCATTTCAGGCCAAGGCGTTACCACCGCTGGAGCCAGAGCTCGGTGGCGACTTTCGGGGAGCTGACGCGCGAGCAGGCTGAGGCCGGGCTGAGCAGAATCGAGGCCATGGAGCTCCATGCCGACCTCAGCCAGCGCGCCCTGCTCGACACCAACGCCCTGGCCTGGACCCCCTCGCCCATGGCTGGGGTGGAGCGGCGGATGCTGGATCGCTGCGGCGAGGAAGTCGCCAGGGCCACCTCACTCGTGCGCTACGCCCCGGGCAGCCGTTTTGAGCGCCATGTCCATGGCGGCGGCGAGGAGATCCTGGTGCTGGAGGGCATCTTGTCCGATGAGCACGGCGATTACGCCGCTGGCACCTACTTGCGCAATCCGGCCGGCAGCAGCCATCCTGCACCAAGCCATTGCAGAGGCTGCCGAGATCGGATTGGGGATTGGGCAGGCCGCTCCACACCTGACGGCTGCTGAACACGTAGGCCCTGGTTCTCTCAGGCGTGTCAACAGCGCCTTTGCGCTTCCAGGCATTGCGCGCTGGATCCCACACGGCAAAGGCGCCATCGGCCATGGCGTACACCACCAAGCCAGGATTGACAGGGCGGCCCGCCTTGCCGATCCACGCTTCTTCTTCAAGATTGAAGCTGCAGTGGTAGGTGGTCTTGGCCTGATTCGCATCGCTTTCACCATCCACGCTGAAGCTGATCTCAGCCGCTTGGCTGCGTTGCGTGGGCTGAGCCATGGCACCACCGTTCAGGCCTGGGTTCAGCACCTGGGGCCAGCGGCGGGTGAGGCAATACCAGGCCACATCGAGCAGAAAGCTCTTGCCCAGGCTGTTGTCACCCGTGATCAGATTGAGCCGTGGCGCCAGCTCCAGCTGCAGGGCGGGTGCCGGGCCGGTGTTGCTCAGCTACAGGTGATGGAGCAAGGCAGATGGCCATAGAGCGTTGGGTGAAGGTTAGGGGGCTTCGCCCACGCCATCCGGGTCGGTTGATCAGGGCTCAGTGCTCCCCCCCCTCCAGGCTCGACGACGCCAGCAACGTCAGAAAGAACTGGAATCGGGCTCGGTTGGTGGGAGAGGGGTCGAGTTGAACTCGTCCGGAAAGCAGTGTTGCCTGATCAAGGCGCTCAAAGCCCTCTGCTTGGCGTTTTCGCGCCTCAGCTGCTCGGTTTCGCTCTTGATTTGCTCGATCTCGCTCCTCAGCTGCTTCATCCGCTGCTCGTAATCGGGATCGCGACGCCAGTTCAGCATCGAGAGCCACTGTCGCCACCGAGGCAAGGATGAAAACAATTCCCCACTGCTGCTGGAGCTGGATGGTGCGGCTGAAGACGGTGATGTGGTCATAGGAGGAATACAGGGCTACAAGGCCGAGCACGATGCCGCCAGTGGTCTGGAGGAGGCCCACTTGGTCGAGGCGGAGGCGCCAGGGGCGTTGGGGCGAGGCTGATTCTGGCGGAGTTGAGGGGGTGGCAGGGGTTGGAGCGTTGGAGCCCCCTTGGCCAGGAAAATCGGCGGCATCGGGGGGATCGGTGTCGGCGGGCACAGGATCTGTTGGGTGGTGGTGGTGGGTCCCAATGGATCAATGCCACCAAAGCCATGCGTTTGTAACGGCGACGGCAGGCCTGGCGCAGCGGTTGGCCCATTGCCACCTCCTGGCACAGGAGGCTTAGCTCCCCGGATCCTCCAGGCTCGCCTGCGCCAGCAGCGTCAGAAAGAACTGGAATCGGGCTCGGTTGGTGGGAGAGGGGTCGAGCTGGACTCGTCCGGAAAGCAGTGTTGCCTGATCAAGGCGCTCAAAGCCCTCTGCTTGGCGTTTTCGCGCCTCAGCTGCTCGGTTTCGCTCTTGATTTGCTCGATCTCGCTCCTCAGCTGCTTCATCCGCTG
>VGQX01000068.1 GCA_016882305.1 Cyanobacteria bacterium K_Offshore_surface_m2_239
ACCCACTCGCCTCGCATGACTTACTCCAGCGCTTCAACCCTGACCCCTCCCCGCACGACCAGCGCTGGGCCCATGGACACCTGCCTGACGCTTGAGAATGTCACCATTTCCTATGGAAGTTTTGAGGCGGTGCGGAATGTGTATCTGGACATTCCCCGCAAACAGGTGACAGCCTTCATCGGCCCCTCGGGGTGCGGTAAATCCACCGTGCTGCGGGCTTTGAATCGGATGAACGACCTGATCCCCGGCTGCAGCCTCAAGGGACGGGTGATCTTTGATGGCCATGATCTTTACGACAAGCGCGTGGATCCCGTGGAGGTGCGGCGTCGCATCGGCATGGTGTTCCAGAAACCCAATCCCTTCCCGAAGAGCATCTACGAAAACATTGCCTTTGGCGCGCGCATCAATGGTTACACCGGCTCCATGGACGACCTGGTGGAGAGATCTTTGAAAAAGGCGGCGGTGTGGGATGAATGCAAAGACAAATTGAAGGATAGCGGCTTTTCCTTGTCGGGAGGGCAGCAGCAGCGCCTGTGCATCGCCCGGGCGATCGCCACGGAGCCGGAGGTGATTTTGATGGATGAACCCTGCTCGGCTCTGGACCCGATCTCCACTCTGAAAATTGAGGAAACCATCCACGAATTAAAACGATATTACACAATTATTATCGTGACTCACAACATGCAGCAGGCCGTCCGTGTCGCCGACATGACGGCCTTCTACAATGCGGAAGCGGTGGAGGGTGGGACCGGAAAGATCGGTCATCTCGTGGAGTTCAGCGCCACCGAGAAGATCTTCAATGCCCCCTCGCAAAAGGCGACATTGGATTACGTGAGTGGCAAATTCGGTTGAGCCTCAGGGCCAGTCCTTTCGCCCCATCCTTCGCTGAACCCTGCCGGCCAGCGCTCTACGGCGAGCCCCTGTCAGGTCAGGCTTCATTCAGCCTGCGTTCGCGTGGCACAGGCGCTGGAGTCTGCGGAAGGGTTCGCGCGGGAGCGGAGGGAGGCGGACGGGTGGATGCGCTCGGGGGCGAAGGGCAGCAGAGGGGTGGGTGCGCTCGGGGCAGCGGCGTTTTCCGCCGGGGCCGATTTGCGAAACATAACAATAAAAAAACCGGCCCAAGGCCGGTTTGGGGTTGTAACGGAGAGGGAGGGATTCGAACCCTCGATAGAGTTGCCCCTATACAGCATTTCCAGTGCTGCGCCTTCGACCACTCGGCCACCTCTCCACAGACTGGGATGACCAGATGGCAATGTAGCAGCACGCCTTCCCCACACCCGCGACGCCCATGACCCGCACCCATCCGGTGACCGTGCACTGGCGCCAGGCCGGCCGGGTGATCCGCCATGAGGTGCCCGAGGGGGAGTACATCCTGCGCAGCTTCGAGGCCCAGGGCGATCCCTTGCCGTTCAGTTGTCGCCAGGGCTGCTGCACCGCCTGCGCCGTGCGGGTGCTGGCGGGCGAGATCGACCACCGGGAGGCCCTCGGTCTCTCCGCGGAGCTGCGCCGCCGGGGCTACGGCCTGCTGTGCGTCGCCCGGGCGATCGCCCCTCTGGAGGTGGAAACACAGGACGAGGACGAGGTCTACGAGCTGCAGTTCGGCCGCCACTTCCAGAGAGGCCAGGTGCGGCTCGGCCTTCCTCTGGAGGAGGACTGACCCGTCTTCGTCCACCGCCCCCGATTCGTCCCGCCACCCCACCCATGTCCGTCTCTGACACCGCCTTTGCCGCCAGCGGCCTGCCGACCGATCGCCTGGAACAGCTGCTGGAGGTGGCCCGCTCCGCCGCCCTGGCCGGCGCCCGGCCCCTGAAGGAGCTGTTTGGAACCTTGGAGCGGGTGAAGGAGAAGGGGGGAGCGGGCAATCTGGTCACCGAGGCGGATCTGGCGGCCGAGGCGGCCGTGCTGGCGGTGCTCGCCGAAGCCACGCCCACCTTCGCGGTGCTGGCGGAGGAGAGCGGTCGGCGCCAGGGAGAGGGTCCCCTGGAGTGGTGCGTCGACCCCCTCGATGGCACCACGAACTACGCCCATGGCTTTCCGATCTTCTGCACCTCCGTCGGCCTGCTGCACCAGGGGCGGCCCCTGTTGGGGGCGCTGGTGTTGCCGGTGCTGGATCAGGTGTTCTGGGCCGCGCCGGGATTGGGGGCCTGGTGCAACGACCAGCGGTTGCGGGTGACCGACTGCGCGCGGATCAGCGATGCGCTCCTCGCCACGGGCTTCGCCTACGACCGCATCCTTCGGCGGGACAACAACTACGCCGAATTCGCCCATTTCACCCACCGCAGCCATGGCGTGCGCCGGGCCGGGGCGGCGGCGGTGGATCTGGCGTTCGTGGCGTCCGGCGCGGTGGATGGCTATTGGGAACGGGGCCTGGCGCCATGGGATCTGGCGGCGGGCGTGGTGCTGGTGGAGGAGGCCGGTGGTGTGGTGAGCGGGTATGGGGGGGAGCCGCTGGATCTGGCCAGCGGGCGGATCCTGGCCTGCGCTCCGGGGCTGCGGACGCCGATGATCGAGGCCCTGGCCAGCTGCCAGCCCCTGCCCGGCTCGCTCTATGGTGCCCCGGAGCTGGATGACGCCCCGGAGCTGGGTGGCGCCCCCAGCCACCCCTGACCCCCGGACATCCCTGACCCCCGGCCACCCCTGACCGGCGATCGGGGTCTCTTCCGGTGGATCGGCCCTCTCCATAGGATCCCCAGCGCTCCCCCCAACCTTGTTCACGCCCCTCGATGGCCCTGCAACCCGCCGCCGGCGCCCGGGATCTCAATCCCCGGGAGGTGGAACGTCAACGCCTGCTCTGTGAACAGCTCGCGGAGGTGTATCGCCTCTGGGGCTATCAGGAGGTGTCCCCTCCCACCGTGGAGCGGCTGGACACGTTGAAAGCCGGTGGCGCGATCGCCGATCGAGAGGTGGTGCGCCTGGTGGCGGATGATCCGCTCGGTTTGCGCCCGGAGTTGACGGCCTCCATCGCCCGGGCGGCGAGCACCCGCCTGGCCCATCGGCCCCGCCCCCTGCGCCTCTGGGCGAGCGGCACCACCTTCCGCTGCTTCCAGGGCGACGGCGGAGATCTGCGCATCACCGAGCGCTTGCAGAGCGGGGTGGAGCTGCTTGGGGAAGCCTCCGACGCGGCGGATATGGAGCTGCTGCACCTGCTTCTGGCGGCGCTGGCCCGCCTGGGGCTCCAGGGGAACCACCAGACCACCCTGTTGCTGGGCCATCACGAGCTGCTCGGGGCGCTGTTGGAGGTGGTGCCGGCGGAGGCGCGCCCCCTGGCGCGGGAGCGGCTGACGAGTTTCGACGCCCTTGGGTTGGACGCCCTCCCCCTGCCGGAAAGCGCCCGAGGCCGGCTGCGCACCCTGATGGGGCTGCGGGGAGAGCCCGCAACAGTGCTGTATCAGCTGGAGCAGTGGCTGGGCCCGTTGCCGCTGCTGGGGCGAATCGAAACGCTGCTGCGCAGCCTGGCGCCGTTGGCGGCGCGGGTGGGGGTGCGGCTGCAGCTCGATCCCACCTTCCAGCCTCATTTCGACCTCTACGACGGCTTGGTGTTCAAGGTGGTCTGCCAGGGGCGGGAGGCGCCGGTGGCGATCGCCAGCGGTGGTCGCTACGACCGGCTGGTGGCGCGGTTCTGCGGGGCGGGCGCGGTGGCGGCGGGCACGGGCTTCGGCTTCGCCATCGATGCCCTCCAGGAGCTGTTCGCCGCAGACAGCCTGTCGGCCCGGGAGGCGACGCCCTGGCTGGTGGCCGTGGCGGCGCTCGACCAGCTCCCGGCGGCCCTGGAGCGGATGGCGGAGCTGCATCAGCGGGGGGAGGCGGCGGAAGTCTGCGGCCAGGCCTGCGGATCGGAGGCGGAGGCGCGGGAACGGGCAGCGGCGCGGGGCTGCCGCGGCGCGATCTGGCTGGTGTGAATCCCTAAGATCCGCGTGCGTTTCCAGCCTGGCCATGCCCCACACGATCCTCACGGATGTTTGCGAAGGGGTGGCCGATTGCGTCAGCGCCTGCCCGGTGGCCTGCATCCATCCTGGCGACAAGGCGAACACGAAAGGCACGGCCTTCTACTGGATTGATTTCGACACCTGCATCGACTGTGGCATCTGCCTGCAGGTGTGTCCGGTGGAGGGTGCGATCGTGCCGGAGGAGCGCCCGGAGCTGCAGAGGCGGTCGGCCAGAGGCCCGGCCAAACGGTCTTGAAGGTGCGGACACCCCTCCATCGCCCCGAGGGACACCTGGAAGCTCCGCCTTTAGCCTGAGGCAGCGATTCCATTTCTCCATGCCGGTTCTGGAAGAAGGTCAGATTCAGATTCATACGGAGAATATCTTTCCGATTATCAAGAAAGCCGTTTATTCCGGACACGAGGTTTTCCTGCGTGAGTTGGTGAGCAATGGCGTGGACGCGATCAACAAGCGTCGCATGGCCGCCCTGGCGGGCGATTGTTCCGAGGGCGAGGACGGCCGGATCAGCATCCAGATCGATCGCGAGGCCAAAACGATCACGATCAGTGACAACGGCATCGGCATGACCGCCGATGAGGTGAAGCGCTACATCAATCAGGTGGCCTTTTCCAGTGCTGAAGAATTTCTCGAGAAATACAAAACCGATACCGATGCAATCATCGGCCATTTCGGCCTCGGCTTTTATTCCAGTTTCATGGTCGCCTCCCAGGTGGAGATTGTCACCCTGAGCGCGCGGCCCGATTCCGAGGCGGTGCGCTGGAGCTGCGACGGCTCGCCGAAGTTCAGCCTCGCCGGCGCGGAGCGCTCCGCCCCCGGCACGGATGTGATCCTGCATCTGATGGAGGAAGAGCTGGAATATCTGGAGCCCTCCCGCCTGCGCACCCTGATCACCACCTACTGCGACTTCCTGCCGGTGGAGGTGCAGCTGGAGGGGGAGACGGTGAACAAAAGGGTGGCGCCGTGGCGCCGCTCGGCCCGCGAGCTCAGCGACAAGGACTACATCGACCTCTACCACTATCTCTATCCCTTCCAGGGTGATCCCCTGCTGTGGGTGCATCTGAACACCGACTATCCCTACAGCTTGCAGGGCATTCTGTATTTCCCCAAGATCACCGGTCGCGCTGACTGGGAGAAGGGGGAGATTCGCCTCTATTGCAATCAGGTGTTCGTCAGCGACTCCATCAAGGAGGTGGTGCCCCGCTATCTGCTGCCCCTGCGCGGCGTGCTGGATTCCCCGGACATTCCGCTGAACGTGAGCCGCAGCGCGTTGCAAACCGATCGTCGCGTGCGTTCCATCGGCGCGTTTGTGGCGCGGAAGATCGGCGATCGCCTGAAGGAGCTCCATCAGGAGGATCCCAGCCGCTATGGCGAAATCTGGGATTCGGTGGCGCCGTTCATCAAGATCGGTGCCATGGAGGATGACAAGTTCGCCGATCAGGTGGAGGGCGCGATCCTGTTCGGCACCACCGCTGAGGCGGCGGAGGGCAGCAACGATCCGATCAGCTGCGATGCGGGCCGCTACACGACCCTGGCGAGCTATCGCGCCCGCCAGCCGGAGGAGAACTCCAAACGGGTGTTGTATTGCACTGATGAGGCGGGGCAAGCGGGACCGTTGGCCCTGTGGAAGGGTCAGGGGGCGGAGGTGTTGCTGGCGGACACGTTGATCGATGCGCAGTTCATTCCTTGGTTGGAGGCGCGCCACAGCGAGTTGCGTTTCCAGCGGGTGGACGCCGAGCTGGATGCGAGCCTGCAGGAGAGCACGCCTGACCTGACGGATGCGGAGGGCAAGGATCCCGCCGAGCAGCTGCGGGAGATCTTCCGTTCGGCCCTGGCCAACGACAAGGTGACGGTGCAGGTGCAGTCGCTGAAAGGGGAGGAAGCTCCTGCGGCCTTGATCCTGCTACCGGAGCAGATGCGCCGCATGAATGATCTCGGCGCCCTGATGGAGCAACGCCTGCCCGGCCTGCCGGATCACCACGTGCTGCTGATCAACCGCCGCCATCCCCTGGTGGAGGGCCTGCTGAAGCTGTCCAGCGGCGCCATCCTCACCAGCGGCAGCGGCGAGGCCTCCCCCACCCAGCGCCTGGCGAATGATCTGAGCCGCCACATCTACGAGATGGCGCGCTTGGCCGTGGGTGGCCTGGAGCCCAATCAGTTGGCCGGCTTCCAGCAGCGGAGTTGTGATCTGATGGGGCAGTTGATGCAGCGGTCGTTATAAGGGTCGCCTGAGGATCAGGCGGTCAGTCGTTGGTCCCGGGGTTTTCTCATGCCCTGGGTTGATACCACTTGACGAGTGTTGGCAACAGTCAACAACTGCCGACATAGACTCAATGATCTCACCATCGACGGATTTCCAATCCATCGGTGCCTCCAACAAATGGCGACGGTGCTCGCGGTCAGGTCTTGCGCCGCAAGCGATCCGAAGATCGTTGACCTACCCCCTCAACCTGCTGACGCGGAACCGGACAAGGGCAAAAGGCTTGTCGCTGCAAGGGTTCATCCTCCTTGCCCTGGCCGTCCGCCCCCTGGTTCTCGATCCTGATCCCCGCTTGATACACCAGAGGGTCCGAGGCTGGAACTTGGACCCATGGCCAAGCTGATCCCGATCACTGCCACGCCTGCGCCCGAGCGGAGCCTCGATGCGGTGTTTGTGCACGGGCTGGGCGGCGATCCGCTCACCACCTGGCTCAGCGGCGACGATGAATCGTTCTCCTGGTCTCGCTCAGTCGTGCAGACTTGCAACGGAGAGGCCCAAGTCTCAGCCGCGGCATTGAGCCAGCCAGTCTGAAAGGTCTGCAGGCCCCTGGAAATCGAGAAGTGCGTCAGCAAGAGCTTCCAGGGCTGCCAGGGGCAGGGCTTGAATCCGCAGCTGCTGCTCGGTGGACAGAGGGCCGCAGCGGCGTTGCAACAGGCGCAGGGTCATGGCGTCGTCTTCAGCCCTTCGGCCTTCCTCTCGGCCTTCCTGCCGGCCTTCCTGTCGTCCTTCCTCTCGGCCCTGGTGCTGCCCCTCCTCCAGGTCGCGCCCAAAGACTTCCTTGTAGGCGACGCTGTTGGTGAAGTCGTCGAGGGTGATCCCGCCCATGGCGCAAATGTCGTTAATGGAGCGGCCGTTGAACCGTGAGAGCGGGATAGCCGTCATCACATCATCCAGTTCGTCCGCCAGAGTGGTGGCGGCGGCCTGCTCACAGATGGTGGCGGCGGAGGCGGGCAGTTGCTCCTCCGGCAGCAGGAGCAGACCCAGGGCTTTCTGGAGGGGTGGAGCCGTGGCAGGAATCTGATCCGGTGCCAGCTCGATCCACAGCACACGTTCCCGCCGGGGATAGGCGGTCTGCGCCATGAAGCGCACCACACCATTTCGCTTCAGCCAGGTGCAGGCGGTGGCCTGCATCATGTGCCTACTGTCGGGCAGGGCGATGATCACATTCACATCCAGCAAGGCTCGCCTCAGATGCCTTCGAGATCGCGTAAGTGATCGATCTGTTCGTTATGCTCAGCAACCCTGTGGTGGCGGGGGGCTGAGGCGGCCCTGGCAGCGCAGGCTGACGCAAAAGCCCTGCCGCTGGCAGGGCTGGAGAACAAAGGAATCTGGAATCAGGCCTGGGGTGGGGTGATCACAGAGGCGGAGATGCGCCGCCGCAAGCGGCGACTCCAGCCGAAGGCCGCACCGGCTCCGAGCAGGGGCAAGGGGCCGGGAACCTGGCCGACGAAGAGATTGATCGATTCAGAGGTGCCGGAGATAGACCAGCTGCCAACCGGACCTAGGCTTGTAAAGCCTTGGGCAGCCAAACTTGTATTGTTGAAAGTTGCACTGCTGAGGAAAGGACTGCCGGCTGAATAGGAAGGATCAATACTGTAAACTCCGCTCCCATAAAGCGTAAGAAAGTTAGCCGCTAATAGAAAGGATGGACCAGACACGGAATCTGCCCCAAGAAAGCTGGCTGTACCACCAAACCCAGTGGGGCCATTGATGGCACGAAGATCGGTAACCGCAGACGTGCCTGTGCAAATAGCACCTACAGAAGAAACTAGGGCTCCATTTACGTCACAAGTTGCGAGAGCGACTGCAGAACCCAGGGAGGCCAGTTGGCCCGATACAAGAACTTTGAGATTCGGCGCCTCGTCGACTAGATAAATATTGAGATCGGCTTTAGCCGAACCCTTGGCCCAACAAGCCAGCAATACAAAATCCAAGGAGTGCAGATTTTGAACGTCTTCTTAGAATGGAAGTAATAGAGTCGCAAATCATCCTGTTTGTTTGAAATCAGACCACTTTACCCCCCCCTCCCCCCTCCCACTTCCCTCCGCGCGAACAGTTCCTCGACTAGCTCGGACGCCCTTCCGGCCGTGCTGCGGGTCGCTCCTTGCTTTGGATGTCGGGCAATTGGCGGGACGGCCCACGGCCATTCAGGTCAGTTCTGCCGGACAGACCGGCTCGGCCTGTCGGATCAGGAGCAGTTCCCCATCGTCCGCGCCCTGAAAGGCCAACCGCTCGGCGATGGAGCGCCGCTCTCCCAGCAGCCTGCGGTGGATTTTTTCCAGCTTAAGGTGGATGTCCACCTGGTCAGTTGATCATGCGCAAGGTTGGTTTGGCGGAGGCCCTAGCCGCAGGCTGCTTGCAGTAGGCCCAGCTCTCGGCGCTCCTCGATGCCGTGGAGGCTGGCGAAGAGGTGGTGATCACCCGCCGCGGCAGGCCCGTGGCCCGGGTGGTGCGGGAGAAGCCTGCCGCGCCTGACGCCGCGGGCTGGGCGGAGCGGTTGCGGGAGCTGCATCGCGATCAACCGCCGCTGCGGGGTTCGGCCGTGGAGCTGCTGCGCGAGCTGCGGGATCAGGAGCCGTGAAGCCCAGCCCCGGCGGCTTCTATCTCGACACCTGCCTGCTGATCTCGCTGTTTCACAACGACAGCGGCTATGCCGCGGCGGAGGCTTGGTTGGTGGCGAGGCCGACGGCCGAACTCTGGATCAGTCACTGGGTGCTGCTGGAATTTGCCTCGGCCACGGCCCTGCGTGCCGCCGCGGCGAGCTCGCGCTGGCGCGGTTGGAGGGGGTGCAGGCAGCGCTGACGCTGTTCCGCAGCGAGAGGCTCGGCATGCTCGAACCCCGTGGTGAGGACTTTTCACTGGCCCGCAGCTGGCTGGAGGGCGACGCCAGCCTGGGCCTGAGGGCCGCCGATGCCCTCCATCTGGCGCTGGCGCACCGCAGTGGAACCACCCTGATCAGTGCCGACCAGGTCCTTGTGTGCGCGGCCCGGGGGATGGGACTGAAGACTTCGTTGGTGAGCCCCTGCAGTGATGCTTGATGCGGTCCCGTCTGATTCGCACCACCATCCAGTGGGCTCCACGCCGCGATGGCGGACTCTGGCCGCAACACCGGGCTGCTGGATGCGGCCAATGACCTGTCGCCACCATTATTAGCTGGTTGGGGTGCACAGCGAAGTCAACCCCCCAGCAGAGGATTCACCACTTCCATGGAATCGATCCTGCGGCCATGGCTGAAGTCCTCAGAAAACAGAATGGTGCAGCGGCTGCGAATGGCGGCCTCGGCGATCAGGGCATCGACCCAGCTCAGCTGCTCACGACTCGCCAAAAGGTGAGCATCAAGGATGAACTGGCTGTTAGCTCCGACAACCTCAAAATCGGCCAGGGAACGCAGCAAAGCGGTGATCTGCTGGTTGTCGAGGGGTGGTTGTAATTTGCGGGTGGCTACCGAGCGCAACTCGATCAGCAAACACCCGCATCAGGCGTTGTCGTGCAACGACTCCCGGCACCAGGGGGCCTGGCTTGCGCTTTGGCTGGCCGAGGCGACGGCTTCAAAAGCCTCAAGAGCCTTCAACCTGCGGCTGCGGGACTGCATATACCGGCTGAGGAATTCACGCACCAGGGAATTGACGGAGGTGTTTTCACGCAGGGCCGCCTCCCTGGCCCGCCGCAGCAGAGCGTCGTCAAGGGAAAGGGTGAGGTTGGCCATTCGGTCAGTTTACACAGAACCCGTGGAGCACATGCCTCCATCCACCCTGCAGGGCGACGACGGGGCAGGGCGCTGGAGTGGGGGGGGAGCGGGTCGCGTTTGCCAACCAACGGCGGGTTCGAGAGGAAGCGGAAAGCGCCGGGTTGGAGCCAATAAAAAACCCGCCGAGGCGGGTGAAAGGCTGATGAGGTAGCAAGGCGAAATGGTATCCGTTCAGGGGGTGAGACGAGCTCCAAAACCACAGTTGCCGCAATGGGTCTCCGCTTTTTCTCGATGATTTCACTTCAACCAAGAAGGGGTTCTGGTGGCTCCGAGGGGGCGACTTCGGCCCTCCCGGAGCCGTACGGACGCTACGTGTAGCGTCTGTGGACTGGTCAGACGCTATATCCACCCCCTGAACGGATACGCGAAATGTCAGCCGACGCGCTGGATGCGACGCCGCAAACGGCGACTCCAGGTGAGGGTTGCCGCGATCCCCAAAGCTGGAAGCGGAACAGGCACAGGGTTCAATCTTGAAGTAACAATGCCGCCATCTGATCCTATGAAAAATGATGAGGAATTAGTGATAGGCCCATAGGGGTTTGATAATACATTGTAAAGACTAACAGTTTTCCCGGCATTTGTATTGAATTGAAGCCCAGGTCCAGCAAATGAACTTTTAAGGTCAGCTAGAATTGGAGAGAGGTTAGTGCCATCCCAATAAATTGTTTTTCTAGCGGCTGCGGTCAAGCCTGTGATTATATTAGCCGTGCCCCCACGATTGTAGGTGCCGCTGATCCCAGTGATGGTAATTGGCACATTTGCCGTGGGAATCAAATCTGCTGTTGTGAAGGTGCCAGAGCCAAACTGATCCTCGATCGTTGTGGTGAAAGACCACTTCCACTCCGTCACGGCAGAAGCGGGACTTGGCAGGTGCACGGCAGCTCCGAGCAGACCGACGACGACGAGGCGGAAGAAATGTTTGTCCATAAAATGAATTAAACGCGACTTTACTTACAGGGGGGGGGATCGCTTTCTGTATCAACCGATACAATCTGGCCGAAACAGCCTCGTTCAAGGTAAATATCTTTGCGTTCACTCGGCTCCAGGGCCATAGTCCCGCGCCAGCCACTCCGAACCTGTGCGGATCGCCCCAGTCCCGGCAGGTGTCGCGGAGCGGGCCGGACATGGGCCAGCCGCCGGCTTCTTGATCAGGCGGCTGGCAGGCTCGGGCTCGGCGGCGGCTTGGAGCGGATCATGGCTCTGGAGTCGCAGAGGAGATCTCGTCCGCGCGACCGAGCCCCGAGCCCCGAGCGCTGGGCACCAGGCACCGAGCGCAAGACTCCAGACTTAGCCGGCAGCTCGACTAAACTCATCTCATCACTGCCCACCCCCTGCCATGCAGGTCAACCTCCACGACGCCAAAACCCACCTCTCGCGCTATGTCGACCAGGCCCTGGCCGGTGAGGAGGTGGTGATCGCCCGCGCCGGCAAGCCCTTGGTGCGATTGACGCCCGTGATGTCCAGTCCGCCAACCAGGCGGCTTGGCTTTCTGGCCGGCACCGCCCGGGTGGAGGCTGATCTCAAGCGCGACTTCGAGGCGGAGATCAACGCCATGTTCGAACTCGACGAGGTGCCGCCCACGGAACGGCCATGACGGGCCTGTTGCTCGACACCCAGCTGCTGATCTGGGCCGCCTACACGCCCAACAGGCTGTCCAGCTCCTTGGCGGCAGAGCTGGTGGATCGACGCAACGACATCCGCTACAGCCTGGTCAGCCTCTGGGAAGTGGCGATCAAGGCCTCGCTCGGGCGGGAAGATTTCCAGGTGGACCCATCCGCCCTGCGCAGGGGATTGCTGCGGGAGGGATTTCAAGAGCTGCCGATCGAGGTGGAGCATGTGTTGGCGGTGCGCCATCTACCCCTGATCCATCGCGATCCATTCGACCGCCTGTTGGTAGCCCAAGCCCTGCAGGAGCACCTCCACCTGCTGACCACGGACAAAACCCTGATGGGTTACGGCGAAGCGGTGCAGTGGGCGGGCTGAGCTGTGCCAGGCGGAGCTCGCGTTTCCCTTCCCCGCTGGCACCGCCACTTCGTCAGAAACATTCATGACTCCGCCTGATGCGCGCCACGCATAACGTGATGATGGCGGCGGGCGAGCACGCGGGCGTGAGGCTCCCCTGCGGGATCACCAGAGGATCACACGCAGGACGAGATCCGCCTCCATGGGTCTCTGCCTATGGGCTCGGGCAACACCGCGGCCCGGTGGCAGCTGCCTCCAGGGCGGCGCAGGCACCCTCGCGCAGACGGGGTTGCGCCCACCCTGCTGGCCGCTGACCTGCTGACGACCGATCGCACCCTGCTCGGAGAGGGCCACGGCGTGCGCTGGGCGGGGTGAGCTGCAGACCTGGCCCTGCGCAGCGGCCGCAGCCAGAGTGCTCTGATCCGGGAGGCGATTGACGCCTTCCTCCAGCAGCAGCAGCCCCAGGGGCGCCTGGCTCGCCTGCGCCAGGCCCGCGGTCTCTGGGCCGAGCGCACGGATCTGCCGGATTGGTCAGCTCTGCGGGGCGAACTGGACCTTTCGGCGCTGGCTCTGGAGCCATGACCAGGGGATCGACCCCGCCGCTGCTCGTGGTCGACACCGATGTGCTGATCGACTACCTCCGCGATCACTCCCAGGCCGTGGCCTTCCTGGAGGGCAGTGAGCAGCCCCTGGCGGCTTCGGTGATCACGGTCGCTGAGCTGTATGCCGGGGTGCGCGAAGGCGAGGAACGGCTGCGGCTCGATGCCTTCTTTGCGGCGTTCACCGTGCTGCCCCTCGACCAGCAGCCGGCCCAGCGCGCCGGGCTCTGGCGCCGCCAGTACGCCCCCAGCCACGGCACCGGCCTGGCGGATGCCCTGATCGCCGCCAGCGCCGAGGCCGCCGGCGCCACCCTGGTGACGCTGAACCGCCGCCATTTCCCGATGCTCGCCGAGGTGTTGGTGCCCTATGCCAAAAGCTGAGCCCAGAAAGCAAGGCTGACCCGCTCTCTTCGCGGAGACGGCGTGGGGTGACGGGCATACCCACATGACTTAGCCGCCAATCCAACGAAGCTACGGGCAGCCTCACGCGCCCAGCTCCGAGCATCGCGGCCATGCAGGTGAACCTCCACGACGCCAAAACCCACCTCTCGCGCTATGTCGACCAGGCCCTGGCCGGCGAGGAGGTGGTGATCGCCCGCGCCGGCAAGCCCTTAGTGCGGCTGGTGCCGCTCGCCGCCGACCCAGGCCCGCGTCGCGGTGGCTTTCTAAGGGGCCAGGGGAACGTCAGTGCCGACCTCAAGGCTGATTTCAAGGAGGAGATTGAGGAGATGTTCCATGGCAAATGAGCCGGCTGGCCTCCTGGTCGACACCCAGCTGCTGCTCTGGTGGGCCGCCATGCCCCCTTTTCTTCAGCCTGGCCAGTCTTTGGGAAGTGGCCATAAAGGCCTCCCTTGGGCGGCAGGATGTCCAGGTGAATCCAGCGGCCCTGCGCATGGGCCTGTTGCGTGAGGGCTTTCAGGAGCTGCCGATCGAGGCCGAACATGTGCTGGCGGTGCAGGATCTGCCCTGGATTCACCGCGATCCCTACCGCTGCGCGGAAGACTGCGTCTTCGACCGCCTGCTGGTGGCCCAGGCCTTGCGGGCCTTGCTGCTCCTGCTCACCACCGATCGCACCTTGGTGGGCTATGGCGAGGTGGTGCAGTGGGCGGGGTGAGCTTGGCCAAGTAGGGGCACCCTCCACGAAGCGAAGAAGACCTCTTGGCCAGAAAAAGCCCCGCCGCTGCCGAGGCGGCGGGGCAGAGGCCAAGCTGCCTCAGCGGCTTCAGGCGTGAGCCCGACTGGAGGCGATGCGACGCCGGAGGCGGCGGCTGATGCCGAAGGCGGAAGCGGCTCCCAGAAGGGGCAGAGGCCCAGGCACCTGGTTGACTGTGAGGCTCCAGCTGTTGATGCTCAACGGATCGAATCCGAAACCATCAGCGAAGAGCAGGTTCCAGGTACCGCTGCCGTTCTCGCCGATGAAGACACTCAACGGGGAAGACGGCAGATAGGTGCCGGAAATAAGCAAGTTACCGCTGACCACACTGGAAGCGGCATCGGTAAAGGTCCAGGTCACCGTGTCCCCAGGTTTCTGACCGCCAAGAGCACCAAAGGGAACCAGCGAGACGATGGTGCCGGTTGGGCTTTGCAGCTGCAACTGGATTTCGTCGTTGAAACTGAAATTGGGTCCAAGGCACGCACCTGTGGCACTATTGATCGGAGTGTTGCACTTGGTGAGATTGATGGTGGTCGTCACGTCAGACACCGGGGCGATGAAACCGGAAAACGTGAACCCGGTGCTGCTGCTACCACCGTCAACAATCAGCACAGGGTTGAAGGTGTCGGATTGGGTCTGAGCGGCGGATGTTGCCTGAGGCGCCAGCAGGGGGTGGCCCAGACAAGCAGCCGCGATGGCAGGGGCTAAAGAAGCCTTACGTGCGAGGGGGGGGGGAGAAGGGGCATGATGATGAGAAGGTTGATTACCCTGAGATCGGCTACAAAAATGAAGCCTACTTATTATAATAACACAAGGATGCGCAACTGATTTGTATCCCTTGATACCAGGAATTGAAGGGGGCGGCCAGGCCATGGCATGATCGACTGCCGCCTTTGAGGTCGCGCACCGCTACCCACTTCCCTTCGCCGACGTTTACACGAGGTATTCGTCCGCCTGTCCCGCCAGCAATCCGCCGCTGGCTGGCTCTTAACGGCGTCGCTGAGACTTCAGCCAGCTTAAGCCGGCTGGAGCGCTCGAGTGAATGCCGCGACAATCAGGCCATCGGACCAGGCCTTCACCCAAGAGCGCGCGGCTCCGCCATCAGCGCCTCCACCAGCTGCCGCAACCGCGCCAGCGACGCCGATTCGCTCGGACCCTGCAGCAGGTAGAAGGGCATCGGTTCGCGCGCGTCCACCACCCAATAGTTGGTGATTCCGGCCTGCTGATAAAGCCGCAGTTTCGTGTCGAGGTCGTGGCTGAGGCTGGCGTCGGCCACCTCGATCGCTCTCGCCAGTTCCCCGGCCGCTGTGACAGGCTTTGGCCACGCCTCCTCCAGCCCCTTGCGCCCCCGCGCCCCCGCGATGACCGCCGCCCCGTCCAGTGCAGCCCCCGCCAGCGCCGCCGCGGATCCGGCTCCCCCCGTCGACCCCCGCTTCGACACCGTCCTCCA
>VGQX01000069.1 GCA_016882305.1 Cyanobacteria bacterium K_Offshore_surface_m2_239
CCAGGACGCCCCGCGCCATGGCCCCCTCCTCCTCCCGCTCCAGCCGCCCCTCAGCACGCAAGGGATCGGGGTCGCAGCCGACCGCCCGCGGGGCGGCCAGCCGTCGGGCCACCACCGTGAGGGCCACCACCGTGAAGGCCAGTCCCGTGGTCGCGCCCGCGGTGGAGGACACCGCCTTGGTGGTGCTTCCCCCCGCGGAGACGCCACCCGCCGCCACACCCCCTGAGCCGCCGACCGTCGTCGCTCCCCTCGCGATGGCCGCCCCGCCCGACGCGGCGGCCGCCACCGCTCCCGGCGGCACCGCCACCCCGGCGGACACCCCCGCTGACCACCCGGCTTCCGCCGAGTCCGCTGAGGCCACCTCCCCTGCGGGCGGCGAATCCGGCGCCGGTGGTCCGTCGTCCCCGTCCCCGTCCTCTGCGTCGTCGTCCCCCGCGTCCGGCTCCGGCGGTGGCGGGGCCGCCGCTGGCCTGCCCCCCGCGCGGCCCCTGCCGAGCCGTCGCACCGGGCCGCGCGAGGAGCCCGGCGTTCGCGGCATCGCCCTGGGGATGATCGAAACCCGCGGCCTGGTGCCGGCCATCGAGGCTGCGGACGCCATGACCAAGGCCGCGGACGTCACGCTGGTGGCTCGGGAATTCGTGGGCGGCGGCTACGTCACCGTGATGGTGCGCGGAGAAACCGGCGCTGTGAACGCCGCTGTGCGCGCGGGCGCGGATGCCTGCGAGCGGGTGGGTGACGGCCTTGTGGCGGCGCACATCATCGCCCGACCCCATGGGGAGGTGGAGCCGGCCCTGGCGGCCAGCGGCGCCACCCGACGCCTTTGACCTCCATGGTTCCCGTTCATCCCCGGGTGCTGGCGGACCTTGGCCGCGCCCTCAGCCTGGAACTCACCGCTGTGCAGCAGTACCTCACCCAGGCGGTGCTTGTGCAGAGCTGGGGGGACAGCCCGTCGGCCGATCGCTTCCGTCGGGAGACCGTGGAGGAGATGCAGCACGCGGAACGGCTGGTGAAGCGCATGGTCCAGCTAGGCTTTTCCCCCGGCGCCTCCCAATTGCGCCCCGCCACCCATGCCGCCGACCTGGAGGGGCTGTTGCGCCTCAACGCCGAGCTCGAACACCAACTCATCAGCCACTACGCCAACGCCCTGGAGCTCTGCCACCGGATCGGCGATGCGGAGAATGGCGCCTTCTTCCATGCCCTCTGGCAAGAGGAGCAACGGCATGGCGAGGAGATGGCCGCCTGGTTGGAGAGCTTGCGCCCCCAAACGGCTCGCTTCCCTGTGGGAGTCGCCGTTTGATCGCGCCGCTCCCGTTCTGGTACCCCGCCGCTGATGGGTCTGATCCCCGCCAAGCGCTGTCCCCAACCGGCTCCCCATGACCAGTGCTCCCTTGGCTCCAGACCTGCCGCTGCCCATCCAGCTGGCCTGGTTGATCCCCCTCTACGGCTTCAGCGGCGTTCTCCTCTCCCTTCCCTGGGCCGCGGGCTGGTTCAAGCGCAACGGCCCTCGCCCGGCCGCCTATCTCAATCTCCTCGTCACCCTGGTGGCGGTGCTGCACGGCAGCCTGATCATCCAGGAGGTGTTGGCCCTCGGTCCCCAGCAATTGGAGTGGCCCTGGTTTCATGCGGCCGATCTGGATCTGCGCATCGGCTTTGATCTCTCCCTCACCAACCTCGCCGCCCTGGAGCTGGTGACCTTCATGAGCCTGACCGGTCAGGTGTTCGCCTTGGGGTATCTCGATAAGGAGTGGTCGTTGGCGCGTTTTTATGCCTTGGGCGGCTTCTTTGAGGGGGCGATGGCGGGGGTGGTGTTGAGCAGCAATCTCTTCATTTCCTATTTCCTCCTGGAGATGCTCACCCTCTCCACCTATCTGTTGGTGGGCTTCTGGTACGCCCAACCCCTGGTGGTCACCGCCGCCCGTGACGCCTTCCTCACCAAGCGTGTGGGGGATGTGCTCCTGTTGATGAGCCTGGTGGCCCTGGCCGCCTGGGCGCCGTCCCTCTCCTTCGACGCTCTCGCTCAGTGGTCCTCCACCGCCTTGACGGACGGGACGCTCACGCCATGGGCCGGCACGCTCATCGGCCTCGGACTGATCGCCGGCCCCATGGGCAAATGCGCCCAATTCCCCATGCATCTCTGGCTCGATGAGGCCATGGAGGGGCCCAACCCGGCCTCGATTCTGCGCAACTCAGCCGTCGTCACCTGCGGCGCCCTGGTGCTCGTCAAGGTGATGCCCCTGTTGAGTCTTTCGCCCCTGGCGGTGAACGTCTTGCTCGCGGTGGGCACGATCAGCGCCCTGGCCGGGGCCCTGGTGGCCATCGCCCAGGTGGACCTGAAGCGGGCCTTCTCCTATGGCACCACCTCCTATCTGGGATTGGTGTTCATCGCCATCGCCCTGCGCCAGCCGGCCATCGCCCTCCTCCTCCTCCTCGCCCATGGCTTGGCGAAAGCCCTGCTCTTCATGAGCGTCGGCTCCGTGATCGCCACCACCAATTGCCAGGACATCACCCAGCTGGGGGGACTCGCTCGGCGCATGCCCGCCACCACCAGCGCCTATCTCCTCGGGGGCGCCGCCCTCACCGGCGTGGTGCCCCTGGCCGGCTTCTGGTGCCTGTCCAGGATGGTGGAGGCCTTGCTGCCCCTCTCGCCCGGCTTCGCGGTGGTGGTGCTCCTCACCAATGCCCTCACGGTGTTCAACCTGGTGCGGGTGTATCGCCAGGTGTTTCTCGATCAACCGCACCCGAAGACCAAGCGCACGCCGGAGGTGTTGTGGCTGATGGCCCTGCCGATGGTCAGTCTGGGGGTGTTGGTGGCGTTGCTGCCCGCCGTGATCCGCCGTCTGGAGCCCGCCCTTGATCTCGCCCCCGTCGGCGGCGTCGCCGCGATCCTTGTGCTCGTGAGCGGCGTGGTGGGGCTGGCGGCGGAATGGCTGGTGCCCGTGGCGGGCGCCTCCTCCCGCTCGGCCAACCGCCTCCTGCGGGGGATTCAGGATCTGCTGGCGGCGGACTTCTACACCGATCGCCTCTACCGCAACACCATCGTCGCCTTTGTGGCCGGCCTGGCCCGCTTCACCGATGGCGTCGATCGTCAGGTGGTCAACCGCCTGGCCGAGCGCGTCGGGCTGGCCTCCCTGGCCACCGCCGAAGAGCTCAAGCTCGGCGTCAGCGGCCAGCTGCAGAGCTATGTGCTCACGGTGGTGGCGGCGATCGTGATTTTGTTTGCCAGCTTGGCCTGGCTTCAACGTTGAGGTGAGCCCATGTTGAGCCTGTTGTTGCTGCTGCCCCTGGTGGGCTTTTTGCTCCTGTTGCTTTGGCCAGGCAAGCCCGCTCCCGGCCTCATGCGCCAGGTGGCGTTGGTGGTGCTCAGCCTGCAGGTGGTCTGGAGCGTCGTGGTGCTCCTCGCCTTTGACCCGTCGCGGGGGGGGATGCAATTGAGCGAATCGCTCCCCTGGATTCCGGGCCTTGGCCTCACCTACAGCCTCGGGGTGGACGGCTTGTCGCTTCCTCTGGTGCTGATCAACGGCGCCCTCAGCCTGGTGGCGGTGATCTGCACCCGAGACATCAGCCAGCGCCCGCGCATCTACTTCGCCCTGGTGTTGTTGATCAGCGCGGCGGTGAACGGCGCCTTTCTGGCCCAGAACCTGCTGCTGTTCCTTCTGTTCTATGAGCTTGAACTCATTCCGCTCTGGCTGTTGATCTCCGTCTGGGGCGGCGCGGGCAAGGCGTTTGCCGCCACCAAATTTCTGATCTTCACCGCCGTGTCGGGCATCTTGATCCTGGCGGCGTTTCTGGCGCTGGCCGTGTTGCGCGGCAGCGTTGACTTCAGCTTCCTGCCGGTGGACGGGGAGCAGCTGGCTCTCGGCAGTCAGCTCGTGCTCCTGGCCATGCTCCTGGTGGGTTTCGGCATCAAGATTCCGCTGGTGCCCTTTCATTCCTGGTTGCCGGATGCCCACACCCAGGCCTCCACACCGGTCTCCGTCCTGCTGGCGGGGGTGTTGCTGAAGCTCGGCACCTATGGCCTGCTCCGCTTTGGCCTTGGCCTCTTCCCGGAGGCCTGGGCTGTGATGGCGCCCTGGCTGGCGATCTGGGCGGCGATTTCCGTGCTCTACGGTTCCCTGGCGGCCATTGTGCAGCGGGACATGAAACGCATGGTGGCCTACAGCTCGGTGGGGCACATGGGTTCCATCCTTCTGGCCGCCGCCGCCGCCACCCCGGTGAGTCTCCTGGGCGCCGAATTCCAGATGGTGAGCCATGGCCTCATCTCCGCCCTGCTCTTCCTGCTGGTCGGCATCGTCTACCGCAAGACCGGCACGCGGGATCTGGACGTTCTGCGCGGTCTGCTCAATCCGGAGAAGGGCCTGCCCTTCACGGGAACCCTGATGATCCTTGGGGTGATGGCCAGCGCGGGCATGCCGGGGATGGCGGGCTTCATCTCGGAATTTCTGGTGTTTCGCGGCTCTGTCGCCACCTTTCCCGCCGCCACCCTGCTCTGCATGGTGGGGTCCGGCCTGACGGCGGTCTACTTCCTGCTGCTTGTCAACCGGGTGTTCTTCGGACGGCTGGCGATCACCCCCGTCAACGATCCCCTGCGCCACAGCCGCCTGGATGTTCGCCTGGAGCCGGTGGCGCCGCGGGAGACCATTCCCGCCACCGGATTGGCCCTGGCGGTGGTGGGCCTCGGGCTCGTGCCCGCCCTGCTGGGGCATCTGTCCGAGAGCACGACAACGGCGATGGCCCGCGGCGCATCGCTCCTGCAGGCTCTCCTCGCCGGGGGGGTGGGCTGATGCCGGTCATTTCCGAGTTGCTCACCCGCAGTGGGGGCCTCCCTGAGGCCAGTGAACTCCAGCGGCGGCTGCTGGCCGGCGAAACGCTCCTGGCCGAATCCGCCAACCATCTCGTGCAGGTGGTGGATGTGTTGGAGAGCTATGGCGTCGTGCTTGATGCCTACAGCCGCAACCTGATTTATCAGGCGGAAACGCAGTTCCTGAATCCGCTGCCGATTTTCAAATATCTCGATGGCGATCACAGCCCGGCCAAGATCTGGCGCCATCTGATCCACGACAGGATCAATTTTGAATATGCCGAATATTGCATGCGGGCCATGCTCTGGCACGGCACCGGCGGTTTGGACGCCTATCTCGACAGCGCGTCGTTCCAGGCGAGCTGCCGGGAGATCATCGGCCACAAAACCCGCCGGGATCCCCTGCTGGCCCTCCTCCATCCGTTGTTCTCCGAGTTTCTTCCCGAGCTGATTCGCACGGCGGCCACCACCCATGCCCTGGGGCAGTTCTGGCGGGTGATGAGCGATCTCTTCCTCGACCTGGCCGCGGCGGAGCGGCGGGGCACCGTCACCAGCATCGAGGAGGTGGTCGTGTTCATCCAGGCGGGTCTGGTGGCCGCCGCCGCCAATCCCATCACCTACGGGGTGACGATCGCGGATCGTCCCTTCTGGGTGTTGCCGCCGGAAGCGGGGCTCACCTTTCTGATGGATGTGGCCGTTCCCTATGTGGAGGCGGTGTTTTTGCGGGGCACCCCCTTCCTCGGCACGGTGTCGTTCAACGCGCAGGCGCGGCAGATTCCCGACGACCAGGGCGACTTCGCCTATGGCGCGCTCTACGCCGATCCCCTGCCCACCATGGGCGCGGGCATCCCCCCCAGCCTGTTGATGCAGGACATGTATCGCCACCTGCCCGAGCGCTTGCACGCCTGGTATCGGAGCCAGGGGCGGGGGGAGGGCGATGTGCGCGTGAAGATCTGCATGAGTTTTCAGAAAGCGATGTTTTGCGTCACCAACGCCGCCATTCGCGGCACCTTTCCCCATGCCCTCGCCACGGGGGCGCCGGCGG
This sequence comes from Cyanobacteria bacterium K_Offshore_surface_m2_239, assembly GCA_016882305.1. GTDB lineage: Bacteria > Cyanobacteriota > Cyanobacteriia > PCC-6307 > Cyanobiaceae > Cyanobium. The sequence continues at coordinate 5,844 of VGQX01000069.1, forward strand.
AGCGGGCGGCGAATGAGGCCCATGCGGCGGCCTGGGCGGCCCGGCTGGGCAAGGCGCGAACCGATTGCCTGGATGTCATGGAAGACGCCACAGAGCCCTTCGCGGAGGCCCTGGCCGGGCAGGCGTAACCTTGGGTCATGGAACAATCCTGGACCCACCGGTCGCGTCCTGATCGCCTGGAGCGACGCCTTGAGTTTGCGGACTACGACAGCACCCGTCTGTTCCTGGAGCGCTTGAACACGCTCTCGGAGCGCGAGGGCCGTTTCCCGGACATCAGCTTCGGGCGCACCTACGTCAATCTCACCCTGACCGCGGAGGCGGAAGGCGAGGCGATCGGTCCACGGGAGGAGTCCTTCGCGGCGGCGATCGATGACCTCCTCTGAGCCGCTGGAGACGGCGGAAACGCGCATCGACCTTCAAAGCGCCTATGACACGCTGGGCATCCAGCAATTGCTCCAGCAACTGGATGAAGAGCTGATCGGCCTGCGGCCGGTGAAGGCCCGCATTCGTGAAATCGCCGCCCTGTTGGTGGTGAATCGGGCTCGTGAGCAGATGGACCTGCAGACGACGCCACCCAGTCTGCACATGTCCTTCACGGGCCGGCCCGGCACTGGCAAGACCACCGTGGCCGAGCGCATGTCCATGATTCTGCACACGCTGGGTTATGTGCGCAAAGGCCATGTGGTGACGGCTACGCGCGATGACCTTGTCGGTCAATACATTGGCCATACGGCGCCGAAAACAAAGGAAATGCTCCGCAAGGCCATGGGCGGCGTGTTGTTCATTGATGAGGCCTACTATCTTTACCGACCTGATAATGAGCGTGATTATGGATCAGAAGCGATTGAAATCTTGCTTCAGGTGATGGAAAACAGTCGCCATGATGTGGTCGTGATCTTCGCTGGCTATAAGGAGCGCATGGATGTGTTCTATCAATCCAATCCGGGCCTTTCCTCACGGGTGGCTAATCATATTGATTTTCCGGACTACACGGATGCGGAATTGTTGTCCATTGCCAAGCTGATTCTGGCCAGCGAAAACTATCGTTTCAGTGATGAGGCCACGGCAGCGTTTTCCGCTTACATCCAACGGCGTCGGCAGCTGCCCTATTTCGCCAATGCCCGCTCGATTCGCAACGCCATTGATCGGGCCCGCATGCGCCAGGCGAATCGCTTGTTCAATCAGCAGGCCGGGCTGTTGTCCAAGAACGATTTGATGACGATCGAAGCTGCGGACATCACAGCCAGCCGCGTGTTTGCTGGCGAGATCGAGGGCCAAGATCGGAGAGAGCCGATCATCGATCAAGCCAGGGCCTGATCGAGAAGCTGGCAAAAGCGCCGGGCCACGGTCGGGGCACTGAACGCCTCGATGGCGGTGGCCCGGGTGCTGTAGGCCTGCACAAAGCCGTCATGGTCGCGGCGGAGGGTGTCCAGTGCCGCGTAGATCGCCTCCGCGCTGCGCCCGTCGACATACAGGCCGATCTTGAGCCTGTCGACGAGCTCCCGCAGAGGGTTTTGCGGCGGGCCGAGGACGAGCAGCGGTTTGTGGTGGCCCAGATACTCGAAAAATTTGGAGGGCACGTTGTCGAGATGGCGTGGGCCGATGACGACGAGTTGCACATCCGCCGCCGCCGCCAACGCATGGGAGGTGGCGTAGGACACGAGGGGCTGAATCTGGATCAGGCTCGCCAGGCGAGGATCGTCGGCGATGCGGCGGCGGGCGGCGGGATAGACAAAGCCATGGATCGTCAGCTCCAGCGCCGCTGGCTGGGGGTCTTGGGGCTGGTTGGCGGCGCGCAGGGCCTCCAGGAACGGCTCGATGGGGCGCCATTCCGGCAGCATGCCCAGATAGATCAGCCGCAGGCCCCCGCGTTGATCCCCTCGCACCCCCCTCCGCCGCGTCCACGAGGGGTGAGCGGTTGGTGTCGGGGCAGTCTGGCGGTACAGCTCGGGGTTGACGGGGTAGCTGTCGGAGATGACGTGCGCCTTCTCCGGCGACAGCAGCCCGGCTTCGACATAGCGATCCCGGGTGAGGGGAGACATGAAGAGCGCGCCCCGGGCCCGGTCGAGGATCGACCGTTGCCGCTCCGGTTCCTTGGGATGAAAGCCCTGTTCGTCGCGGGCGCCGTAGGGATCATCGATCAGGGCCAGCAAGGGCTTGTCGAGCTCCTGACACAGGCGATGGGTCAACGCCAACACCTGGAAGTCTGGCGTCTTGCCGGCCACGAGATCAAAATGCCAACGCTGATTCGCCAGGTGCACGGTGCGGCTCAGCCCGCGCAACAGATGGGCCTCACTGTCATGGTGCCGCAGGCGTTCCAGCCAGCGCGCCAGGAGCTGCAGCAGTCCATGGCCCAGATGGGGCAAGGTGCCCTTGCGATGGCGATTCTTGCGCACGGAGAACGACAGCGAAGCGGACACCTCCGTGCTGTAGTGCAGGCGTTCCGGCGGGTAGTCCAACCGCTCCGTCAGAACGGAGGTGAGCCAAGGCGAGGGGCCGGCGAAATGGATTTCCCAGCCATGATCCTCGAAGAAGGGCAGCAACTTGTTGTAAATCAGCGCCTGCACGCCGCTGCATCCCGGCGGTTGACGCAACACCACCAACAGTCTTCTCATGGGAGGAACAGCTCGCGGGTGAGCAAAGGGTGTGGCATCAGCGCGTCAACGCCGCTTGCGGGAGTCGATTTGCAGCAGATCGCGCACCTGTTGAATGCGGCGAGCCAAGCCTGGATCATTGTTGATCTTCTTTTCCACTTGCTCCACGGCATACATCACGGTGGAGTGATCCTTGCCGCCAAATATTTCGCCGATGCGTGGCAGGGAGAGGGCTGTGGTTTGCCGCATGAGAAACATGCCAACCTGGCGGGCCTGGCTCACAGCCCGTTTGCGGCTGGCGCTGCGCATCTCTTCAATCGAAACCTCAAAAATCTCCGCCACTTTATCCAACACCTGTTGCGGCGTCACCTCCACGCTGGTGCCGGCGGGATCGAGCATTGGTGACACCGATTCCACCGTCATCGGCAGGCCGGTGATGGAGACGAAGGCCACTACCCGGGTGAGGGCGCCCTCCAGCTCGCGGATGTTGGAGGTGAAGCGACCAGCGATGTAGTGAATCAGGTCGCGCGGCAGCGCCATCTGCTCCTGTTCCGCCTTCTTGTGCAGGATGGCCATGCGGGTTTCCAGATCCGGGGCCTGGATGTCCGCGATCAGCCCCATCGAGAAGCGGGAGATCAGGCGCTCCTGAAGGCGGGGGATCTGGCTGGGGGGGCGGTCGGAGGCGATGACGATCTGCCGCCCCGCCTCGTGCAAGGCGTTGAAGGTGTGAAAGAACTCCTCCTGGGTGTATTCCTTGCCCTCGATGAACTGAATGTCGTCGACAAGGATCAGATCCGCCGCGCGGTAGTGGTTGCGGAAGGCCTGCATGCCGTCTTTGCGGATCGCCTGGATCAGGTCGTTGGTGAACATCTCCGAGGAGACGTAACAGACCCTCGCCTCGGGATTGATCTCCAGCCGGTAGTGGCCAATCGCCTGCATCAGGTGGGTTTTGCCCAGCCCCACCCCGCCGCAGAGAAACAAGGGGTTGAACTCCCTCCCTGGCGCCTCCGCCACCGCCAGGGAGGCGGCATGGGCCATGCGGCTGTTGGGTCCGACCACGAAGCGGCTGAAGATGTAGCGCGGGTTGAGGCCGGCCTCGCCCCGCAGCAGCTGGCCCCCTCCCCGCTCCGCCCCGTTCTCCAGCTCCTCGCGGGGCCCGGCGCTTCGGCCATTGCTCGGTGCGGGGGCGGCGCGACGGCCGCCGTCGCTCCCGTCGCCGGCGGGTCCCAGGGAGTCGAGCGAGGGCTCCTCCGCCGCCACCTCCACGGCCACCAGGATCGGTCGCTGGGCCAGGTCGGAGGCCAGCTGCTGGATGCGGTTGAGGTAGTGCTTGCGCAGCCAGGCGCAGGCGAAGCTGTTGGGGGCTTCCAGCTCCAGGCGATCCGGGCTGACCGCGCGGCAGCGTGCCGGTCGGATCCACGTTTCGAAGGTGGGCTTGCTGAGGGTGGCCTGGAGCGCGTCCTGCACCTGGGGCCATAGATCCTCGCCCTGCTGCACCGACCTCCCCCCCCATCGACAGAAGGGGAATTAAAGCAGCACCGCCGGGCTCTCTCCTGTGCCCGGGGCCGCCGTCCAAGCCTGACCCTGGCGGGCCGGTTTGCCGCCTGGACCTGTCTCCGGCTGGATTGCGATTAAATGTGAAGGTTCCTCTCCCTCCCCATGCGCGCCCGTTTCCTCGCCACGGTGTTGCCGCTGACGGCCCTGTTGAGCACCGTGGCGGGATGTTCCGCGCCCAGGGCCCAGAAGGCCGCACCCGTGGAGCGTCAGCGCGTCAGCGACGCCCCCGCCAGCTCCCCGCTCCAGCCCACCAGCAACATCATTGTCGCCGCCGTGGACAAGGTGGGTCCGGCGGTTGTGCGCATCGACACCGTCAAGCGCACCCTCAATCCCCTGGGCGGGATCTTCGGCCAGGGACCCACGATCCAGAGGCAGCAGGGTCAGGGTTCAGGGTTCATCACCCGTTCGGATGGCGTGTTGCTCACCAACGCCCACGTGGTGGATGGCGCCGCAGAGGTGGGAGTGACCCTGCCGGACGGCCGCAGTTTTTCCGGCAAGGTGCTCGGTGCGGATCCCCTCACCGACGTGGCGGTGGTGAAGGTGGTGGCCGCGGGGTTGCCCGTCGCTCCCCTCGGGGATTCGAGCAAGGTGCGGCCGGGCGAGTGGGCCATCGCCATCGGCAATCCCCTCGGCCTGGACAACACCGTCACCGCCGGGATCATCAGCGCCATCCAGCGCACCAACGCCGTGGGCGAGGGCCAGCGGGTGCCCTACCTGCAGACCGACGCGGCGGTGAATCCTGGCAACAGCGGCGGCCCGTTGATCAACGACCGCGGGCAGGTGATCGGCATCAACACCGCCATCCGTCAGGCGCCCGGCGCGGGCCTGAGCTTCGCCATCCCGATCAACATCGCCCGCAAGATCGCCGCCCAGATCATGGAGCGGGGCTATGCCAGCCATCCCTACATCGGCGTGCGCCTCGAAGCCCTCACCCCCCAGCTCGCGCGGGAGATCAACAGCAGCACCGACCAGTGCCGCCTGCCGGAGGTCAATGGCGTGGTGGTGGTGGACGTGATGGCCGGCAGTCCCGCCGCCCAGGGGGGGATCAAGCCCTGCGACCTGATCGAGACGGTGGCCGGCGAAGCCGTGAAGAACCCCTCCGAGGTGCAGCTGGCGATCGATCAGGCCCAGATCGGCCAACCCCTGGCCATCACCGTCCAGCGCTCCGGCGGTGTGGTGCGGCTCAGCGTTCGTCCCGCCAATCTGCCGCGCCAGCAGTGAGGCCCTCCCGCCGTCAGGTGGTGCTGCTCACCCGCTGGCCGGCGCCGGGGCGCTGCAAGCGTCGCCTGGCGGTGGCCATCGGCGCCGAGCGGGCGGCCCGGGTGCAATGGCGCCTGCTGCATCATGGGCTGGCCGCCGCCCGCGACGCCGCCCGCCTGGCCCGGCGCCAGGGCGAGCCGATCGAGGTCGTGCTCGCCGTGAGCGGCCTGGGGCCGCGGGCACGCCGGCGTTGGGCGGCGACCCTGCCGGTGGATCGCTGCGTGGGCCAGGGGGAGGGAAGCCTGGGGGTGCGGCTGCGGCGGCAGGTGGAGCGCGCCCGACGGGAGGCGGTGGGGGCGGTGCTGTTGATCGGCAGCGACCTTCCGCGGATCAGCGCTGCGGATCTGCTCGCCGCCTTCGCCGCCCTCCGCCGCGCCCCGCTGGTGGTGGGGCCGGCGGCGGACGGGGGCTACTGGCTGCTGGGCCTGACGCCGCGGCTGCGGGCGCCCCGGCTGTTCGCGGGGGCGGAGGGTCCCATTCCCTGGGGTGGTGACGCCGTTCTGGGGCGGACGTTGGCGGCGGCAGTGGCGGAGGGGCTGACGCCGGCGCTCCTGGCGGAGGGGCAGGACCTGGACACGCCGGCGGATCTGGCGGCCTGGCGATGAGGGCCTCACCGCCCGGTGCGGAGCCGCCCGGTGGGGAGCCGCCCAGTGGGGAGCCGTCCGCTGCGGAGCCGCCCATGGCGGAGCCGCCCGTGGCGGTGGTGATCCCCGCGCGCAATGAGGCTCCCCGCCTGCCAATGCTGCTGGCCGACCTGGCCGGGGCGCCGGAGCTGGTGCGGGAGATCTGGGTGGTGGATGGGGGCAGCGGCGACGGCACGGCCGCAGTGGCCGCCCTGGCGGGGGCCAGGCTTCTGCGGGCCACCCCCAACCGCGGCGCCCAACTGGGCCTGGGTATCGCCGCCAGCACGGCCCCCTGGCTCTGGCTGCTCCACGCCGATGGCCGCCTGCCGGAGGGGTGGCCATCGGCCGTGGCCCGCGCCCTCGCCACACGCCCCCAACGCGCCTGGGCCTTCGCCCTGGCCATCGACGGCTCCTCACCGGCCCTGTGCCTTGTGGAGGCCCTGGTGATCTGCCGCACCTGGCTGCTTCAACGGCCCTACGGCGATCAGGGCCTGCTGGTGTCGCGCCAGGCGCTGGAGCGGGCGGGCGGGGTGGCGCCGATCCCCTTGATGGAGGACCTCGATCTGGTGACGCGCCTGCGGGCGGTGGTGCCGATTCGGCTGCTGCCGGGGCGGTATCGCGTCGACGGGCGGCGCTGGCGGCGGCTGGGCGTGGCGCGGGTGAGCTGGAGCAATGCCCGCCTGCGGCGGGCCTGGCGGCGGGGGGAGGATCCCTGGCGGCTGGCGGCGCGCTACGGGGCGTACCAGAAGGCGCAGCGCCGCTGAGCGGGCTCCAGCTCCCAGCCCTGCTGGCTGTAGAACTCCACCACCCCGGGATCGGCGTAGAGGGTCACCTCCTCCACCCCCATCTCCCGCAGGCTGGCGATGACGTAGTCCATCAACTGACGCCCCAGCCCCACCCCCTGATACAGCGGGTGCACGGCCACATCCCAGACCGTGGCCTCGACGATGCCGTCGCCGGTGCAGCGGGCGAAGCCCACCAGCTTCGGCAGTCGCCCGTCATGGCGCCAGAGACCCACCCGCAGCAGGCTGTGCTCCAGCGCCTTGCGCACGCGCCGCAGGGGACGCCGATTCCAGCCGACGGCATCGCAAAGAGCTTCCAGCTCGATCAGGTCGATCGGGCGCTCCTGGCTGAGCACCACCTCCAGCCGGGCGCCTGGCAGCGCGCAGCGGCGATGGCCGGCGCCGTAGAGGCTGGCGAAGAGCGCGTCGGGCTCCGCTCCGGGGGGGGCCGCTCCGGGGGCGGGTGGTGGAGAAGCGGTCGGGTCGTCCGGCACGGTGGGAAGGGGCTCAGCGCAACGCAATCTGACGATCCTGCTCCCGAACCGCTCCCCCGCGCGATCGTGGTTGGTCAGCGGCCTGGTTGGGCGTGAGCGGTTCCTCTCCTCCACCTCCGGTGCTCGTCGCCTTGCATGGCTGGCTCCTCTCCGGTCGGCTGTGGGACGCCCTGGCGCGGGAGCTGGGACCCGGCTGCGCCCTGGTGGCGCCCGATCTGCCCGGGTTCGGCGCCGCCCCCCGCCCCCGCGACCTGACGCCCAACCTGGCCAGCTACGGCCGCTGGGTGGCCGCCTGGGTGGAGCGGGAGCTGGGGCCGAAGCAGCCGGTGGTGTTGATGGGCCATTCCCTCGGCGGCAGCGTGGCCCTTCACGCGGCGGGGCGGCTCGGCGGCCAGTTGCGGGGTCTGGTGCAGATCAGCGCCGGTGGGGGCGTCTATCAGCCGCGCCCCTTCCGCCAGCTGCGACGCGGTGGCGCCCTTCTGCTGGGGCTGCGCCCCCGGGCCCTGGCCCGCTGGCCGGTGCTCTCCCGGCTGCGGGCGCCGCTGCAGGCGGATGTCCGGGCGGCGCGGGGCCTGCTCGCCTGCAGCACGAACCGCGGGGCGGTGCGCCAGTTGCCCCGCCTCGCCCATGCCCTCACCGTGCCCAGCCTCTGGATCGCCGGCAGCCGGGACCAGGTGATGGCGCCCCGCTATGTGCGCCATCTCGCCGGCTATGCCGCCGCCCATCAACTGGAGGTGCTCGACGGCGCGGGCCACCTGCCGATGGTTCAGCGGCCGGGGGAGTTGGCGGCCTTGATCGAGGCCTGGCTGGAGGCGGAGGTTCAGAACGTCGCCAACCCCTTCTCCTGCAATTCCGCCAGCTGCGCGTAGAGACCACCGCTGGCGCGGAGTTGGCGATGGGTGCCGCTCTCCACCAGCCGCCCCTTGCGCAGGACAAGGAGGCGATCCGCCGCCTCCACCGTCGCCAGGCGGTGGGCGATGACGATGGCGGTGCGCTGGGTGAGCAGCCGCTCCAGATCGTGTTGCAGGGTGGCCTCGGTGGAGGGATCCAGAAAGGCCGTGGCCTCATCCATCACTAGCACCGAGGGTTGGCGGGCGGCCACCCGCGCCACGGCGAGAAGTTGACGCTCGCCGGAGGACAGATTGGTGCCACGTTCCCGCAGGGGGGTGTCAAGCCCTTGCGGAAGCCTCCGCAGGAGAGACGTCAAGCCGAGCTCATCGCAGAGCCGCTCGACATCGGCGTCGCTGAGGGGACAATCGAGGCGCACGTTGTTGGCGACGCTGCCACTGAAGAGAAAGGTCTCCTGCAACACCACGCCGAGCCGTTGGCGCAGCTGGGCCATGGGCAGGTCACGGATGTCGACGCCATCGAGGAGGATGCGGCCCGCCTGCGGTTCGTAGAGGCGGCAGAGCAGGCGGATGATGGTGGTCTTGCCGGAGCCGGTGGGGCCGACGATCGCCACATGTTCCCCCGGCGCGATGCGAAAGCTGAGGTTGTGGAGGATCGGATCGTCGGGCCGGTAGGCGAAGGACACGCCGTCAAACACCACCTCCGCGCCGCGTGTCGCCGCAGGGGTGGCGATGGCAGGTGGTTTTGGCGCCGGGCTGACACCCTTCGCGGCAGCGGTCTGCAGAGGGGCCGGCCGGTCCTGGATATCGATCGGACGCGACAGCAGTTCGTCGATCCGCTCCACCGCCGTCAGGCCGCCCTGGATCTGGGTGAAGCGCTCCGCCAGTTGCCGCAGGGGGTCGAAGAGGCGGAGGGAAAAGAGGATGAAGCTCGTCAACAGGCCGAGGCCCATCGCCCCGCCCGTCACCATCGCCCCGCCGACGGCGAGCACAAGAGCGATCGCCGCCTGGCTCACCCACTCGATCATCGCCGAGATCGCGCTGTCGTAGAAGATCACCCCGTCCACCGCCCGGCGATAGGTCTGGCTGGTGCGG
>VGQX01000070.1 GCA_016882305.1 Cyanobacteria bacterium K_Offshore_surface_m2_239
TAGTCGACGAGGGGGATCTGCTTATGCCTTCATCGGGTATCCCGATTGATGAAGATGGACTGCTTCGTACTCGATCCGCCTTTGCTTCCGCCGAGCACCTGCCATTGTGCATGAACACAAGTACAACCCGGTTTAAACCGAAGATGGCTGGTGCCAGCCTTCTATTTCTTCAGGGATGGCTTCAGAGTCGGGAGTTTAGAGCGCAAATCACCAAGCTTGTGACGGGCTCTGCGCAGAAGAACTTCGGCCCGTCACACCTCAAGCAGCTACAAATTACTCTGCCTGAGCCCAGCGCTCAATCGGAATTCGAAGAAAAGCTCAATAAGATCAGAGGCCTTCGGGCGTCACTTTCTCCTTCTGTTGCTGAGGCTGATAGGCTTATTGGCTCAGTTTCTCATCGTCTATTTGCTGGTCGAGAGCACGAATGAAAGCCACAGAAGCCAAGCTCCTCCAGATCCTGGGCGCCGTCTCCCAGTTCATCATCCCGATTGATCAGCGCACCTATTCGTGGACGCGGAAGGAATGCCAGCAGCTCAGGGCTGACATCCTCCGCGCCGGATCCACCGAGGAGATCGGTGTGCACTTCATCGGCTCGGTGGTGCACATCGATGAGGGCCTTGGCAACCTCGCGGTGCAGGCCCCCAAGCTGGTGATCACACAGGGAAGTGCACACGCCCCGAATCACCGCCAGAATGGGTCCATGAGGCCAACGCCATGAACGAGATCCTGTTTGTTGTCGAGGAAGCGGAGGATGGCTCCTATCGGGCCAGCGCCGTGGGGCAGGCGATCCATACCGAGGCAGACAGTCTCGAGGAGCTTCACCGCGAGATCCGTGACGCGGTGCACTGCCATTTTGAGGATGGCCAGGCTCCGCCGTTGATCCGCTTGCATCATGTGCGGCAGGAGTTGTTGACCCTGTGAGAATCCCCAGGGATCTCAACGGAGTTGATCTCGCCAGACGTCTGGGGAGATTTGGCTACAGCATCACGAGGCAGAGTGGTAGCCACATGCGCCTCACTCGGATCGATGGAGGCCAAGAGAAGCACCTCACAATTCCAGCTCACAAACCACTGCGCGTTGGCACACTCAGGCAGATCCTCAAAGACGTAGCCGGGCAGACAGATCAGACGATGGAGGAGGTTCTCGATGCTCTTGGCTGAATGAGTCTATACCTGAGCTGAAAAGACAACGACCTAACTTCTTTCCTGTTGTCCCTCCAACAGCCGCCGGGCCACATCACGGGCGATCTCCAGGGTTTCCGACACCGTGCGGCCTTGAGCCACCAAGCCCTGAATGGCCTCCGACGTGGCAAGATAGCCACCCTCAGGAAGGCGTTGGACATGGAGCGTCACGCAGGATTCAGCCATCTTCGATCTCTTGATTTCAGGACTTTATTCGAGTTGCTGCAGTCTTTCAGATAGCCGCAGGGTCCAGGCCGAGCTCTTTTACCACTTCGTCAAGGCTGGTGGTGCGCTCCTGTCCCAGGCGGATGCGCTCTGCCACCGCAGCACCCAGGTAGGCATCCTCCAGGTCGTCAAGCCCGGCCTCAATCAGCTGCCGCAGAGTGAAGGCCTTGGTCCGGCCGGTCAGCTGGGCGAGCTGATCGAGACGCTGCTCCGTCGCTGGTTCCAGCCGCACGGTGGTGGCCATGCAGTCACCTGAATGCACCAGCTCATTCTAGGCGGTGTGACGATGGGGAACCGTTGTCAGCGGGGGCATCCATGAAGAACTCGAGGAATCGCGGGAAGCACGAGGTCATCGGAGGGGACGCGAGGAGCATGGGATTCAGTCTGCAGTCAACGAAATCATCTTTTGGATAGTCGATTGTCCTCTCATCCGCATAAAGCAAGATCCTTCGCATTGCCTCAGATCTGAGCTAGGGTAAGCAAAAAGCGTGGGAAGGTACATGACAGCAGCAACCGCCTACATAGCTGTGATTCGCCAGGATGGACCTTGGTGGATTGGCTGGGTGGAAGAGATTCCCGGCGTCAACGCCCAGGAGCAGAGCCGTGAAGCGCTGCTCGACTCACTGAGAGAGGTTCTGCGCGAAGCGCTGGAGTTCAACCGTCAGGATGCCTTGGACGCTGCGGGCCCAGGGGCCGAGGAGCTGGCCTTGAACCTGTGAAGCGTCGAGATCTGCTTCGTCACCTCAGCAGCCATGGCTGTGAATTGCTGAGGGAGGGAGGCAACCATTCATGGTGGTGGAACCCAGCACGGAATCTTCGTAACTCGATCCCTCGCCATAGTGAAATCAAGGAATTGCTGGCACGCAAAATTTATAAAGATCCGACTGCCACCGCCATGAGGATGGTTCACCTCACCCCGGATCCGGCTCAAGACCGAGATACAGGCGCAGTCCCGCGTCCACGGCAGCCAGTTCAGCCTCACTCACGTGCCCGTAGCCACGTCGGATGCGTTGTTTGTCGATCGAGCGCAGCTGATCCACCAGGGCATAGGACGGTTTGGTGAGGCCATTGGCCCCGGGGGACAGTGGTGGATAGAGAGCGCCGGGGGCGGGCGTACCCGTGATCGGCACCACGGCAATCAAAGGAAAGCGCTGGCTGGCATTCACCGCTGGATCGCTCACCACCAGGCACGGCCGGGTGCCCCGCTGCTCATGGCCGCGGGTGGGCTCCAGATCCACCAGCACCAGGGAACCTCGGGCCAGAGTCATGGCTGGACCCCGTCCGTTTCGGGGTTGACCCAGCCGACTTCCGCCCGCCAGGTCAGCGGGGTGCCGGCGTTGGGGTCCAGCAGATCGCTGTCAGCTTCTGCCATGGCCTCGGCCCAGTCGGTCAGGCCGAGGGCAGCGGTAGCGAAGCTGTCGGGATGGGGGGACTGCAGGGACCGCTGCAGCTCCAGGCGTTGGCGGCGCTGCAGTTCATGCCGGACGGCCTCGGCGATGAAGCGGCTGCGATTGCGCTCGACGCGGTCGATCCCGGCGACCAGCTCAGCCGGCATCGTCACCGTGACACGCTCGGCAAGGGGGCCGGAGGACGCCATCGCCAACGCGGGGATATGAGGTATCGTGTGATTCTATGTGACAGGTGTCACAGGTCCAGGCATCGACGCCCCGTCTCCTGAGCGCCTGCCAGGCCGGCCTAAAGTTGGTCATTGAGATGGTCAACCGCATGCACCAGGTCACCGTGGCCGTGGCCAAAGCCCAGCTCTCAAGCCTGCTCGACACCATCGCCACGGGGGAGGCCGTGCTGATCACCCGTCGCGGCAAGCCGATCGCCGAACTGGTGCCGCGCCGCCCCGTGCGCGATCTGCTGCCCCAGCTCCAGGCCCTGCGTGAGGGCTTGCCCGCCCAAACAAGCAGCGGCGTCGCCACCATTCGCGCCCTGCGGGATGAAGCAGCTCCCTGATGCTCTATCTGGACACCTGCGCGGTGCTGGCGGTGCTCACGCCCGAGATTCACACACAAGCGGCGACGGCCTTTGTTGAGCAAACCACGGAGACGCTGGCCATCAGTCCCTGGACGACCACCGAACTGCATTCCGCCCTGGCGCTCAAGGTGCGCACTGGTGCCCTCAACGCGGCCGATGCGGATCACGTCCTGGCTGGCTTCGAGCAAACTCTCGCTAAGCTGAACAGACTTCCTGTACAGCACTATGACCATCGAGACCACCTACACGGCGGCGCGGGAGCAGCTCAAGACCCTGATGGACAAGGTCGTGGACGACCGCGAGGTGGTGCTGGTACGGCGCCGCCAGGGCGGTGATGTCGCCATGGTGGCGGCGGAAGAGCTGGAGGGGCTGCTGGAAACGGCTCACCTGCTGAGGTCTCCCCGCAATGCCAGCCGCCTGCTCACTGCCTTGGGGCGCGCCAGGTCTGACGACCTCCCGCCCCTTCGCCTGGAGGATCTCGCGGCCCGGCTGGAGGCATGAGCAAGCAGCGGGAGGCGGGATGCCATCCGGAATTCCTGGAAGATCTGCAACATTGGGTGGAAACAGACAAACGCACCGCCCGAAGGCTGCTGGAGCTGATGAAGGCCATCCTGAGTGACCCTTCCAGCGGCATCGGCAAACCGGAACCTCTGAAGTACCTCGGCTCTGGCGTGTGGTCTCGGCGGATCACCCAGGAGCATCGCTGCGTCTGTCTAGCGAAGGCTAACCGTGTGGAGTTTCTGCAGGGGCGCTACCACTATTGAGCAGGTAATCGCTACCCTAAACCGATGACAGCCTCCCAGTACGCCCTCATCGCCGGCCAGTGGCCTGAGCTCCACGCGGAGGCGCAGAAGGTCGAACAGTTCACCCTTTCCGACTCCTCGCACCGCCTGCTTCTACGCCCGCCGCACGATCGAGCTGCTGGTGGAGTGGGTCTACGACAACGATGGGCAGCTGGAGCGGCCCTTGAGCGCCCAGACGCTGGCGGATCTGATGCATGCGCGGGGGTTCAGCGATCTGGCCGGTGAGCAGATGCGTCGCTTCCGCCTGCTCAAAGACCTCGGCAACAAGGCCGTGCATCGCAGCAATCCGATCCGCCCTGGCGATGCGGTCACCGCCGCCCGCGAGCTGTTTCAGGTGCTGCGCTGGTTTGCGCTCACCTACGGCCGCGATCCCCAGCGGGTGAGGGGCTTCAGCTTCAACGCCGACCTGTTGCCCAGCCGGGAAGCCGCCACGGCCCGGCAGACCCAGAGCCGTGAGCAGTTGGAGGCCCTCGCCGAGCAGCTGGCGGAGCGCGATGCCCAGCTGCGCGAGCAGCGCCTCGCCACCCTTTCCTCCCAGGAGGAACTCGATCGCCTGCGCCAGGAGATCACCGCCCTGCGGAAGGCCAATGAGGCCGCTGCCCAGCCGGACACCGAGCTGACCGAGTTCGCGGTGCGCAGTGGCTACATCGACCACTACCTGGAGGAAGCCGGCTGGGAGCACGGCAGCACCTGCACCCATGAGCACGAGGTGCAGGGCATGCCCAACACGACGGGCCAGGGCTTCGTGGATTATGTGCTCTGGGGCGACGACGGCAAGCCGCTGGGCCTGGTGGAGGCCAAACGCAGCAGCCGCGAACCGATGGAGGGCCAGCGCCAGGCCGAGCTCTATGCCAACTGCCTGGAGCAGCGCTACGGCCAGCGACCGCTGATCTTTCTCTCCAATGGCTACCGCCACCACATCTGGGACGACCTTCGCTATCCGCCGCGCGAGGTGCAGGGCTTCTACAAGCAAGACGAGCTCGAAACCCTGATCCGCCGCCGGGAGATTCGCAAACCCCTCTCCCAGGCCATCATTTCCACCACCATTGCCGGTCGTTACTACCAACAACGGGCGATCCGAGCGATTTGTGAATCCCTGGAACTGGGCCATCTCAAGGCTCTCCTGGTGCAAGCCACAGGCACCGGCAAAACCCGCACCGCCATCTCCCTCACCGACGTGCTCACCCGTTGCAACTGGGTGAAACGGGTGCTGTTCCTCGCCGATCGCACCTCCCTCGTTCTCCAGGCTGAACGTGCCTTCCGGCGCTTCCTCCCCGATTGCTCCCCCGTCAACCTCGTCACCAACAAGGGCGGCGAAGGGCGCGTGTTCCTCTCCACCTATCCCACGATGATGAACCTCATCGAGGCGGAAGACAGCAAGGACGTCAAGCGTTACGGGGTGGGGCACTTCGATCTGGTGATCATCGATGAGGCCCACCGCAGCATCTACCAGAAATACGGGGCGATCTTTGCCTATTTCGATTCACTGCTCAGCGGGCTCACGGCCACGCCACGGGATGAGATCGACCGCAACACCTATGAGCTCTTCGATCGTGAGCTCGGGATGCCCACCGATGAGTACGGCCTTGATCAGGCCGTGGCCGACAACTTCCTTGTGCCCTTCAGGCCCATCTCCGTGCGCCTGCGCTTTCCGCGCGAAGGCATCAGCTATGCCACCCTCAGCGACGAGGAAAAGGCCCAATGGGACCTGCTCGACTGGGACGAGAACATGCAGAACAAGGATCGTGTCGAATCCAGCGCCATCAATGCCTGGTTGTTCAACACCGATACTGTTGACAAGGGGCTGCAGGTCTTGATGACCAAGGGCTGCCTTGAAGCTGGCGGCGATCGACTCGGCAAGTCCATCATCTTTGCGCGCAACCACAGGCATGCGGAGTTCATCCGCGAGCGCTTTGATCACAACCACCCTCATCTCGCCGGCAAAGCAGCCCGTGTGATCGACAACCAGGTGAAGTACGCCCAGTCGCTGATTGACGAGTTCGCCGATCCAGGCAGCGATCTGCGCATCGCCATCTCCGTCGACATGCTCGACACCGGCAT
Source organism: Cyanobacteria bacterium K_Offshore_surface_m2_239 (assembly GCA_016882305.1). Classification (GTDB taxonomy): domain Bacteria; phylum Cyanobacteriota; class Cyanobacteriia; order PCC-6307; family Cyanobiaceae; genus Cyanobium. Next base: position 6,254 of record VGQX01000070.1, read on the forward strand.
CGACATCCCGGAGATCGTCAATCTTGTGTTCTTCAAACCGGTGCGCTCCCGCACCAAGTTCTGGCAGATGGTGGGGCGCGGCACCCGCACCTGCAAGGACCTGTTCGGGCCCGGCCAGGACAAGGCGTGCTTCTGGATCTTCGATCTCTGCCAGAACCTCGAATTTTTCCTCGGCGAGGGTGGCGCCGAGTCCACCGCCGCCCCGGAAACCCTCAGCACCCGCCTGTTCCGCAGTCGGCTGGCGCTGATCGCCACCATTGATGAGAAGGCGCTGCCTTCCGGGCCCGGCCTGGCCATTCCCGGGCAATTGAAGCTCGCTGGCCATCCCGACAATGCTCTGCAGCTTCATCGCCAGACGCTCGCCGAACTCCTGCGCTGACGAGCTCGGTGAGCTGATCGAGGTGGATCCCGCTCTCTTGCTCACCCGTGACGAGTTCCAGCAGTTCCGCCTGCGGGCCCGCGACTTCCTCAGGGACCATGAGGATCACCTCACCATGCAGCGCCTCCGCCGCAACCAACCCCTCACCCCTGCGGACCTCGATGAACTGCAGCGTTTCCTGCTCTCCCATGGGGTCGGCAGCGAGCAGGCGATCCAGCGGGCGGCTCAGGAGTCCAATGGCTTTGGCCTGTTCATCCGCTCCCTCGTCGGTCTTGAGCGCAATGCCGCCAAGGAAGTCTTCGCGGACTTTCTGGCCGATGGAACGCACACCGCCAACCAAATCCGCTATATCAACGAGATCATCAACGAGCTCACCAGCCGTGGTGTTCTGGAGGCCACCCGTCTCTACGAGCCACCCTTCAGCGACCTCGCGCAAGGTCCAGAGAGTCTCTTTTCGGCAGCCGAAGTCGATGACATCTGCCACCTGCTCGACCTGATCAAGGCAAGGGCCACGGCTCCCAAAGCCGCCTGAGACAGGCTTAGAAAACATCCATGAATTGACAGATTAGAAGGCGAGTCAAACAAGGCGTTGAGCTGTTCAGCACGTGGAATCACAAGCCATCGATCGCCGCGTCGCCCCATAGCGACAAGAATGATTCTCATTCAGCGTTAAAGTGGGTGATCCAGGAGTTCCGCATCGCCATGGGTCGAAACCGCAGCTCCTGTTCCCCCGAGGCTCCAACAGGCCCACTTCCGCTGTCGCGTCGGCTGTCGCTCCGGCGGCCCCGCCCGCTGACCATCAGCACCACCCTGGCCCTCCTCCCCGCCCTGCTCCTCGCCTGCACGGCGCCCACCCCCCAGCCAAGGACCACCCCAAGCCCCCCCGCTGGCGCCACCAGCACCACCCCCACCCGCAGCGGCCCGCCCCTGGAGGTGATGGCCACCTTCCTGCCGATCACCCTGCTCACCCGCGCCGTGGCCGGGGACTGCGCCCGGGTCACCACCCTGGTGCCCCCCAGCCTCGGCCCCCACGACTTCCAGGCCAAGCCCGGCGACCTGCTCGCCCTGCGCCGCTCCCGGGTGCTGGTGAAAAACGGGCTCGGCATGGAGGGCTTTCTGGACAAACTGATCGCCGCCGCCAACCCGCCCAACCTGAAGGTGATCGATTCCAGCCGAGGGGTGGCCACGCTGACGGGAGCCCCCAACGTCAAGGACAAGGACAAGGAGCCCCCGCCCACGGGAACCATTCCCATGACCATGACCATGGCGGGGTGAATCCCCACATCTGGCTCGATCCCCTGCGAGCGGCCCACCAGGTGGAGACCATCCGCGACGGCCTCATCCAGGCGGATCCCGGCTGCGCCTCGGGCTACCGTCAACGGGCCGCCGCCACCACGGCCCAGTTGCGCCAGCTCAACAGCGATTTCGCCGCACAACTCCAACCGTATCGGGGCAAGACCTTCGCGGCGTTTCATGATGTGGCTCCCTACTTCGCCGATCGCTACGGCTTCAAAGCGGTGTTTCTGGTGGATGTGCCGGAGATGAACCCCACCCCCGCCGCTCTGGAGCGGCTCTCGGCAGAGGTGAAGCGCGGCGACCTGCGGGCTTTGCTCAGCGAACCCCAGGAGGGGGGCCGCTCCTTCCAGTCCTTGGCCAGCGATCTGGGGGTGGCGATCAGCGTCTTTGATCCCCTGGAAACCGGCAGCGCCGAAGACGCGGCGGACCCTGACACCTATGCGCGGGTGATGCGCCGCAACGTGGCCAACCTGACGCGCGCCCTCGGGGGGCGCTGATGGCGGATCCCGTGTCCCTGGGGGAGGTGCTCAGCCAGCCGTTCATGCAGCGGGCCCTCCTTGGCGGCCTGCTCACCGGCAGCCTGGGCGGCCTGCTGGGCAGCTTTGCCGTCTTGCGCCAGCTTTCCTTCTTCAGTGATGCCCTCGGCCATTCCGCCCTGCTGGGCGTGAGCTTGGGGATTGTGTTGAACATCAACCCCACCCTTGTGTTGATCCCCTTTGCCGTGGTGTTTGCCCTGTTGGTGAATGCTCTGGTGGAACGCAGCCGCCTGCCCGCCGACGCGCTGTTGAACATCGTGTATTCCAGTTCGTTGGCCTTTGCCGTGGTGGCCCTCAGCCTGGTGCAGACCTACCGCGGCGGCATCCAGCAACTGCTCTTTGGCGACATCCTCGGCATCAGCCGCGGAGATCTCCTTCTCATCGGCGCCCTGGCGCTGGCGGCGGTCGCCTACCTGCTGCTCACCCTGCGCACCCAGATCCTGCTCACCCTCCACGGGGATCTGGCCAGCGCCTTTGGCGTCAAAACCAACCGCCATCAACTGACCTTCATCATCTTGCTGGCCTTGGTGGTGGCCGCCTCGATCAAAGCGGTGGGCGTGCTCTTGATCAGCGCCTTCGTGGTCTTCCCCGCCTGCTCCAGCCGCCTCATCAGCCGACGTTTTCCGACCTACGTGCTCCTCTCCACGCTCTTGGGGGGCGGCTGCGCCTTGATCGGCCTGCTGGCTTCCGGATGGACCAACCTGCCCTCCGGCCCTTGTGTCGTGGTGGTGCAATTCAGCGCCTTCGTGCTCACGCTGCTGTTGAGCCAACCCCTGCGCCGCTTGGCGACAGGCCGCGAGGGGGATGGCGCCCCCTCCCCCTCCCGTTGACCAACGGTCCTCCCCCCAACCCCAAGCCCAGGCGCGGAACGCCTCGGGATCCCAGAGACCCGCCCAAGAGGGGACTTGCGGCCAAGTGTCACGCCGCACGGACGACACAAACGCGCGCATGGTTCAATAAGCCCGTCATGATTTGGCACGCTTGGGTTTGTCCACGTCTTCCAACTCGCCTTGGCAAAAGGCTTCGGGTGCCGCTTCCTCTCAACGGAAAGGGATCATCCTGGCTGGCGGGAGTGGCACACGATTGCACCCGATCACCCAAGGCGTCAGCAAGCAACTCTTGCCGGTCTATGACAAACCGATGATCTATTACCCGCTCAGCACCTTGATGCTGGCCGGGATTCGCGAGGTGCTGATCATCACCACCCCCCTCGATCTGCCGGCGTTTGAGCGCTTGCTGGGCGATGGCCATCGCTGGGGCATGAGCATCCAATACGCGATGCAGCCCAGTCCTGATGGTCTGGCTCAGGCCTTTTTGATCGGCGCGGAGTTCCTGGCGGGGGCGCCCGCCGCTCTGGTGCTCGGCGACAATTTGTTCCACGGCCACGACCTGGTTCCCCAGCTCACCAGCAGCAACAACACCCGCGGCGGCGCCACGGTCTTCGCCTATCCCGTCAGTGATCCGGAGCGTTATGGCGTCGTGGCCTTCGACCAGCAGGGTCGGGTGACCAGCCTGGAGGAAAAGCCGAGCCAACCTCGCAGCCGCTACGCCGTCACTGGCCTCTATTTCTATGACCACACCGTGGTTGAGCGGGCGCGACAGGTTGTGCCCTCGGAGCGAGGCGAGCTGGAGATCACCGACTTGAACCGCATGTATCTGGAGGAAGGACTCCTGCGGGTGGAATTGATGGGGCGAGGCATGGCCTGGCTGGACACCGGCACCTGCGACTCCCTGCATGAGGCCGCCAGCTACATCCGCACCCTGGAGCATCGCCAGGGTCTGAAGGTGGGTTGTCCGGAGGAGGTGGCTTGGCGGCAAGGCTGGATCGACAGCGCTCAGCTGGAAAAGCTGGCCCTTCCCTTGCGCAAGAGCGGTTATGGCGATTACCTGCTCCAGCTGCTGCGGGACGGCGATGGGGACCACGCCGTCCTGCAACGAAGCCTGGGCGAACGCCAGGCGGTTTAACTGTCCGCCGGACAGATCAGATCCGCCGCCTGCCGCGCTTCGCTCAACAGCTTGTACAAGATCTTGGGCGACTGGCGCAACAACTTGATCCATTCCGCCAGATAGGCGGCGTGGTTGCCCACATCACTGCCGATCTCCAACCGTTCCCCCAGCAGCACAGCCCCCAGCTCCGCCAGCAGCTCCTCTCGCGCATACGCCTCCTCACCCATCGTTCCGGAGAGGTCGCGGGCCAGCCTGGAGGCATGGCCGGTGCTGTGCAGGGCCTCGTGGGCCCAGGTGGCATACAGGGCGCCCGCCGAGTGAAACGCCTGGCGCTCCGGCAGCTGAATGCTGTCCTCTTTTGGGTTGTAGAAGGCCTTGCCACCGCCGTGCCGCACTGGCACCGGCCAGGCCCGCAGCACCGCCTCCGCCCGTGCCAGCCGCTCCGGTTCCGATCGCCTGGCGGGTTGTGCCGCCTCCTGGCGCGCCTGAATCAGCGCGGCCAGGGCCTCTCCCTCCAAATCTTCCGCATTGAAGAGCGGCACGGGCTGGTAACGCACCCAAGGGCGAGCCTCCCGCGCCTCCGGAAGCCGCTCCAGGGCGCGCGTCGGGGGCGTCTGTCCGCCGGGATTCCCCGCGCCGGAGTTCACCGCGCCGGAATGGCCCGTGCCGGGTTCCGCCGCGTCAGGGCCCTGGCTGGCGACGGAAGCCCGCCTCACCTGGGGGCGCACCACGATCACCGCCTTGCTGCCCCGCTTCGGCGTCAAACCATGGGCTTTGGCCTCTCCAGCCCCGCACCAGTAGGGAAGCGCGGCGCCCCGCTGGTGCAGGCCAAGGGTCAACAGGATGGGATTGGCTCCGCGGTAGCCGCGGCCGGAGAAGAGATTGACGTGGTGGCCTCCCCGCCGCGCATCCCACTCGCGGCGCCAGGGGGCGGTGCCGCGTTCCATCAGAGTGATCAAGGAGGACACCAACCGGTCGTCCGCCACGGGAGCGGCGGAGACAGAGGCGGAAGAAGCGGCCATGGCAGGAGCGGATGCACACAAAGACCAGTGCCACCACCTGTCACAGCCGCCTCAGTGACTCACTGATTCACTTCCCGCCGAAGATGGAAGTAGAGATGCTCAGGATCCTTGTATTGCCTTGGCATGCAGGCATGGAGGGTGGTGAGACGATGCCAACAGACGCTGCGCTTGATCTGCTCCATCGTTTTGGCTTCACGGATCAACATCCGCAGCGCTTTGCAATACAGCGGATAACCCGCCTGCAGCTCCCCGATCGTCAGGGTTGAGGAGGATGGAGTCGACTGGACCATGGAGAGGGTTCCGCGATGCCCTCAGCATGGACCAGCGTCCCCCCGCAGCACTGCCCCCGTTTGGGGGCAATGAGCCGCGGCGGCGACCTCAGAGCTGCACCATCCCGCAACGCATGCCCTTCAAGACCGCCTGCAAGCGGTTGTTCACCCCCAGGGTCTGCAACAGCCGCTTGCTGTACGTGTGAGCTGTTTCTTCACTGACCATCAAGCGTTTGGCGATGTCGCGATCGCTCATGCCGCTGGCCAGCAAATCCAGCACTTGATACTCCCTCGGCGTCAGGCGAGGACAGCTGAGATAAGGCAGCAGTCCAGTGCGCAAAGAAGGACTGCGGTAGGAATGACCTGCCATGACAGCCAGCACGGCGGCTTTGAGCGGTTGCTGATCTTCCACGAAGTCAGCCTCAGCCACCACCGCCTCCAACCACGGCGCTTCCGCATGTTCAGCCGGGATGACATCGCCGAGAGCAAGGACGACACAATGTAATTTTGGCTGGCGTTGTTTGGCTAGTCGCACCAACTCAAAACCGTTTCCGCTTTCCAAATAATCAGTACAGATCAGCAATTCATAGCTCGGTTCTGAATCATCAGCCAAATAAGTGAGACAACTATCCTGGTCGGTCACCGCACAGGTGATGCGATTGTTTTCACCAAAGCCTTTGCAAACGGCATGCAGCAAAAATCGCCCCTTCATCGCCACCGCAATCCGCCCGGGAATCTCAATGGAAAGCAAACCTTCTTCCGTGGTGCCCTCTTCCGGGGTCTGCAGATACGGAGTGAAATCCATCGGGGTCGGCCGTTGTTCTGAACAAGCTCGTGAACGGATCCACCGGGGTCCAACCTCGTCATGGGTGGACGCGGGACTGCCACCCGATCGACCAGCAACCCTTCGAATTTAGCGATCAGATTCGCTGGACGCGCCCCCCGGGATCCCCTCCGCGCCCAGGCGCAGGCTGGTGGCTTCCCCGCCGGGCTTGGTGGTCGCGAACCCGCCGGGCGAAGGGGGTCGGCGATCCCCGAACGCGTCCAGAGGGCCTGGGCATCAGGGTGTGCTGACATGCAGCCCCGAGACGGTCATGATCGGCGACAATTATTAAAATTTTGCAAAAGTTGCAGATGGGTTCCTTCGGCTTCTCCAAAGACCGTCTTTCACAAATGCGCCTCAGTCAGCTGCGCGAGCTGGCCAGACGCCTGGGGATCTGGCGCTACAGCAGCATGTTGCGGGATCAGCTGGTCTCGGCCATTCAGGTGCGCTCCCCCGAAGCCGAACTCCCGACCCCTGCCGCGCCTGCCCCCGCCCCATCCACCGTCGAGGAGCATTCCCACGCCGCAGACGTGGACGCCCCCGCGCTCGCCGCGCCCGCCGTAACAGCCGACGCCGCAACAGCGGACCAGCCCTCAGCTGCCGAGCCGATCAGCGCCAGCTGGGTGTCCCTGATGCCCCAGGACCATCAATGGGCCATCGCCCGGTGGTCCGTCGCCACCAGCGATCGGGAGCGGGCCCTTGCCGCCGGTGGGCAGGAGCTTGCGCTTCGTTTGACCGATGTCAACGGCAGCCACAACGGCCAGGCCCTTCCTCACGCGGTTCAGCAGGTGGTGGTGTCCGCAGGCGCCAATGAGTGGCATCTGCCCGTCCCCGTCGGCGATCGCGCGTATCGGGTGGAGCTGGGCTACCGCACGGCGGATGGTGGTTGGTACCCCCTGGTGGTGTCCTCCGTGGTGCGCATGCCCGCGGAAGCCGATGGGCCCATGGAGTCCCTCAGCCCCTTCACCTTGGCCACAGCTGAGCAGATCCCGGTGTGGTCCGCACCTCCCGGAGCGCCCGGTCTTCACGAGCGGCTGTATCAACAGGCCACGGCCAGCCGGCGACGCCTGGGCCTGGGTTCCGAGGGCTTCCAGGAGCACGGTGCCGAAGGACTGGCGGGGGCGGGGGGCCAGCTCTCCGGAGCGGGTGGCCAGGTCTCCGGGGCGGGGGCATGGGCCAGCGGACGCGAAGCGTCCGGCGCCGGTTTGACGGCCCGTCAGCGGAGCTTCTGGCTGGTGGCCGACGCCGAACTCTTGGTGTACGGCGCCACCGATCCGGCGGCCACCCTGCGGGTCGGAGATCGGGAGGTGCCGTTGGCGGAGGACGGCACCTTCAGCTTCCATGCCACTTTTCCCGATGGGGAGCAGCACTACCCCATCCGCGCTCTGGCGGCGGATGGCGAGCAGCATCGCTCCATCACCCTGGACTTTGCGCGAACCACCCCCCATGCCAAGGTGAACACACGGGAGGAGGCCGTGGACGAGTGGTTTTGAGGCTCAGCTCTTTTCCCGCAGGATGGTGGTGCAGACCGTCACGCACTCACCATCATCCAGGGAGCACTGGCTGATGCACTCGAAGTAAGCCTCCACAGGGTCCGCCGATGTGTCAACATTATTAAGGAAACCTGTATCGAGGTGAGCGGCCTGAGCGCCAAAGCCGTTGGAGAGATGACCGGTGTGCAGAGTGCTCATCGGAGGTGTGTGAGGACTGATTCCACCCTATGTGTGGTGATCTTCTGACACAAGCAGATTGAGCAGTGCTACCTACCTGCTTGTTGAGCAATGTGAAGTCCTCAGAAGCGGGCGCCGCCACCATCCCTTTCACCCTTGGGCAACCCCCAAGGGTTTTTTGTCGCGTGCCTTGAGCCCGTCACGGGAGCGGGCGGGGGAGGCGCGGATCGCCGTCAGGAGCGAGCGCTGAGATGGTCCACAGCGAGCTGCAGCGAGGCGGCCAGGGGACGGTGCTCACCCAGGGCGGGACTCCAGACGCTCCCTTGGCGCAAGGTGTCGAGGCTGGCGAGGACCATGTCCTGGCCTTCGCGAAGGCAGAGGCTGTCGAGAGGGTCTCGCAGGGTGGTGAAAAAGAAGTGGAGCACCCGCTCCGCCTGGCGATGGCTGAATCGATGCTGGACCTGGTCGACGCGCCAACTGATTTCCTCCAGCAACTCCCGGCGCAGCGCTTGCTCGGGGTCTTCGCCGGGGTCGAGGTGGCCTCCGAACAAGCCCCAGCACCCCGGCGCCACGATCCCATCGACATCATCCCGGAGCTGAAGCAGCCAGCGGCCGTCCTGCTCCACCATCGCCAGCGCCACTTCCACCATGGCAGGCCCCCTCAGCTCGCAAGCCTCGCTTGACGGCCAGCTTGGCACCAGCGCAGGCGCGCCAGCGGCTCTCGAAGACCGTCTCCGGCACCGTGGAGAGCGGCACCGAGAAGCGGAACAGTCGCGAGAAGCGGAACAGTCGCGAGAAGCGGAACAGTCG
>VGQX01000071.1 GCA_016882305.1 Cyanobacteria bacterium K_Offshore_surface_m2_239
TTCCAGCACGGAGGCGTCGCCGTTGAACACGGAGTAGGTGATGTAGCGGAGGATGATCTCCATGTCGCGCAGGCAGGCAGCCATGCGGCGACTGGTGTAAGCGTTGCCGCCTGGGGCTGTCAGGGCGGGTTGGGCCTCAAACAGGTCGCGGGCCGCGTTGGTGACGATCTTGGAGGCGTTCGAGGTGATGCGGTTGACCGAGTCCATACGCTTGTTGCTGTCGGCGACCATCGCCGCGAGGGCGTCGATCTGGCCGGAATTGAGGAATTCGCCGCGGGCATCTGCCTGGGCAACGACCTTGGTGAAGGCGTCGAACATGTGAAAGGCTCCTGGTCTCGACGTTCTCCGTCGGGAGTGGGTGGGTGAAGGGAATGGGAACAGGGCATGCGATGGAACTGAAAACGAGAAGGGATGAAGACTCTCCCATTCTTTTCAATTCCTTCTTGATTCCAGGTTCCCGATGTGGCCGGAGCTCTGGAAGATCAGGGCTTCGCACCAACAAGGCTATTCTCGACGAGTGCCGGTGCCTGGCGCGGGCCCCGTAACAAATGGTCACTGCCCACCCGCCGCCTAAGACGCCAGCAAAAAGCCTAAGACACCAGGCGGAATCTCGGGCAGAAGATGCGGTCGGTGATGGTATCAGGCCTGTCCACCATGGTCCTGCCCCCTGCAGATCCAAGGGGATTGGGGCCCGAACTCTTGGCTGGGCTGGGGAGAGCGTTCAGGAAACCCCGGTGACGCTGACGCTGGTGACCTTGCCACCGAGGCGATGCACCAGGCGCAGGGTTTCATTCATGCGGGTGTAAGGCACCTGCATGACACAGTCTGAGCTGCGGACGAATTCGTTGCGAGCCAGGCCGGTGACATTGATCGTCACCTGCCGATCATTGCTGGAGTTGGTGTTGCGCACCCCTGCGGAAACCTTCATGGCAAAACGGTGAGAGTGGAAGACGGCGTTGTTGAAGGGGAGAGAACGATCTTCAGTTGACCGGTGTGATGCTTGCGATGCGACCGCCCTCACGATGGATTTGCTGCTGGTATTCCAGGAGTTTGTTGTAAGGAATGAAGCGCACGCGATTGCTGCGCTTATGGAGGCGATAGTTGTTGAAACCGCTGATTTCTATGCGGAAGGTGCGGCCCTCGTCGCCAGCGCCCACCCCCTGACGGGTGATTCCATCGCTCGGCAGCCTGCGGAAGGTGCTTCCTTTGGCGTTGGGACTAACGACCGGCAGAGGCAGCTCCGCATGGACGGCGGGATTGAGGCGGGATTGATTTTTGCTCAGGTCGCCCTTGATGGATGCGGCTGCGCCCCAAGTTAGCTGGAGCATGTAGGAGAACTGAGGTCCCTGCTGGCCTTTGGAGTAATCCCAGCCATGCAGATAGGGGACAGTCTCTTCTCCAAAGCGATTCTGATATTCTGCACTATATCGAGGTGGGAGTCGATCTCGGCGTCGTAACCTTTCTCCTGGAGAATCGTGAAATGCTCGAGCATTTCGGCCTTGTTCTGTGGGGCTCGGCCGAAGAGGTGTTTGAGGTTCAGTTCAATAAAACGGTAGGGATTGCTGTTTGTGAAAAAGCGATCTCTGTACAGGCTGCTCTTGGCGACTTGGCGCACAAATTCCCTTACGCTGAGGTAGCCCCTGCGGAACAGGGATTCAGGCCCATCGAGGCGCTCACTGGCCATGACATATTGGCGACCCAGAACCTGCTGATAGACAGCGCGGATCAGATTGGCCTTGTCAACATCAGAACTGGTCGCCCAGTTTTCCTTGTTGCGATCGTTGGCGAACCGAGCGATGCCCAGATAGGCAGCGTTGGCGAGGGTCATGGCAGGCGTGCGAGGGGGGCCGGTGGATGGGTGGGAGAGTGCAGCGGCTCCATCAGCCCCTCCATCAGGGATGGTCCAAGCCAGTGCTGATCCGAAACGACGCTTCGCTTGAGAATGGCCTCGGAGGACTGGCCTGGGTTGGGGTCTGACCTGTGGAGATCGCGCTCAGAATCGTAATTCGTGAACGCGGGATCTTGTCCGTTTGGCCTGAAGTTGCATGCTGCAGCCGGATCCTATGGGGGACGCCGCGTTCTTTGACGTGGCGATCAGAATCGTTACAAACTCTGCTAAATGCCGGGGTGGATCCTTCCGCGCCAGACTCCTCTGCAGGGGGGGACTGGCGAGCAGCTTCCCCGTCGGTACCATCAGCCGGCTGCCCGCGAGCACGGATGTCCCTGGATGCCTCAGAGATGGAATGGGCTGTTCGCTTGAGCGCCCAGCTGAAGTCGCTCTCCGAGGTGACCGAAAGCCTCACCTATCGGATCCTGGAGCTGGAAGAGCGCTTCGCGGGGCAAGACCATCAATGGAGGTCTCGGCGGCGAGCCCGTGACGAGCGCCAGTCCGATCTGTTGGACACGATGCAAGGCCGCCTGCGGGAGACGGAAGATCGACTGGGCCGATTGGAGGCCCTGCTGCGCATGGATGACCCGCCATCCGCTGCTCCACACCGGCTGGGCAACCCTCCATTGCGGGCCCTCTCCACCCCCCCCGCTCTTGCTCTGCCGGACAGCCTGCGTGTGTGTGAACCGTCCAAGGACGTTCGATCGTCAGCGTCCGGAGAGATGGCGCGGTCGAACCATGATCCGGTCGATCATGACGGTGTTTTCGAGGACGACGGTGAGCCGTCCTGGGCCAGCTGAAGAAGGGCTGTCAACGTCGGGGCGTCACAGAACGGGGGGAGGGCACTCCTTCTGAACCCGCCCGCACACTGCTGAGCATCGCGGCGGCAACGTCGCGAACGAAGGCGGTGAGCCCAACGCCAATGATCTTCACCATACCCTGCCAAAGGCGACGGGCCAGGGGGGGAGAGGAAGCGTCCGCAAACCATTGCGGACGAGGCCGCGAGACACCCCCCGTCCCCGCCGGTGTCCAGGCGCTTCCCCTCCCCGTGGGCGCACGACGCGAGGACACCTCCGGCCAGCACACGTGATCGTTGGGGGGCACTTGATCAAGTCCGAACGCTTCGAGCTATTCCCTGGAGTTCAACAGATGGTCCACCAGCCCGATCAACCCTTGTTGCGCAATTAGAATTGAGAGGGCGATTTGTCCCTGATCGCTGTGCACCCTTCGTCCGGGAGCACGTCCGAGAATCTGATCAAATATCTAGTAATTGCAGTTGCAAAGATAAAAGTTATTGTGAAACTTTTCTGACAGCAATAAGCCGCGAATGTAATCCCGCACGATGCTTATGTCGCCGATAGGACTGGGAGATGAGGGCATCGCTTGTGGCGGTGCTTTTCCCGGGATCGAGGGGGGATGGGCTTGGGCTCTCCTCTCCTCCAACGAGAAACGATTCTCACGTGCGTGTTGCGTAAGAGGAGCGACCCTGAGGAGGGGGAGAGCCCTGGGAAGGCGAAGGGGGCCGAACGCTAAAGGGTTCGACGCGGCAATTCCAATTGCCCCAGAAGATGACCGTGTTCCTTTATGGTCACAGTACGTGCGGTCTCCCCGTCAGAAATCCTGGCCCCTGGGCCAATCCGATGAAGGGCGGCCAACTTTCCCTCCTGTTCAGTCTTGGCCAACTCCGCCGCTGGGCGGCGCGATCCAGAGGTCGGGCAATTCGGCACTGTGATCGTCGGTGCGCTCGAATTCAAAGGGGCCGGCCAGAGACCCCCAGAGCCGCTCATGGGTGTCGGGATGATGGCCGCGGTCGATGGTGCGCATTCCCTCTGGCCAGAGTTCAAATTGACTGACCAGATACGCGGTCGCCCCTTTTCGCTCAATCAGGCATCGGCAGCCGGGTTCCACCTCGCCCACAAATCCCTCGCCCTGTTCACGCACCAGATAATCGCAGCCGGGGAGGGGTTGGAGGTCAGACTCCTGAAGTGTTGCTCGCCGATCGGCGTCTTGGGTCGCGCCCCAAAAACGTGTCTCGTCACGAAGGGCGAAATTTTGGATGAGGATCTGGTCGTCCCGCAACACAGGGCGGAGCACGCGGATGCGGTAAGGGGTCCCCGGATCAATGGCGTAGGACTGTTCCAGGAGCAGGGACCCAACCTGGAGTTGGGGAAGCGGGCGATACGTGACGAGGATGTGGGCAAACAGCGGCGGGTTCTCAAACGCTTGGGTTTGGTTGCTGAAGCTGCCGCAAAGCAGGCGCAACAAGCGGGCGTAGGAGGAGGCTGAGGCGGCCATGAGAGGGATTACAGACCATGGAGTCGGAGACGAAACTCTCCCACTTCCCGGGCCCGTAAGGCATCCCTCGCCGCGAACGGATGCTCGCTCAATTCCTCCAACACCTTGTCCAGTTTCTCCTCTCGATTCAGGAGATCAGACTCTCCAGCGCTGCCCAGGCGGCGCCAGGCCAGATCGAAGGCTGCCGCAAAACTGTCGGCATTGTTGAATTGCCGATCGGAATCCGCACCGGGGAAGGAAGGACGTGGCATGGGCAATCACCGGGCGAGCCGGAGGGATCTCGGCGAGAAGCCAGGGACAGATTGTGGTGAGAATGCCAGGACCCAGATTTGAACTGGGGACACGGCGATTTTCAGTCGCCTGCTCTACCAACTGAGCTATCCCGGCTCGTCGCCTTGGCGACTCTTGGATCTTAGATCACGGCCGGCGACCTTCTGCTCCCCGGACGTTCGGGCCAGACAGATCATCCCGTGCACGCGCCAGCCCGCTTGCCGCAAGGCCTCCGCAGCGTTGAGCGCCGTCGCTCCCGTGGTGAGGATGTCATCCACCAAAAGGACAGGGTGCTGTCGGGCCTCCGCTCCCCGGGGGCGTCGCAGGCAAAGGAAGGATCCCCGTTGGTTCTCCCTTCGCATGGCCTGGTTGAGATGGTGTTGTCCCAGAACAGGGCGCGAGCGACGCAGAAGTTCAGCGGTGCGCCACTGCCACTGTCTTCGGGCCTCCGCAACGATCAAGGCGGGGAGAGGATTGGGCCGCGCCTTCCAGCTCGGAATGGGCACCAGCAGCGGAGAGACCGTCGAGGAAAAGGACGGTGGCTCCAAGCGCCCCAGAAAGGCGGCCACCCGCTCCGGACGTGGGTGCTTGCGGATGTCAAGCAGCCGCTGTCGATAGATGCCCTGGTAGAGGCCCACCGCCCACCAAGGCAGAGGGGACCCTCCCCGCAGCCCGCGGTCGGGCAGCAGGAGTGTGTTCACACAGCTGGAGCAGAGTCGAGGGCTCAGGACGGGCGGCTCCAGGGGTTGACGGCACAGCGGGCAGGGTCTGTGGACCAATCCTTGGAGCAGCCAGCCGGAAAACCAATGGGGAACTTGCGACACAGGGGCACGGGCTCTGTCGCCCGCGGAGCTGGTTCAAGCCTTCCCCGGAATCGACCGCAACATGGCCACAAGCGTGCGGTGCGCGTCGTCGCTGTCGCTGAGGGGATGATCAAAGGGCACCTCCACGGCCCTGCCATCCACCTCCAGCGTCATCGCGGTGGTTGCGACGGAGACCATGCGTGCGGCCGCCGCCTCCGGCCGTCCGGCGTAATGATGGGCATACGCCAGCACGGCGGCGGCATGGTCGTCATTCATATGGCGACAGATCCTGTCGCTCACAGCCGGGGTCAAGGGATCAGCGGTCATGGGGCCTGCGGGGCTGGTGGACCCATTCTGGAGAGGGGCTCGTCCCCTTGGTGCCCCCCGAACGGATGAGGGCTTGTCCAATCATCAGGTGACCGCAGCTTCAGGCGGCGCCAAAGCGCTGCCAGAGCAGGATGGCCAAGCGCAGGCCGCTCCAACTGACATAGGCCGCCAGCACGACAAAGAGCCCCATGGCCAGGGTGGAGCGAAGGCGGTCATTCATCAGGCAGGACCCGCGAGGGAGGACTCCATCCTGCCTTGGGCCAACCGGGCCATGCCGCGCGCGGCTGAGAGGTCTGGACGGTTGCGGACCGGCAGTCCCAGGATCCGTTCGCGCAGTCGCCGCCAATGGGGATTGCGGGCTCCTCCCCCCAGGGTGATCACCCGTTGGATGGGCGGGGCGCCCAGCTCTTGCAAGCGCTGCCAACCCTGCCGCTCGATTTCGGCGATTCCCTCGAGCAACGACTGCAGATAAAGGGCGTCCCCAATCGGACGTGGTTCCAAGATCGGCTCCAGTGTCGGGTCATCCACCGGAAAACGTTCGCCACGTCCCAGCAGGGGGCGCAGGCGGTAAGGACTGCTCGTCGTCCAGTCGATTTGACGGCTCAAGTCCTGCAGCTGCGTCGGGCTGAAGGTGCGGCTGAGGATTTCGGCGCCTGTGTTGGAGGCTCCGCCGACCAACCAGCGGCCATTGAGGCGATGACAGCTCACCCCTTTGGCCTCGATCGGGGAGGGGACGAACTGTTTCAGCACCAGCGTGGTTCCCAGAACCGTCAGGCCGTCCTCCCGGGAGGGATCGGCCGCCAGGGTCGCGGCGTTGGCGTCGGTGGTCCCCGCCACAAGCTCGCAATCGTCCGGCAATCCCAGATCAGCGGCCACCATCGGCGCCACCGTTCCCAGCACCGCACCGCTGGGGACGATCCGTGGCAAGGCCTGAGCCCAAGGGGCCGAGGGCAGTCCGTCAAGCCACTGCTGCCGCACCACATCCCAACCCAACCGAAGGTTGTTGCCCTCCTCTCCCCATGTCCAGGTGGCCAGCAGCCAGCCCATCAGCCAATCCGCTTGGTGGCGGAGGAGCACGTCCGACGGATGGGCCAGCTGTTGACTCTGGGCGAGGAGGCGGAGCGCTCGGGCTACGCTGCCGCTGGCCTGGCTGGCTGGATGCGAGGTGGATCCCAGGAGCTCCCGCACGGCGGGCAACTGTTCAGGGCAGGCCAGGTGATACGGGAGGGCTTGGCTGAGGGCGCCCTCCAACAGGGCTCCATTGCGGTGACACAGCAAAAGGGTGCCCGATGTGCCCGCTAGGGCCAGGGCTCCGATGCGCTGTCTGAGCTCCAGCGGCAGCTGGAGCATGAGGGACCGGAATCCCCGTCTCCAGCTTTCCGGTTCGGTGAAGGGTCCGGGGTAGGGGCTGCCCTGCTCAATCAGGGGGTCGCCCGTTGGGGCGCTGATGGCCAGCCGGACGCCGCTGGTGCCGAAATCAACCCCGAGAGCCAGCCTGGGCAACGTCGGCGGAGGCTTGCTTGAGGGTCTGTGCCACGGCGGTGACGTCCTCCCAAGGCAGGTTGAGATCGCTGCGGCCGAAGTGCCCGTAGGCGGCCACATCGCGGTAGAACCGCCCGCCCCGTTGCTGGGGCAGGGTGCGCAGACCGAAGGTTTCAATGATGGCGCCAGGGCGAAGGTCGAAGTGCTCTTGCACCAGGGCCGTGAGCGAATCGTTGCCCAGACTGCTGGTGCCAAAGCTTTCCACCAGGATGCTCACAGGGCGTGCCACGCCGATGGCATAGCTGAGCTGCACTTCGGCTTTGCGGGCCAGTCCGGCGGCAACGATGGCCTTGGCCACAAAGCGGGCCGCGTAGGCGGCGGAGCGATCCACCTTGGTGGGATCTTTGCCAGAGAAGGCACCGCCGCCATGACGGGCATAGCCGCCGTAGGTGTCGACGATGATCTTGCGGCCAGTCAGGCCAGCATCGCCCTGCGGGCCGCCCACGACAAATTTGCCGGTGGGATTGACGAGGAAGCGGGTGGTCTCCCGGGTGGGCTTGAGCGTCAGATCTGCGGTGGCCGGCTCGACCACATGGCTCCACAGATCAGCGGCGATGCGTTCCCGGATGGCCTTCTCTTCGCTGATGCCTTCGATTTCCGCAGCGTGTTGCGTGGAAATGAGGATGGTGTCAATGGCGACGGGTTTGTCATCCTCATAAACCACACTGACCTGGGTTTTGCCGTCGGGCAGCAGATAGGGGAGGGTTCCGTTGTGGCGGACTTCCGCCAGGCGGCGAGCCAAACGATGGGCCAGGCTGATCGGCAGTGGCATCAGCTCAGGAGTTTCGTCACAGGCAAAGCCAAACATGATGCCCTGATCGCCTGCACCGATCTTGTCGAGAGGATCCCCTTGGTGGTCGTCAGCTTCATCCACGCCCTGGGCGATGTCCGGCGACTGCTGATCAAGGGCGACAAGCACGGCACAACTTCTGGCGTCAAAACCCCCAGCGCGATACCCGGTGTAGCCGATGCCTTCGATCACATCCCGAACGAGATGGTTGAAATCCACCTTGGCGGCCGTGGTCACTTCTCCCGTGATCAGACACAGGCCGGTGTTGACAACCGTTTCGCATGCCACACGACTGGATGGGTCCTGACTGAGGAGAGCATCCAAAACCGCGTCACTCACCTGATCACAAATCTTGTCCGGATGCCCCTCCGTTACAGATTCGGATGTGAAGACATAACGGCCCATGAATCAGCGGCGAGGAAACCCACAAATCTTATGTCCCGTGATGCGTGTCACGGGTCTCCGTGGACACGCCCTCAGCCGGTTTTTGTCCGCTCAGCCCACGCGCAGCTCGTGCCAGTGATCCAGCCAGGGAGACGTTTGTTCAAGGTCCACAGCCTGACGCCATCCCCCTCGGTAGCCCAGAACAACCGCAACCCCCGCAGCGTGGGCCATGCGCAGATCGCTGTTGGCATCCCCGATCAAGGCGCAGCGGGTCGGGATGACCCCCAAGGTCTGGCAGAGGGCCTGAACCGACCCGGGATCGGGCTTGCGCGGTCGGTGGTCCGCGCTCCAGATGGCGGCAAAATCCTCTGACAGTTGATGGGTATCGAGAAACGCTTGAATTCCCGCCGTGTCGTCATTGCTGATGACGGCGCAGGTCACCTGGCGTTGACGCAAGTCCCGAATCAGCTCCAACAGTCCTGGTGTGGGATGCGCCACGGACGATCCCGATGGAGTGTCCAGATCGGCCAAGCGAAAGGTTTCCTCGGCCAGAACCAGAGCTTCCGGCCATCCATGACCCACTTGCGCCAGGGCTACAGCTGTGCTTAGCAAATTGTGGTCCCGTGCCGCCACGGCGATGGTGCCAGCAGGGTTGAGGCTGTGATGATCCGGATGAAGTCCGTAGGCGCGGCCAAGCAAGTCAGCCAGCACCTCCCCATGGGACGAACCGCTGAGACGCACGCAGTGGCCCAGCCTGATGGTGGCCAGGGAAAGGAGATGGGGCTCGCTGTGGCTGAGGGTGCCGTCTTTGTCGAACAACACAGCCTCGATGTCTGCCGGTTGACCGGCAGACATGAGAGGTTCGCCCCGCAAGATCAGGGAAACCATCCTGTTTCGCTACCAGGGGGCCGCTCTCATCACTCGGGATTGCCCCCCATCGGCTCACCATCTTCAGCCTGTTCCAGCAGCATCTGCTTGTAGCGCGCTGCCATCTCCTCGGCTTTGTCGAACACCTTCTGTGGATCGGTCAACATGTCGCCAGGCTCGGGTTCGAGAGCTTTTGTGGACAGAGAGATCCGGCCGCGCTCAGCATCGAGGTCGATGATCATGACCTTCATCTGGTCGTTCACATTCAAGACTGTGTGAGGCGTCTCAATGTGCTCGTGGCTGATTTCCGAGATGTGCAACAGACCGCTGACTCCGCCGATGTCGATGAAGGCACCGTAGGGCTTGATGCCACGAACGGTTCCGAGTACAACTTCACCAACCTCAAGGCGATTCATCTTACGTTCCACAAGCGCCCTTCGGTGGCTGAGAACAAGACGATTGCGCTCCTCGTCAACTTCCAGGAACTTTAATGGCAAGAAGTCAGCAACAAGCTCCTCCTTGGCCTTGCGAGTGCTGATGTGGCTTCCGGGGATGAAGCCCCGCAGACCTTCAACACGCACGAGGGCACCACCACGGTTGGTGGCAAACACTTCGCTGTAAATCGTCGCATCTTCCTTCTGAAGTTGACGGACACGCTCCCAAGCGCGCTGATATTCGATGCGGCGAATGGAAAGTGTCAGCTGGCCATCATCATTTTCTTCGCTGAGGATGAAGAATTCGCGAGTTTCACCCGCTTCCAGAACGTCAGAAAGATGCTCGACGCGGTTGATCGAAAGCTCCTGCAGCGGCATGAACGCAGCTGTTTTTGCGCCGATATCGATCATGGCCCCTTTGGATTCGAGGGCGAAGACCGTGCCGTTGACCACATCCCCAGGTTTGAAGTTGTAGTCGTATTTATTCAGCAGGGAGGCGAATTCATCCAGAGTGAAGCCCACCCCCTCCTCTTCGCGGCTCAACGCGCGGCTGCTGGAGCTGTCGGCGGCGGGAATCTCGGAAGGAATGTCGTTCTCTTCCAGGTCAAAGGAATCGTCCGAGGCTTCCAAGCTCTGCAGCTCTGGGGACGGGGTGACGGTCATAGGGGGTTGGCGGTCTGCCAAAGGCAGTGGGAAGGGATCCCCCATTCCGCCGCCGCGGAACGTGGGGCAATTTGCAAGTGTACCCCTTGGCGGCGAAAGGTCTTCGGGTCAGTTGACCACGGTCAGATGTTGCGGACTGGCCTTGGCTCGGCTGGCTTCACCCAAGCCTTCGAGCGTGGCCACGAAATCGCTGACGCTTCGAAACTGGCGATAGACGGAGGCGAAGCGCACGTAGGCCACTTCGCTCATGGTTTTGAGTCGCTCCAACACGAGCTCCCCGATGTCGTTGCTGCAGACCTCCCGCTTGGCGCGCTGTTGGAGCACCAGCTCTAGGTCGTCGACCAGAGTTTCCAGTTCCGAAGGTTCGAGCCCGGTTTTTTCGCAAGCCCTGAGCAGCCCGTGCAGCAGCTTGGAGCGGTTGAAGGTCTCGCGGTTTCCATTGCGCTTCACCACCGTGATCGGTACGGTCTCGACCCGCTCGTAGGTGGTGAAGCGGAAGTCGCAGTTCAGGCACTCCCGACGCCGGCGCACGCTCCTACCGGAGTCGGCGGCTCGCGACTCCAGCACGCGGCTGTCAGTGTGTTGGCAGGACGGGCATTGCATGCCCAAAAGCACATTTGAACATAATTATAGTCAGTTTTCGTCTTTTGACCAGGGCAAACAAAAAAAGCCCCTTTGGGAGGGGGCTTTTGGAGTTTGGATTGAGAACGGAACGGCTATTTGCCGATCTTGGGGGGATCCCGGAAGGCGATCGCGAAAAAGAGTGTTGAAATGGCCAAGGCCAGGATCAGGATGTAGGCGAAGCTCTCCATGGGGAGGTTGGGGGGTGAAGGGCAGGGAGCCGAAGGTCAGCTGAGGGGTGTTCCGGCCGGTGGGACATAGCCCTGGGGAAGGCGCCGGGTGGACCTGTCACCCAGCTTCTGGAACAGACCGAATTCCACTTGCTCACCCAGATCAGGATCGATACCGGCAAACACATCGCGGAACAGGGTGCGAGCACCGTGCCAGATGTGACCGAAGAAGAAGAGCAGAGCAAAGGTCGCGTGGCCGAAGGTGAACCAGCCGCGTGGAGAACTGCGGAAGGTGCCGTCGGAGTGGTAGGTCTCACGATCGAACTCGAAGGCCTCACCGAGTTGAGCTTTGCGTGCAAGGCGCTTCACGTCAGCAGGATCCTTGAAGGATTGGCCGTTGAGAGCACCTCCATAGAGGGTGGCCGTGACACCTTGCTGCTCAAAGGAGTACTTGGCTTCGGCACGACGGAACGGAATGTCAGCCCGCACGATGCCGTTGGTATCTTGCAGAACGACGGGGAAGTTCTCGAAGAAGTTGGGAAGACGCCGTACTTCCAATTCCCGTCCTTCCTTGTCGGTGAAGGAGATGTGGCCAACCCAGCCGGTTGGGAGACCGTCGCCATTGACCATGGGGCCTACACGGAACAAGCCACCCTTGGCGGGGCTATTGCCGACGTAGTCATAGAAGGCGAGCTTTTCTGGGATGGAAGCCCAAGCTTGCTCTTTGGTGGAACCCTGGTCGAGCGCGGTTTGAACGCGACGGTTGATCTCCGTCTTGAAGTAGCTCTGATCCCACTGATAGCGCGTGGGACCGAACAGCTCGATGGGGGTGGCCGCAGCTCCGTACCACATGGTGCCGGCGACAACGAAGGCAGCGAAGAACACCGCCGCGATGGCACTGGCCAAAACGGTTTCGATGTTCCCCATCCGCAGCGCTTTGTAGAGACGCTCGGGAGGGCGAGTGGTGATGTGGAAGATGCCGGCGATGATTCCCACAATGCCAGCGGCAATGTGGTGGGCAACGATGCCACCTGGGTTGAACGGATTGAAGCCGTCCGCCCCCCATGAGGGTTGAACCTTCTCCAAATGGCCTGTCAAGCCATAGGGGTCGGAGACCCACATGCCAGGTCCGAAGACGCCTGTGAGATGGAACGCTCCAAAACCGAAGCAGGCCAGGCCGGCGAGAAGGAGGTGAATCCCGAAGATCTTCGGCAGATCCAGAGCCGGTTCGCCGGTGCGGGGGTCCTGCCAGATCTCGAGATCCCAGTAGGTCCAGTGCCAGATGGCGGCCAGGAAGAGCAGGCCGCTGAAAATGATGTGGGCGGCGGCGACCCCTTCGAAGCTCCAGAAGCCAGGGTCGACACCCGTCTCGCCGGTGATGCTCCAACCACCCCAGCTTCCGGTGACGCCGAGTCGGGCCATGAAGGGCATGACGAACATGCCTTGGCGCCACATCGGGTTCAGGACCGGGTCGGACGGGTCAAAGATGGCGAGCTCATAGAGCGCCATGGAGCCGGCCCAGCCGGCAACCAGGGCGGTGTGCATGAGGTGCACGGCCAACAATCGGCCCGGGTCGTTGATGACGACCGTGTGCACCCGATACCAGGGCAATCCCATTGGGGGTCAGGTCTGGGTGTGCTGGAGATGGTAGAGGGTGCGGAAGGCCGTACGGGGAATCAGGTAACGGTCCGCAACGGCCGAGGTTTCAAACTACCCCTGTTGCGAGTGGACCATGCCTGTGATTCGTTTCCTCCGTGAGGGCCGCGATGTGGAGTGCTTCCCGGGGGAAAACCTGCGAGAGGTGGCTTTGCGCGTGGGGATTGAGCTGTACGGCTTGAAGGGCAAGCTGGGTAACTGCGGCGGATGCGGCCAGTGCATCACCTGCTTTGTGGATGTTCAGGGCGCTCAGGCCGATGCCCTCAGTCCGCTCACCGCCGTGGAGTCCCAGAAACTCAAGCGCCGTCCAGCGAGCTGGCGTTTGGCCTGCCAGAGCCTTGTGCAGCGATCCGTCGTCGTGCTCACCCGTCCTCAATCCGGCTTGCCCAACGGAGAGGAGGCCTGGACGACGGCACTGCGGGACCCTCTGCCCCCCGGACCGCTGGCTTGGCCGGAGGAGGAGGAGGCTGTGGAGGAGGCTCCTGAGGCTGGTGCACCACCCTCAACCGCAACGACCGATGAAGGGCCCTCCGCTGGCGAGGGGAGAGAGTGATACCTTCACAACCATTCCCGATGCAGCCATGGAAACCAACGATCTCGGCTTTGTCGCCAGCTTGCTTTTCGTTCTGGTACCGGCAGTCTTTCTGATCGTCCTCTTCATTCAGACCAACAGCCGGCAGAGCGGCTGATCGCTGGGTCCGGGCCCTCCCTAGAGCGAGGGCCTTCGGATCGCCGGTCAGCGTTTGGATTCCGGTTCCCGCACCAGAAGCACGGGAGTCGGGGAATGCACCCGGATGTAATCGCTCAGGGAACTCCCGAGGAGACGATCCAGATCCACCAGCCCCTTGGCTACCAACGGGCGTCGGTCTTGAGAGGCAATCACCAACAGGTCGGCCTTCACTTCGGCGGCAGCCTTGCAGACGGCCTGTCCCACGGCACCGGTGACATGCAGGGGCTCCATCTCCACGCCCAGGCCTCGGGCTCGTTGCACAGCCTTGGTGAGCACATCATCGCCAGGAGAACGGCCCCCGCGCGATGGGATGATGTCCTGGCGGGACACATGGATGCCCTTGAGGGTTCCGCCAGGAATGCCGTGCACGAGTTCACAGGCCAGACGGAGGGCGTCATCGCCAACGCCCGTCCCGTCCACTGTGACCATCACCCGGTTGATCGCCCTGACGTAGATGTCATCGCGGACCAGGAGCATCGGGCGGGTTGAGAGTTGAAACACATATTGGCTCGTGCTGTTGCTGAGGATCGATTGCAGACGGCCCAGCCCCCGGGATCCCATCACAATCAGATCGGCATTCACCTCATCGGCCACCTGCAAGACGGTCTGCTTCGCATCGCCTTGCCGGACCAGGCTGGTGACCTCACTCGGATCCATCCCCATGCGGCTGATGGCCTCCTGAATCAGGATTTCCGCCCGTTGGCGATGTTCCTGCACATCCTCCTTGCCCTGCTCGGAGACGACATGCAACAAATGAACCTTGGCCTGCCGGCAGGGGGGGATGGTTCGCAGCATGCGCACCATTTCCTCCACATGGCCTTTGCCTGAATCGGCGATGAGCAGGGTGCGAAACACGGAGACTCTTCAGGGCTCAATCAGCCTATGGCTGAAAACGGGCCATGTCCCCTTCTTTTGCCACACAGCGTGATGCAGTCCGCCTCCCCTCCGCCCGCTCAACAGGCCTGGTGCCTTCATCGTCAGGTGTTTCCCCAGCACACCGACCATGCCGGCGTGATGTGGCACGGGGCTTATCTCGCCTGGCTGGAGGAGGCGAGGGTGGAAGCGCTGGAGGCGGCGGGGCTGGCCTACAGCGCACTCTCCCGTCGAGGCTTGGAGCTGCCTGTGGTTCATCTCTCCCTGACCTACCAGGCTCCCTTGCTGCACGGGGATCGGGTGGAGGTGCGCAGCCGGGTGTTGCCCAGGCGGGGCCTGCGGCTTCCCTGGCAGTCCTGGTTCATGGGTCCCGCAGGCCAAGTGGCGGCGCAGGCGCTTGTGGAGCTGGTGCTCGTGGATTTCTCCGCGGGGGCGGACAAGCGGCGCCTCCTGCGTCATCCCTCGCAAGACCTGGAGGAGGCCCTGGCCTCCCTGGCGAGGGGACCGAGACCCTGATGGTTCATCTGTATCGTTTTGGCAGTTCGCACGACCCCGCGCGTGTCCTCCTCGTTCTCCGCGTGCTCGGATC
>VGQX01000072.1 GCA_016882305.1 Cyanobacteria bacterium K_Offshore_surface_m2_239
GACGCTGCGTCAGGCCCGGGATTTCTGCGGCTCCCCCGCGCTGTCGCCCTCCGGCCGCCACCTGGCCTGGCTGGAGTGGCAGCAACCGTTCATGCCCTGGGAGAGAAGCGAGCTCTGGCTCGGTCGGCTCACGGACGACGGCTCCCTCACCGACGTGCGGCGCCTGGCCGGCTCCGATGGCGCCGACGCTGTCGGCGAATCGGTGGTTCAACCCCTCTGGGCCGGACCCCACCTGCTCTTTGCCAGCGACCGGGACGGCTGGTGGACCCTCCGGCGCTTCCTCAACGCCGACGCCAGCACCGGACCCGACCCCCTGGTGGAGCAAACCCCGCTCGCCCTGGAGGCCGACATCGGCACGCCGCCGTGGGTGGCCGGTCTGCGCTGCGCGGCCTGGGACGGGGAGCGGCTCGTCGCTGCGGCCTGCCGGGAGGGGCGCTGGGAGCTCGGCCGGCTGGAAGCGCGCCAAGCGCGCGAAGGCGGAAGCGGCGGAGACCGCGACGGCAACGACAGTGGAGATGCGCCGGGCCAAGCCCTCTGGCGCTGGCGCCCCCTGGAGCTGCCCTTCTCCGAGCTGGGCGAGCTCAGCGCCGACAACGGACGCCTGGTGGCCATCGCCGCCGGCCCCACCACCGGCTCCGGCCTGCTGGAGGTCGACCTGGCGGCAGACACCTGGCGCCACACCCCCGCCGCCCCCTGCCCCCTGCCGCTGGAGGCGATCAGCACCCCGGAGGCGCTCTGGTTCACCGGCGGCGGCGGCGAACCCACCCACGCCTGGTTCTATCCCCCCGCCGGCGGCGCCACGCCCGACAGTCCCCTCCTCCTGCGCGCCCACAGCGGCCCCACCGCCATGGCCCGCACGGGCCTCAACCTCGTGGTGCAGTTCTGGACCAGCCGCGGCTGGGGGGTGGTGGACGTGAACTACGGCGGCTCCAGCGGCTTCGGGCGCGCCTACCGCGAGCGGCTCCAGGGCCAATGGGGCGTGCTGGATGTGGCCGACTGCCTGGCCGCCGCCGCCGCGGTCGTCGCCCGGGGCCAGGCCAGCGCCGCGCGGGTGGCCATGGACGGGAGCAGCGCCTCCGGCTTCACCGTCCTCGCGGCCCTGGCCGCCGGCGAGGGCCTGCGGGCCGGCGCCTGCCGCTATCCGGTGGTCGATCTGGAGACGCTGGTGGCGGAAAGCCATCGCTTCGAGGCCCGCTATCTCGACAGCCTGGTGGGCCCCTGGCCCGAGGCGCGGGCCCTCTACCAAGCCCGCTCCCCCCTCGGCCAGGTGTCGCGCATTCACCGCCCCGTGATCCTTTTCCACGGCCAGGAGGACACCGTGGTGCCCGCCAGCCAGAGCGAACGGCTGGCGCTGGCTCTCACGAACCAGGGCGTGCCGGTGGAACTCCATCTCTTCCCCGACGAGGGCCATGGCTTTCGCTCCGGCGCGGCGCAGGCCCGGGTGCTGGAAGCCACGGAAGCCTTCTTTCGCCGCCATCTCGGCCTGAGCCGATGACCATCGCCGCGCCGTGGGGCGGGCTCGATGCCAGCGGCTGGACGCTGGCGCTGGCGGGGCTCCCCCTGCTGCTGCTTGTCGGGACGCTCCTCGGCCGCGGCCTGGGGGTGCATCGCTGGGGCCTTCCCGAGGCGCTCCTGGCGGGAGGCGTCGGCCTCCTGCTGGGCCCCCGGGGACCCTGGCCCCTCGTCCCGGAGGCCGTGATCCAGCTCTGGGACGGCCTGCCCCTGATCCTGCTCACCCTGGTGTTCGGCTGCCTGCTGGTGGGCAAACCCCTCCCCCGCCCCGGCGGCCTTTGGCGTCCCCTGAGCGCCCAGGTGCTGCTCTCCCTCACCCTCGCCTTCGGCCAATACCTCGTGGGGGGGATCGTGGTGCTGTGGATCCTGGGTCCCTGGCTGGGGGTCAGCCCCGTGATGGCCTGCCTGATCGAGGTGGCCTACGAGGGCGGCCACGGATCCGCTGCGGCCATGGCCCCCACCTACGCCGCCCTCGGCGTGGAGGGGGCGGAAGATCTCGGGCTGGCCCTGGCCACCATCGGCCTGCTCGCCTCGACGGTGGTGGGCGGACTGCTCGTGCTGCTGGGGCGCTGGCGGGGGTGGGTGGAGCCAGCCCCCCCCCTGGCGGCGGCTCCCTCGCCGGGGGCTCCCGCGCCGGGGGCGGGTCCCCTCGGCCTGGCGGAAGCCGATGGCGTGGCTCCAGCCCCGATCGCGGCGCCTGAGCTCCAGCCCGCAACCGACGCCGGGCGGGCAACCCTCCGGGCCTGGGCGGTGAACCTCGCCCTCACGGGGCTGGCGGTGGCCATCGGCTGGGGCCTCCTGGAGGGCCTTCGCGCCCTGGCCCCGCGGGCGGGGGCCAGCGTCGCCGCCGTGATCGACACCTTTCCCGTCTTCCCCCTGGCGTTGATCGGCTCCCTGCTGGTGCGCGTCGTCCTGGAACGCACAGGGCGCGACGGTCTGGCCTCGGCGGCGATCCAGAGCCGGGTCAGCACCCTGGCCGCCGATCTTCTCATCGCCGCCGCCACCGCCTGCCTCGACCTCAGCTCCCTGCTTCACCTCTGGCGACCCCTGCTGGTGCTCGGCGTGGCGGGGTTGCTCTGGAATCTGCTGGTGGTGCTCGGTCCCGGGCGCTGGATGCTCCCCAGCCCCTGGTTTTCGCGGGGACTGGTGGATTTCGGCCAGTCCACCGGCGTGGCGGCCAGCGGCCTGCTGCTGCTCAACATGATCGATCCGAACGACGACCGCGATGTGCTGACGCCGTTTTCGATCAAGCAGCTCCTGCTTCAACCCCTGGTGGCGGGGGGGGTGATCACCGTGGTGGCGCCCCTGGCGGTGAGCCGCTGGGGGCTGCCCGCCTGGACGGCGCTCTGCCTCGCCCTGGTGGTGCTCTGGGTGGGGCTGGCCCTGTGGCTTCGCTGCGGGGAGGACAACCGCAACGCCCCCACCCCCGGCGGGTGAGACGCGCTCAGCGCACCATCGCCGCCGCGTTCCCCCCATCCACCGTGAGCACGGCGCCGGTGGTGCGCTCCAGCTTGGCCAGGGCGACAAACGCCTGCGCCACATCCCCCGCCCGCACCTCCTCCCCCAGCAGATTGCCCGCCATGTAGACCTCCTCCGTCACCCCTCGCGCGGCGGCCCGCTCGCGAATCATCGCCTCATCCAGCAGACCGGAGCGGATGCGATCGGCGTTCACCGCGTTCACCCGCACGCCGGCCGGGCCCTCCTCGATGGCGTACTGCCGCGTCAGGGCCAGCAGGGCCGCCTTGCTGATGCCATAGGCGCCGAAATTCGGTCCCGGATTGAGGGCCTGCTTGCTGACGTTGACCAGCAACTGCCCCCCCAGCCGCCCCCCCGACAACGCCGCAGACGCCTCCGCGCCGCCGCCGTCTTGCCGGCGGAACACCGCCAGCGCCGCCTGGGCCACCGCCTGGTGGGAGAAGAAATTCAGCTCGAAACAGGCCCGCAGATCGGCCTCCTTCAACGTCGCCATCGCCCCGGTCCAGGCGGCGCCGGCATTGCTCACCACCGCGTCCAGCCCGCCGAAATGGGCGCACACCGCCGCCACCGCCGCGCGCACCGCCGCCGGGTCGGTGACATCACAGGCCAGGGCGAGGGCCCGCTTGCCGCAGCGCGCCGCCACCGCCCGCGCCCCGTCCCCATCGCGATCGAGCACTGCCACATCGGCCCCCTCCGCCGCGAACGCCATCGCCGTCGCGGCGCCGATGGCCCCCGCCCCCCCGGTCACCAGCACCACCAGTCGGGCCAGGGGCTTCTCCGCCCCCTTGCCCAACTTCGCCTGCTCCAGACTCCAATACTCCATGTCAAAGGTGTCGTCCTCGCCCACCGGCTGGAACCGTCCGATGCTCTCCGCCGCCAGCAGCGTCCGGGCCCAGGCCTCGGCGATGTCCGCCGTGACCGCCGCGTCCGCCGCCCCTTTGCCCACCCCGATCAGGCCCACCCCCGGCAGCGCCAGCACCCGCGGCAGCGGATCGAGGGCCGTTTTGCCCCCGCCCACACGCCCGTTCTGACGGCTCACATAGGCCTGATACGCGGCGATGTAAGCGGCCAGGGCCGTCTCCACAGCGGCGCGCCAAGCGTCCAGCTCCGCCTCCAGCGGCGCTCCCTCCGCCTCCAGCGGCGCTCCCTCCGCCGTGGCGGCGGGTGGCGCGGGCAACACCAGCGGCTGGGCCTTGGTGCGAATCACGTGGTCGGGGGTGGCGACGCCGCGCTGGGCCCACTCCGGCAGCCGGGCGTCATCGCTGACGGCGCGGGCCAGGGGGGTCGCCCGCAGGCAGAGCCCCCAGCGGCGGGGACACCCCGCGGCGCTGGCCGCCCGGGCCAGGGCGCCCCGCAGCACCGGCAGCAGCGCCGCCGGCGCCGCCGGCGTCGTCGGCAGGGCCACGGCATGAAGGCTGCGCTCGCCCCGGCGCAACCGCTCCTCCGCCAGAGCCACCAGCTCAATCATCCGGGTGTAGCTCTCCTCCGCCGTGGCGCCGAAGGAAAACAACCCGTGCTGGAGCAGCACCATCCCCTCGATCGTCTCCGGGTCCTGGCGGGCGCTGGCCTCCTCCCAGGCGGCGGCGCAGGCCTTGGCCAAGGCAAACCCCGGCATCACATAGGGCACCAGCAGCACCCGCTCGCCATACACCTCCCGGCACACCGCCGCCGCCGCCGCCTGATCCGCCAGGGCCAGCAGGGCCGTGGAGTGGGTGTGATCCACAAACGTGTGCGGCAGGAAGGCATGCAACAGGGCCTCCACCGAGGGATTGGGCGCTGCGGGATCGAGGAGGTTGCGCCGTTGGGCGGCCACCATCGCCTCATCGCTCAGCGCCTCCAGGGCGCGGAGCTCCCGCAGGGGGTGGAGGCGAACGGCGGGGTGACCCGCCGGTTCGATGGTGGCCAGATCCCAGCCGCTGCCCTTCACGCACAGCACCGGGATCTCCTCCCCCAGCAACCCGCGCTGACTGGTCTTGACCGAGGTGTTGCCCCCCCCGTGCAGCACCAGGTCCGGGTCCGCGCCCAGCAGGCGGGCGCTGTAGGTGCGCAGCGCCAGGGCTTCCGGCACGCCTCGGGCGCCCCAGTGATCCACGGCCTCCCGGGCCGCGATCGCCGACCAGCGGTTCTGCACGGGCATGGGACGGGAGCTGCGCGGCCTGAGGCTACGCGGGACCTCGCGCCCCTTCCCCGACCGCGCCCTGGTGGCCGTCTCCACAGGCCTGCTCCAGGGCATGCCGAACGCCTTTGTGATGGTCCTCTCCCGGGCGGTGGCCCTCGCCCTGCCCCGTCGACAAAGCGACGAGCGGGGATCGGCGCCGCCGCCCACCATGCTGCTGATCTGGCCCCTGGAGGTGATCTTCGGCGTGCTGGGCTCGCTCGTCACCGCCTGGTTCTCCCGCCATCGGGAGTTCCGGACCGACGCCGGCTCCGCCCGCCTCACCAGCCCCGGAGCCATGGCCAGCGCCCTGGCCCGCCTGGGACAGATGGAGAATCGGCAAGATCCCCGCGATGAGCCCACCCTGGCGACGTTGAAGATCAACGAACCCCCCGGGTTCCTGCGCCTGTTCGCCAGCCATCCGCCGATTGAGGCGCGGATTCGGGCGCTGCGGGCCGCCGCCCAGACCAGCTCCGTCACCTGAGCGCCCCCCTTGCCCGCCTTGAGCCACCCATGAAAGCCATCGCCGCCCTCGGTCCCAGCGCCGCCCATCCGGAGGGTCTGTTGCTGGACACCACCCTCTCCTTCCCCCCCTTGCCCGGCCCCCGCGACCTGCGCGTGCGGGTGGAGGCCATCGCCGTCAACCCCGTGGATCTGAAGGTGCGCGCCACCCTGCCTGGCGAGGGACCCGGGCGGGTGCTGGGCTGGGATGCGGCCGGCGTGGTGGAAGCGGTGGGCGACGGGGTGGAGCGCTTCCGCGTCGGCGAGGCGGTGATCTTCGCTGGAGCCTTGCGGCGGCCGGGCTGCCAGGCCCAGAGCGTGCTGGTGGATGAGCGGCTGGCGGGCCGCATGCCCGCCAATGTGTCCTTCGCGGAGGCGGCGGCCCTGCCCCTCGCGGGCTTGACCGCCTGGGAAGCCTTGTTTGAACAGCTCGGCTTGGACGCGGAGGGGGGGGATCAAGGCCGCACCCTGCTCATCCTCGGCGCCGCTGGCGGGGTGGGCTCGATGATGATTCAACTGGCGCGCCGGGCCGGTCTGCGGGTGATCGCCAGCGCCTCCCGTCCCCAGAGCCAAGACTGGGTGCGGCGCCTCGGCGCCGAAGCGGTGGTGGACCACAGCCAGCCGATCGGGCCCCAGCTCGACGCCCTCGGACACGCCACGGTGGACGCCATCGCCAACCTGCACGACACCGACGCCTACTGGACGCTGATGGCGGAGCGCATCCGCCCCCGGGGATCGATCGTGGCCCTCGTCAGCAGCCAGGGCCCCCTCGACCTCAATCCGCTCAAGAGCAAGAGCGCGCGCTTTTGCTGGGAATACATGTTCACCCGCTCCGAGCACCAGACGCTGGATCTGGCCGTTCAGGGGCAGATCCTCGACCGCCTCGCCGACGGCGTGGAAGCCGGCTCCCTCATCAGCACAGCCCACACGCGCCTGCAGCCGATCAGCGCCACCTTCCTGGAGCAGGCCTATGCCCTGCTCCAGGAAGGTCATGCCCTGGGCAAGATCGTCCTCAGCGACTGGGCGTGAGCCGGGTCGCCACCAGCACCCGGTGGCGGGGGTCGCAGGGCACCCGCCGCACCGCGCCGAATCCAGCCGCCCGCAACGCGGCGGGAAAATCCAAGGAGAAATAGTCCTCCAGATAAGGCTCTGTGCTTTTGAGCAGCGTGGCGATCGGCGCCGGCAGCCGGCGGATCACCTCGGAATCGGGATCCTGATCCACCTGCACGATCACCCCCGCCGGGCCGCAGCAGCCGAGCCGCTTCCGTCAACACGGCCCGGGTGGCCGGCGCCGGCAGCTCGTGGCACACGAACTGCAGGGTGATCAGGTCGTAGGCCCCGGAAGGCAGATCGGTGGCCTCGGCGGCGGCATGGTGCCAGACGATGGCGGGAGCTGGGGCGCTCGTTGTAGGCGTGGAAATGGGCGCGGTAGTAGGCCGGGGGCTCGGTCGCCGGGTTGGTGCTGGCCTCCAGGAGGGGCTCGGCCCGAACCCGCAGCGCTTCCCGCCGCTCCCGCCAGGCGATGCCCCGGCGTTCGGCCGTGCCGATGATCAGGCGCCTGGCCTGCCAGAACAGCACCTGGCGCAAGGGTTCCACCGCCAGCAGGCGATCGATCAGCCAGCCCAGCGGATGGCGGGAGCGCACCCAGTTGGGCGGGGGGCTGGCCAGGGTGACGGAGTCGGTGCTGGGAGCCGTTTCCATGGGTGGGGATCGCGGGCGTCGACAGGAAGATCCTCGGAGACGGGGACCTCCCCCGGGGACCGTTGCCAAGGAGACCGTCGCCAGGAAACCCAAGCACGTGCTCTGTGATCGAGGGGGTCTCGCGGCGGGGCGTTCAGCCCCAGGCGTGCCGCCGCGCCAGCCCCACCAGGGCCGCGGCGCCGATCAGGGGAATGACCCCCCCAGCGAAGGCGCAGCAACAGCAGCAAAGCGATGAGGAACAACGCCACCGCTGGACCATCCAAGGACCCGGGCCCCGCCGGCCAGAGAACCGGCCCCGCAGAGACCGTAACGACCGCCGGCGACAGGCGAGGTGGTCGCGGACAGGACCGGGGGAAGGCGGCGCAGCCTCAGCCGATGGTGCCGTTGCCGTTGAAATCGATCCCGAACCGGGTCTCCTGAAGCAGGGCACCGGGGGAATTCATCCCCCATTCACCGGTGGAGGAGAACCAGCTCCAGTTGCTGTCCATCGTCCAAAGCGACAGGTAGTTGCCGGACAGGTTTCTCCAGATCATTTGATTGACCCCGGAGAAGGATTCCGCCGCCAGGGGCTCCCAGCCCGGGAAGCTGGTCTGAAGAATCGCCCGGTTCCGGAAACGCAGCCCCACCGCAGCGCCATTCTCGGCTTGAACGAAGAGTCGGTTGCCGGTGTCCCGCATCAGAAGGGACGCCCCAGACCCCTCCATCACCTGCACGTCATCGTCATCGATGACGCCGACAACAGCCCCCGGTGTGCTGATGGTGTAGCCCGTGCCCTCCACAAGGGTGAGCGACACTGACTCCGGTCCCTCCACATCCGCGTCTGACAGCGGATCAACGACCACTGTGGCGGTGGCGGAGCCGGCGGCAAAGGTGACGGTTTTGATCAGACCCGAAGAGGGGATGCCGGTGTAATCCGTGTCGGGAGTGGCGGTGCCAGCGGTCGTGTAGCCGACGCTGAGAGGATTTTGCAGGGAACCGCTGCGGCTGAAGGTGTAAATCAAATTCGGCAGGCCATCCTCCCGCACCCGATCGGGAGAGACGGTCAGGGACACGGGATTGATCAGCGGCTGCGTCGTGATCGCCAAGGACCAACCATCGATGATCTTGCCGGCGGCATGGCTCGTGTCATCCCGGACAAAGAGCCGCCAGCTGCCATCAGGGTTTGTCCCGTTGAAGACATCCAGATCGGCGGAATAAGGACCTGAGGGAGCGAGGGAATCAAAGTGGTCGTCATTCGCCTGGCCGAAATCGTTAGTGCTGAAATGATTCACCGGACGCCAGCGGCCCGAGGTCAGAGGGTCACTGTCAGGCAGGGCTGTGCTGGCCTGGGCGCTGAAGGTGAGGGTGATTCCATCCACCGAGTTCGCACCGCCGGCATCGGACATCAGCAGTGTCTTTTGTCCGGTTGGCCCGACAAGGAGGATGTCAAGATCATCGGGGGATGTGTGATAGAGGTTGTAGAGCGTCACCTCCACCGAAGAGATCGGATCGACGCTCCCGGAAGCAACGGTCAGCGTGGCGGGAGATGTCGTGGCTGATCCAAAGGATGGAATGGTGATGGCCGCAGAATGGAAGGCTAAGAGCACCCCGTCATCGTTCAACACCCTCGAACTGGCGCTTCCACGACCCGCCGCCAGAGTGGCGCCAGGGCTGGGGTTGAGGAGGGAAACGGTGAAGGTTTCGTCGGCTTCTTGCAGGCTGTCCGGGGTCAGCCAAACCATGATGGTCTTGCTGGTGTCCTCCGGGGCGAAGGTCAGGGTGCCAGAGGGGAGGACCTGACCAACGAAGTCATTGTGGTCGGCGGGGGTGGAACTGGATCCAGCCACCGACCAGGACACGGAGGTCGCCGCCGCTGAGGGACCATGGCGGGTGACCGTGAACTGGAACGGTGTGGCGGATCCCGCCTGGCCTTCCGCCAGATGAGGCTGGGCGGCCGTGATGGAGAACGCTGGCGACGGCGGCGTGTTGAGGAAGTTCAGCACATTCAGTCGCCCGCCGCTGGCGGTGGTGCCCGCAAGGGAGGACGTGGGGATGGTGCTGGCCAGCAAGGCGGCGCGGATCTGTTCGGCGGTGCTGTCGGGATAGCGGGAGGCGTAGAGCGCGATGGCACCGGTGACATGGGGCGTGGCCATGGAGGTGCCACTGAGGAGGTCGTAGCTGTCGAAGGGGAAGGTGGAAAAGATGTCCACTCCGGGTGCGCCAAGATCCACCGTGGTTGGGCCAAAGTTGGAAAACGACGCGAGCTGGCCCTGACGATCGATCGCGGCGACCGTGACGACAGCGTCATAACCCGCCTCAGCATTGGTGTTGAATTGCGACGGGAAATTGGACACCAGATCGTTGTTCGATCCTTGGTTGCCAGCCGAGGCTACATAAAGAATATCTTCACGTGCTGATCTGACGATGGCCTCCCGCATCGCCTTGGATGTGATGGCGCTAATCGCCGGAGTATCAATAGCCGTCCAGGAATTATTGGTGGCCACAATATTCAGACCGTGGCGCCATTTCAAATCCGTGATGTAATCGAGTGCTAATATTGCGCCGGAAACATAGCCACCCCACGGCCCCAGGAATTTCGCGGGAATCATCGTCACATCCCAGTTGACACCCACCACTCCTGTGCCGTTTCCCCCGACCGCGCCAATGGTTCCGGCAACGTGAGTGCCGTGCTCATCGAACAAGTCATCGAAGACAATATTGTTATCCTCCAGGAAGTTCCAGCCGCGGGTATCGTCGATATAGCCATTGCCATCATTATCAATCCCATCCGGAAGCTCATAAGGATTGACCCACATGTTGGCCGCAAGGTCTTCATGCTGAAAATTGATTCCTTGGTCCAGGATGCCGACGAACACCGAGCTTGAACCCGTGAAGCCGAGGTTCCATGCCCCCTCCGCGTTGATGCCGAAAGGATTGGTGGTGCCGGGAGGGCCCGCGGGCGTGGGGGAGTCGCTGCCATACATCCCCCAGAGCTGGGTGTTGGTGTATTCCGGGTCATTGCTGACGGCCTGCACCCGCACCAGCTGATCCACTTCGGCGAAACGCACGCCTGCGGTGGCGGCGTAGAGGGCCAGGGCCGCTTGCGGATCAGCGCCAGCGGGCAATTCCACCACCTCCAGAGCACCTTCCCCCCGCGCCTTCATCGGAGCGGTCTGGATCAGCTTCTTTCGCGTGGCGCCGAGGACGCCCAGAGGGGCGGCGCGCTCGGCCTCGGTGGCGTTGGGAACCCACTGCACCAGAAGGCGTCCCGGCGGGGTGGGACGAGGGGAGGCCGCGGCCGCGGCGCCGCCCCCGACTCCCGGTGGATCCCCAAGCGCTGGAGCGCGCCCACCGACGCTGGCATCGACCCACGCCCCGCCCCCGGGCGCGTCCGGGAGCGGCGGTCCGCCAGCGGGCTGTGGCGGGGCGGTGAGCTGTGGCGCGGCGGTGAGCCCCGGGGGCGCCGACAGCGTGAAGGAGGAAACGGCGACGCCACCGGACGCGGAGGTTGTGGCTGTCGCAGACCCGGTGGCGGTGGAGGACGCGGTGGCAGTGGCAGGATCGGCGGCGGCCGACGGTGAGGGCGACGACAGCGCAACATGGGAGAAGATCGCGCCTGCGCTCTCTCCCGACGACGCTTGAGCCTGAGCCAGGGCGTTCCCCTCAGCCGCCGAAGAACGACGATCTGAGTCCAATGCGTACCAGCCTAGGATGGAGAAAGACGAGAGCGAGCCGGGGGCGTTGGTGACAATGGGGGTCATGGCGATCGGCGCACAAGCGAATCAAGGAGGTGATCATCACGAAGGATGGATCGACCCAATGGTTTCGAAAATAAAGGTTGCACAAATAATTCGGTGTTAAGTTCGTGCAGCTCGACACAATGTCTGTCCTGGTTGTCGTGCCCCCTGGCCTGGAGGCGGTCGCTCAGGACGAGCTCTCCCGTTTGGGCGGCCGCTTCGCCCAATCCCGGCGCGGTGGCGTGGCCGTGCGCTGCGATATGGCCGCGTTCTATCGGTTCCACCTCCAAGCCCGTCTGCCCTTCCGCCTGCTCAGAGAGCTCAACCGCTTTTCTTGCGCCAACAGAGAAGAACTTCGCGCTGGTGTGCTTCAGTCCGCCGACTGGGACGTCTGGCTGCCCCCGTCTCGCACCTTGCGGGTGGAGGTGAGCGGCGCCACATCAGCGTTCAACCACAGTCATTTCACCGCTCTGGAAGTGAAAAATGTGCTGGTGGATCTGCAGCGCCAACGCTGGGGCGCGCGCAGCTCCGTGGATCGGCACGATCCCGACCTCGTGATCCACCTGCATCTTCTTCGCCATGGAGAGGCCGTTCTCAGCCTGGATGGTGGCGGGGGCAGCCTCCATCGGCGGGGGTGGCGGGCCGCCATGGGCCTGGCGCCACTGAAGGAAAATCTCGCGGCTGGCTTGATCGCCCTCACCGGCTGGGAGGGCGAGGTCCCCCTGGTCGATCCCTTCTGCGGCAGTGGCACCCTCTTGATCGAGGCCGCCTGCGCCGTCCTCGGTCGCGCGCCTGGTCTGTCGCCAGCGCCCGCTGGCCAGGCGCCACGCTCCCGAGACGTTGCCCTGCGTCGCTGGCCGGATTTTGATCCAGCCCTGTGGCGCCGCGAGGAGGAAGCGGCTCGAAACCTCGCCCGCAACACCCTGGCCGATGGCCGCCCCCTGCCCCCCCTTTTGGGATTTGACCACGACCCCGCCGTGCTGGCTCAGGCCCGGGCCAATGCCGAGGCGGCGGGAGTGGCCCCCTGGATCCACTTCGCCTTGGCCGATGCCCGCAGCTTCACCCCTCCCCCTGGCCCGGGCGTGATCGTCACCAATCCCCCCCATGGCGCCCGGCTGGGGGACCGCGAGGAGCTTCAGGAGCTCTATGGCGCCCTGGGCCAGCGACTGCGCCGCCAGGCCCCCGGATGGACGCTCTGGCTCCTGAGCGGCCATCCCGAGCTCACCGCCGCCCTGCGCCTGAAAGCCTCTCGACGCCTGCCGGTGAGCCATGGCGGCATCGACTGCCGCTGGCTCCGCTATGACCTGCGACAGCCTCCCGGCCTCGCCCCCGAGGACGCCTCCGCCGCGGTGGCGCCGGATCCCTCGCCCTCCGGTGGGGCATGATCCTCTCGGACTGGCCTGCCCGCCCGTGCCCTCCCCTCCAACTTGCGGCCACCACCGGGCGCAGCAACGGTTGCGTTCGTTGAGCTGGGCCCTGATGGCGGCCAGCGCCGCCGGGCTTCTCGCCCTCCTGCCCCCCTCCGCGACCGGCTGGAGCGAACGGCTGGACATCGCCCTGCGGGGGGCGGGCTGCGGCTTCTTCCTCGGCCTTCTGGCCTTCCATCTCCAACGCGTGGATCCTGACGACAGCCACTTGCGGGCCGGCCTGGTGGGCGCCCTCTGCGCGATTCGCAGCCTGGCGGCCCCCCTTCCCTGGTCGCTTCCACCCGCGGGATTCCCGCCATTGGCGCTGGACGAGCTGACAAGCGCCCTGCCATCGCTGATGATGGAGACGTTGCGGATCTGGTTGCCGCTCTGGTGGCCCTTGATCGGCAGCGCCCTGCTGCTCCAGTGGGCCCAGCGCCTGCTGCCCGCCCCGCGGCCATGAGCCTGCTGCACGCCACCTGGCTGTTTCCACCGGAGGGGGCGGGAGGTCGCCTCCTGCTCTGGGCTGACACCTGGCGGGTGGCGGCTCCCGTGCGACCGACGCTGGCGGTGCCCGACCATCCCTTCACCCTCAACTGGGATGACCTGGCGGATTGGCTGCAGGAGCACGACCTTTGGTCAGAGGCCTTGCGGCCCGCTCAAGCCTCCCTCACCCTGCCCAGTCGTCCCCAAGCCACCCGCGGCCGCCGCCTCGCGGCCGCCGACGCGTGGAGCGGCCTGCCCCTGCAGGCGGGGGAACCCATCCCCAAGCAGGTGAGCTGGTGGCCCTGGAAGGTGGAGGGGCTGGCCATGGAACCCGGCGCGGCGGCGGACTGGCTCAGCGGCCTTCCCCTCTCCGGGCACCACCCCGACCTGGCGGACGAGCTGCGCTGGTGGAGCCACCTCCAGCGCTGGGCCATGAGCCTGATCGCGCGGGGCCGCTGGCTGCCCCAGGTGGAGGAGGGCCGGGCCCGCTGGCTGCCGCTGCTCAACCGCGAGGGAGATCGGCGACGACTGGAGGATCTCGCCTCGGGCCTGCCCCAGGTGGCCACCTGCGCCATCGCCGCCGCCGCTGCGCCGGCGGAAGGCTCCCTGGCCTGTCGCCGGCCCGGCAGCGGCCGCCTGCGGGTGGCCAGCCTGCTGGAGGCTCTGCTCGATGGGCAGTTGCGCAACGGCTTCGCCCCCGCCAACAAGGAGCTCGACCCCCTTCTGGCCGCCTGGCAGAAGGCCCTGGGGCGCGGCGATGGACGCCTGGCCCTGGATCCGGAGCAGACGGAACGACTGGAAACCGCCACGCACCACTGGCGGGAGGCCGTGGCCGGGCGGGTGGCCCCGGCGCGGGGCTGCCTGGAGCTCTTCACACCCGCCGAGGGCGAGGAGCTCTGGGACCTGCGCTTCTCCCTGCAGGCCGAGGCGGAGCCAACCCTGCGGCTGAACGCCGCGGCGGTGTGGACGGCGGGAGACGGGACGCTGCGGCTGGGAGAGGTGGAGGTGCGCCAACCTGGAGAGTTGCTGCTGGAGGGCCTGGGCCGGGCTCTCCAGGTGTTTGAGCCCCTGGAACGCGGGCTGGAGAGTGCCGCGCCGGAACAGATGCGCCTCACCCCGGCCGAGGCCTTCGTGCTGGTGCGCACCGCCGCCAGCCAGCTGCGCGACGTGGGGGTGGGGGTGGTGCTGCCCGGCAGCCTCAGCGGGGGGCTGGCCAGCCGGTTGGGACTGGCGATCGAGGCGGAACTGCCCGGCGGATCCCGGGGGCTCAGCCTCGGCGAGGGGTTGGATTGGCGCTGGGAGCTGATGATCGGAGGGGTCACCCTCAGCCTGAAAGACCTGGAGCGGCTGGCGGCCAAGCGCAGCCCGCTGGTGCAGCACAAGGGGGTCTGGATCGAGTTGCGGCCGGGAGACCTCAAAAACGCCGAACGCTTCTGCGCGGCCGACCCCGAACTGAGCCTGGATGAGGCGCTTCGGCTCACCGCCAGCGATGGCGAGACCCTGATGCGCCTGCCGGTGCATCGCTTCCTGGCCGGGCCCCGTCTGCAGGCGGTGCTGGAGCAATACCACCAGCAAAAGGCCCCTGATCCCCTGCCGGCGCCGGAGGGCTTCGCCGGCCAGCTGCGGCCCTACCAGGAGCGGGGCCTGGGCTGGCTCACCTTCCTCCATCGCTTCGACCAGGGCGCCTGCCTGGCGGACGACATGGGCCTGGGCAAGACGATTCAACTGCTGGCCTTCCTGCAGCATCTGAAGGTGGCGGGCGATCTGAAGCGCCCGGTGCTGCTGGTGGCGCCCACCTCCGTGCTCACCAACTGGAGGCGGGAGGCGGCGGGCTTCACCCCGGAGCTGGTGGTGCGGGAGCACTACGGCCCGCGGCGACCCAGCAGCGAGCCGGCCTTGAAGAGGCCTTGGAGGGGGT
>VGQX01000073.1 GCA_016882305.1 Cyanobacteria bacterium K_Offshore_surface_m2_239
GGTTGGGAGGTTTCGGGATCGAGGGGCGCGCTGATCGGCCAGGGGCCCTGATCGATGCGGGCCGCCAGGGCCCGTTGGGCCGTGTCGCCGTTGGGGTAGCAGCCACCCATCTGGGGCGGCAGGTCGTGGGCGTGGGTGTGGAAATCGCTCTGGGTGCCCAGATAGGTGGGGCGCTGCTCCAACGCCCTCAGCCAGCGATCGATCGCTGGATGCTCCTGCCGCAACACAAAGCCCTTGTAGTAAGCCAGGGAGGCGTTCATCCGCTCCACATAGGGCACGAACACCAGATCGGCGGTGGTGAGCGCCTCGCCGAGAAAGAAGGGCCCCTCTTGGGCCTCCAGGGCGCGCTCCATCGCCTGCGCCTGCCGCTGAAACACCGCCCGCGCCCGCGCCTCCGTGGCCGGGCGATGGGGTTGGCAGAGCCATTCGCACCAGGCGCGGAACAGCAGCCGCTCCAGCTGCCGCAAAGGCACCACCCGCCGATCGCCCATGCCCGCGCCCAAGGGGCCAAACGCCCCCTCCAACGCCTCCAGCAGCCGATCGCTCTCGGTGATCACCCGCCCATCCAGCTCCAGCGCCGGCAGCATCCCCGACGGCACCTGTCGCCGATACCAATCCTCCTTCTCCCCGTAGCAGAACATCGTCACCTTGCGGATGCGGTAGGGGATGCGCCGCTCCTCCAGCCAGAGCCACACCTTCTGGCAATAGGGACACCAGGCATGGTGATCGCGAAAGAGCGTCACCCGCGGCGTCACGCCCTCCTGGCCGAAGAGCCGCAGGGTGGCCTGAGCGTTGGTGGGGCCGTGCACCCGATCGGGCTCGGCGGGCGCCAAGGCCTCCAGTTGCTTCCAGCTCAGGAGCGTCCCGACCGTCCCGGTGGTCTCCAGCGCGGACGCCGCCGCCGATGGGGAGGCGGACACGGTTGGGGAGAGCGAGTCAGCGGGGGTCGGCATCCAACGGTCTCCAGCGCCGCGCCATCCTGTCAGCTCCAGGCCGGCGCCGGGCGCCTCAGGCCAGCGCACGGGCCCAGTGCACGAACCCAGCGCACGGGCCCAACGAGGCGCCAAAAAAAACGCCCCCTCGCAAGGGAGCGCTTGGGAAGCGGACGATGACCGGTGATTATGAAATCGGAGCGGCGGGATTTGAACCCACGACCCCCACTACCCCAAAGTGGTGCGCTACCAAGCTGCGCTACGCCCCGGCTGACGGAAGCTACCACAGCGCCTTGCGCGGCTGGGGGCGGCGCGCCAGCTTCTTCAGCAGGCGTTGGGTGAGGCGGTCGCGGGCCAGGGCGGCGTAGCCCCGCAGGCGCTCCTCCCGCGCCAGATTCCGCAGGCCGGCCATCGTCAGCGAAGCGAGACGCAACTCCGGCACCCGTTGCCAGGCCTGGGCCGTGACCGGCAGCTCCGACCCCTTCCGCCCCTCCCGGAAGCTGAACAACGCCCCGCCGGCCATCCATTCCGGCACCAGCACGAACAACACCGCCAGCAGCCCATAAAGCTCCACCAGGCCGCGGGGCAGGGGGTGCAGCTCGCGCGGGGGGGCCAGCGGCTCCGCGGGCTCCTCGTCCCTGTTATCGCTCATACCTGCTCGCTGCGGACGCAGGTGATTTTCATCGGCAAGCGCTCCAGGGTCAGTTCATCTCCCCGCAGAATCACGGTCAGGCTGTCGGTGCGATACACCACTTCCGGTCCTGGCGCCGGCTCCCGGAACAGGGTGGTGACGGAGCCGCCGCTGATCAACGCCGCCTGGGAGGCGTTGCGCTCCAAAACCACGCCTCCTTTCTCCGTGCACAGGTACCGCTCCTTGACGTCGTAGTCCTCCCACCAGGGG
Organism: Cyanobacteria bacterium K_Offshore_surface_m2_239; assembly: GCA_016882305.1. Lineage (GTDB taxonomy): Bacteria > Cyanobacteriota > Cyanobacteriia > PCC-6307 > Cyanobiaceae > Cyanobium. The sequence continues at coordinate 1,834 of VGQX01000073.1, forward strand.
GAGGTCATCGCCAGCGGCGAGGCTCCGATTCCCGAAGCGGCCGCTCCATGGACCCTGGCCCCGACGGCACGAGCCGGCGGCGCCCCCGCAGGCATCTCCCCGGCGGGCAACGCCCCGGGAAGCAGCGTGAGACCCAGCAGGAGGGGCAACAGGGCCATGGCTGGAGGTCAAGACAGGCGAATGGGGGCATTGTCCCCGCGAAGCACGCAGTGGGGAAGGGTCCAGTCAAACGACTGCCAGACCTCCGCCGGCAACCGGTACGCCGACCCCGGAAACGCCCCCAGCCGCACGCCGGTGGGCTGGGCGGAGCAGTAGGGCCGGCTGCCCGGCTTGGCCAGGTATTGCTGGTGATAGGGCTCGGCGTAGTACAGGGGCTTGTCGGCGATGATCTCCGTGGTGATCGCTCCGTGGCCGGCCTCGCGCAGCAGGGTGCCGTAGGCGTCGCGGCTGGCCTCCGCCAGCGCCAGATCCGCCGGGCTATACACCACGATCGCGGAGCGATACTGGCTTCCGCTGTCGTTGCCCTGGCGGTCGCCTTGGGTGGGGTCGTGGCACTCCCAGAAGAGCTTCAGCAGATCGCTCAGATCCACCCGTTCCCGCGCCCACACCACCCGCACCACCTCGGCGTGGCCCGTGCGCCCGGAGCACACCTGTTGATAGGAGGGATCCACCACGCCGCCGCCCGCGTAGCCCACCGCGGTGGTGATCACGCCGGGCAGGCGCCAAAAGCCCTTCTCCGCCCCCCAGAAACAGCCGCAGCCGAACAACACCTCCCCTTCGCCGGGGCCCGGCGGCGCCGCGATCGGGGTGTCAAGCACCGCGTGGCGCTGGGTCGCCGCCTGGGCGGTGGGGGTCTGGAAGAGGGACAAGCGGTCAAACACCCGTTTGGAGCAAGGCTGCCGAGAGCCTAGGGGCGGCGTCAGGGCTGCCGCTTCGGCTCGAAGGCGATGTGGTTCAGCAGGGTGGTGGTGAAGGCGAAGAGCAGAAACGGCAGGGAGAGCACCAGGATCAGCCCCACCCCCACCAGGGCGACGATCGGCCGGGTGGCGCCCATCAGGCCCAGGCCCGCCGCCAGGCTGGCGAAGATCACGCCCATCCAGATGAGGATCTGCCCGTAGATGTCACCGAAGGTGAGCGTGCAGCGAACGTTGTAGGCGCTGGTGAGGGCTGTGACGGGAGGGGACGCGGGGGTGGTGGTCATGGTGGTGATGGCGAGGCGGGAATGGAAGGGCCGTGAGGGAACTGCGATTCCGGCTTCAGCTAAGCGAGCTTTGGCCTCTCCCGGGGCGTCTCTCAACAACACTTGAACGCCAGAGGCGACGTTCCGGGGGCGTGGCTCCGGCGCTCAGGCGGTCTGCAGCCGCTCCGCCTGCTCCCGCTCCCACAGCCGGCGATAGGGCCCCCGCTCCCGCACCAATTCCGCGTGGCGGCCCTCCTGGACCACATGGCCGGCCTCCATCACCAGAATCCGGTCGCAGGCGGCGGCGGCTGACAGCTGATGGCTGATCAGCACCACCGTCCGCTGCCGCTGCCCCCGCACGGCCTGGAGGATCGCGGCGGCGGTGCGGTTGTCGACGCTCGCCAGGGCGTCATCCAGCACCAGGATCGGACTGTCCATCAACAAGGCCCGTCCCAGGGCCGTGCGCTGCCGCTGGCCGCCGCTCAGGGTGATCCCCCGCTCCCCCACCAGGGTCTGCCAGCCATCGGGAAACCCCCGCACGTCATCGGTCAGCTGCGCCTGCTCCGCCGCCTCCCGCACCCGCTCCAGCGAGGCCTCCGGTTCGCCATAGCGCAGGTTGTCCGCCAGGGTGGCCGTGAACAGAAAGCCCTCCTGCGGCACCAGGGCCACCTGCCGGCGCAGCTCGTCCAGGGGCAGGGTGGTGATGTCCACCGCGTCGACAAACAATTGCCCCGGGGGCACGTCCACCATGCGACCGAGGGCGCGGGCCAGGGTGCTCTTCCCGCAGCCCACCGCACCCACCACCGCCACCAGCTCGCCGGGCTGGATGGTGAAGGAGAGGTTGTCCAGGGCGGGCACGGGGCGGTCGGCGTAGCGCACCGTCAGCTGGCGGGCCTCCAGGGCGCCCTTGGCGCGGCCGCTCGGCAAGTGGCGCGGCTGGGCGGGCGACACGATCGTCGGTTGGCGGCGCAGCAGCTCCTCGATCCGCTCCAGGCTCACCTGACCCGTCTGGAACGTGTTGAGCGTGAAGCCCAGCAGGGCGGTGGGGAACACCAGGCGCTCCACATAGAGGATCAACGCCACCAGATCGCCGATCCCCAGCCGGCCGCTCTCCAGCTGGGTGCTCCCCAGGCCGAGCAGCACCAGCAGGCTGATGGAGGCGATGCCCTCGATCAGGGGAAACATCACGCTGCGCCAGCGGGCCGGGCCGAGGGCCGCGTCCCGGTAGGCGCGATTGCTGGCGGCGAAAGCCCGCTCCTCCACCGGCTCCTGGCCGTAGATCTTGATCGCGTTGATGCCCGACAGGTCTTCCTGCAGCAGGTTGGTGAGCGCCGCCAGGGCCTCCTGCTGCCGCCGCTGCTCGCGCATGATGCGTCCGCCGAAGCGCTGCACCGTCAGCAGCATCAGCGGGTAGAGCGCCACGGCCGCCAGGCTGAGCCAGGGATCGATCAGCAGCATCGCCGGCAGGGTGAGCCCGTAGGCCAGCGCCGTGTTGGTGAGGCTGAGCACGGAAAAGCCCAGCAGGCGCCGCACGTTCTCCACATCGCTGGTGGCGCGGCTGAGCACGTCGCCGCTGGCCGTGGCCTGCACCCAGGCGGGCTCCTGCCGCAGCAGGTGATCGAACAACCGCTGCCGCAGGTCCACCTCCACCTGCCGGCCCACCCCGAACACGAGCATGCGCGAGAGCAGCCGCACCCCGGCGATCAGGGTGGCCAGGCCGATGATCAACCCCGCCTGGCCCAGCACCTTGGAATAGCTGAACCCCACCTGCAGGTCGTCCACCACGCGGCGCACCAGGAGCGGGATCGTGACCCCCAGGCCATTCACCACCAGCAGGGCCAGCGCACCCAGCAGCAAGGCCCGGCGGTGGGGACGGAGATGACGGCGAAGCATGGCCAGCTTCGGGGCACGCATCAGGGCGGGGGCGGGGCGGAAAGGCGGTTCTAACCTAGGGACCCGACGCGCCGCGATTCGAGCCACCAGCGATGCCGCAGCCGCGACCCCCCGCCAGCCCGGACGCCGCCAACCCGGCGGCCGATGACGGCCAGAGCCATCCCCTTTACAGCCTGGATCGGGCCACGGTCGATCGGCTCCTGGCCGCCGCGGCGCCGGAGGAGGTCGATCTGATCGATGCCGCCCGTCTGCTCTCCCGCTACCGCGGCTTTCCGGGAGCCTTTGATCTTCAGGACGATCTGGCGCGGGCCATTCGCCTCTGGGGGCTGAGCGAGGAGGCGTTGCGCGAACGGGCGCGGGCCCTTTGGCAAGGCGGTTGGCGGGTCGGCGCGAAGGGCGCCGTCGCCGAGCCTGTGGGCTCGGGATTCGACGCCTCCGGCGACGCCGAGTCCTGATCCGCTCCCGCGGGATGTCAGCCTCTTGAAAAATCCGTGGCGGCGCCATCCGGAAGGCCGGCTGGTGAGTCTGGTCCTGCGACCTGGCGAGGGGGCGCGGCGGGTCTCGCCATTTCGGCCCATTACGGGTGATAGTGAGGGGGTCCCCATCACCCGGCCCGGCGTGCTTGCACCCGGGCTTTTTTTTGCCAGGATGAGACGTTTGGCTTTCCGCGTCCGCTTTTGGCCTTGTCGACCCCGTCTCCCACCACCGCCCCCTCCTGGCCCGCCCTGCTCGATCAGCTCCTGGCGGGCGGCGACCTGGCGGCGCCCCAGGCGGAGGCCCTGATGGCCGCTTGGCTCGATGGCGCCATGGATCCCTTGCTCACCGCGGGGTTGTTGGTGGCCCTGCGGGCCAAGGGCGTGAACGGCGACGAGCTGGCGGCCCTGGCGCGGGTGCTGCGGGCCGCCGCCGCGCCCGTGGCCCGTCCGCAGGGCCCGCTGGTGGACACCTGCGGCACGGGGGGTGACGGGGCCGACACCTTCAACATCTCCACCGCCGTGGCCTTCACCGCCGCCGCCAGCGGCGCCCGGGTGGCCAAGCACGGCAACCGCAGCGCCAGCGGCCGGGTGGGCTCCGCCGATGTGCTCGAGTCGCTCGGCCTCCACCTCGGGGCGCCCCTCCCCCGCGTCGTCGACGCGCTCAACACCGCCGGGGTCACCTTTCTCTTCGCGCCGGGGTGGCATCCGGCGCTGGCGGGCGTGGCCAGCCTGCGCCGCACCCTGGGCATCCGCACGGTCTTCAATCTCCTCGGTCCGCTCGTCAACCCCCTCCAACCCGACGCGCAGGTGCTCGGTGTGGCCCGCGCCGACCTGCTGGATCCCATGGCCGGCGCCTTGCGGGGACTCGGGGTGCGGCGGGCGGTGGTGGTGCACGGGGCCGGCGGGCTGGATGAGGCCTCCCTCAGTGGTCCGAGCGAGCTGCGCTGGCTGGAGGAGGGACGGATCGAGACCCGCTGGCTCGATCCCGAAGCTCTCGGCCTGCGCCTGGCGCCCCTCTCCGCCCTGGCGGGAGGGGATCGCCAGGCCAATGCCGCTCTGCTGGAGGCGGTGCTGCGCGGTCAGGGCAGCACCGCCCAGAGGGACGTGGTGGCCCTCAACACCGCCTTGGTGCTGTGGGTGGCTGGTTTGGCCCCCAGCGCCGCCGCCGGGCTGGAGCAGGCCCTGCGGGCCTTGGAGTCCGGCGCGGCCTGGGGCAAGGTCGAGGCGCTGCGCCAGGCGCTGCCCGTGCCCCCGGCAGGGGCAGAATGACGGCGGTCCGCTCCCAGCCGTCCGTCCTCGTGTCCTCCTCTTCCCCGGATTCCGCCCTCCTGGTGCTCGCTGACGGCACGGTGCTCGAGGGTCGGGCTCTGGGGGCGCGGGGCACCGCCATCGGCGAGGTGGTCTTCAACACCGGCATGACCGGCTACCAGGAAGTGCTCACCGACCCGAGCTACGCGGGCCAGCTCGTGACCTTCACCTACCCGGAGCTGGGCAACACCGGCGTCAATGGTCAGGACCTGGAGGCCAGCGCGCCCCATGCCCGGGGGGTGATCGCCCGCCAGCTGTCCCCCCGTGCCAGCAGCTGGCGCGCCGAGGAGGACCTCGATCCCTGGTTGAAGCGCCATGGCGTGGTGGGCATCCGCGGCGTCGACACCCGCGCCCTGGTGCGCCACATCCGCGAGGGCGGGGCCATCAATGGCGGCATCGCCAGCGATGGCACCACTGCCGCCGCCCTGCTGGAGCGGGTGCGGCAGGCGCCGGAGATGAGCGGGCTCAACCTGGCCACCAGCGTCAGCACCCGCGACCCCTACCGCTGGACCAGCCTCTGCTCCGCCTCCTTTGACACCCGCGTCCGCCCCCTTCCCCAGCGCCCCTACCGGGTGGTGGCGGTGGATTTCGGCATCAAGCGCGCGATCCTCGAACGCCTGGTGGCCCATGGTTGCGAGGTCACGGTGGTGCCGGCCAGCAGCGGTCTGGAGACCGTGCTCGACCAGCGGCCGGAGGGGGTGTTCCTCTCCAATGGTCCGGGCGATCCCGCCGCCGTCAACGACGGCATCGCCCTGGCTCGCGGCTTGCTCAGCCAGCCGGACCTGCCGGTGTTCGGCATCTGTCTCGGCCACCAGATCCTTGGACTGGCGCTCGGGGGACGCACCTTCAAGCTGGCCTACGGCCATCGCGGGCTGAACCACCCCTGCGGCGCCCCCGGTTCCGTGGAGATCACCAGCCAGAACCACGGCTTCGCCATCGATCCCGCCTCGCTTCCGCTGGAACGCGTGGAGGTCACCCACCACAACCTCAACGATCAGACCGTCGCCGCCCTCGCCCTGCGTCACCAGCCGGTGTTCGGCGTGCAATACCACCCGGAGGCCAGCCCCGGCCCCCACGACGCGGATCACCACTTCCTGCGGTTCACCACCTTGATGGCCGAACGCCGGTCCGCCGCCTGAAGGGCCGTTCCGCCGCCGGAAGGACCGGACCAGGCCTGATGCGCACGAATTACAGCAACTTCATTTTCAATCCAACCCATCCACTCCATCGCCACTTACACTTCCGCCGTCATCCGAACGCCGGGAGTTCGACCAATCGCCGACCTGCACCGACTGACCGTTTCCCTGCGGGCGGCTGTGAGCGCCAGAGCCAGTGCCTGATGTTTCGCTTCACGGGTCAGCTCGACGCTTACTCCGACAAGCAGTTCACGGAGTTTGTCCATCAGGAGAAAGAGGGGTCCAGCCTGCCCCTGGTGATCGATCTCAGCAAGATCGATTTCATCGACTCCTCCGGCCTGGGAGCGCTTGTGCAGCTGGCCAAGGATTGCAACCAAACCAAGAACAAGTTTCTCGTGGTGGGCAACGCCCGGGTCGTGCAGACCGTCAAGCTGGTGAGGCTGGAGGAGTTCCTCCATCTCCAGCCCGACCTGCCCACCGCCCTTGACCAGCTCGCTTCCTGAGGTCTCACCCGGCTCATTCGACCCCCCATCCCCTCCGTCCCGCTGGCTGGACGGGATGCCCATCCTGGCCTCTGCGGCGGATCTCAACATCCTGCAGCTCGCCTGGCTTGGCGACGCCGTCTGGGAGCTTCATCAGCGGCTACGCCACTGTCACGCCCCCGGCCGCCCCAATGATCTGCACAACCAAGTGGTGGCGAGGGTGAGGGCGGAAGCCCAGGCCTCGGCCCTCGAACGGCTCAGGCCGCACCTGCGCCCCGGGGAAGAGAGCCTGGTGCGCCGCGGTCGCAACCGGGCGGGACGTGGATCTCGACACCAAGATGGCGCTCTGCACGGACAGGCCACAGGATTTGAGACGATGGTGGGCTGGCTCTTTTTGCGAGATCCACGCCGCCTGGCTGAACTCCTGGATCACCTTGAGGACCCCGACCCCACTGCCACCCCTTCGGACCATGGGCCCATCCGCGAATGACTTTTCCAATCGCCGGCGTCCCGGCCGCCGGGGCGATGGCCCAGCTCGGGGGCCCGGCGGCGGGCCGCCCCGGGATGGCGCCCGAGGCCGCGCCGGTCGAGGCCTGAACGAACCGCGACGACCCGCAGGCGGCACCTTCCGCCGCCTGGGTCCCCGCCCCGAGGGCTCCGGCTCCGGCGGCGCGGGCGCCAGTGGCTCTGGCGCGACCGGCCCGGGTCCTTACGGCCCCGGCTCTTACAGCCCCAGCTCCTACGGTCCGCGCCTTGGGGGTCCGCGTCCCGGTGGACCCCGCGTCGGCGGCCCGCGTGCCGCCGGTCCCCGCGCCAACGGACCCCGCGCCAACGGGCCGGGCGCCACTGGGGGCAGCTCCTTTGAGAGGCGCCGCTGGACCCGTGATCGGGACGAAGGATCCGCCGGCGACACCTGGCGCCGGCCTGAAGGCGCCGGTCCCCGTCCGGGTTCCCCGGAGGATCGGGACCGCCCGCGCTGGCGCATGAGCCGCCGACCGGAGGGTCCCCCCGCCCGCGCGTTCCGCCCGGTCCGTCCCACCCGCCCGGACGGCCCCGCGATGGATCGCGATCGCGACCAGCCCCAGGGCGACGCCCATGCCGCCGCGGCGCCCAGCGAGCTGATCTGGGGGCGCCATGCCGCCCAGGCCGCCCTGGAAAGCGAGCGGCCCATCCATCGCATCTGGTGCACGCCGGAGATGCGTTTTCGGCCTACCTTTTTGCAGCTGCTGCGGGAGGCCAAGGCCTCCGGGGCGCTGGTGGAGGAGGTGACCTGGGCCCGTCTCGGCCAGATCAGCGGGGGCGCCGTCCACCAGGGGATCGTGCTCCAGCCTGCCGCCGTCGACACCCTCGATCTGGGGAGCCTGATCGACGGTTGCCGCAAACTCGGCGAAGCCCCGCTGCTGGTGGCCGTCGATGGCCTCACGGATCCGCAGAATCTCGGCGCGATCCTGCGCAGCGCTGAAGCCCTCGGCGTGCACGGGCTGGTGCTGCCCCAACGGCGCAATGCCGGCCTGACGGGTTCGGTGGCGAAGGTGGCCGCCGGTGCCCTTGAGCATCTGCCGGTGGCCCGGGTGGTCAACCTCAACCGGTCCCTCGAAACCCTGCGAGAGGAGGGGTATCGGGTGGTGGGTCTCGATCCCCAGGGCACCGTGAGCCTGGAGGATGCCGATCTGGAGGGTCCCCTGGTGGTCATCACCGGTTCCGAGGGCCAAGGGTTGTCGGTGCTCACCCGCTGCGGTTGCGATCAGCTGGTGCGCATTCCCCTGCGCGGCTCCACCCCCAGCCTCAACGCCTCCGTGGCCACGGCCTTGGTGCTTTATGAGGTGGCGCGACGGGGCTGGATGCGGGGGTTGAGGGGCACGGCCAAGCCGCCGCGTCTGGTGCGCCCGCACCTGCCCACGGAAGCCCTCCGCGGCAAGGCCGCTGAGGCGCCGTCCGTCGCGACGCCAACCGTTGAGGCGCCGGGCGATGTTGCGGCCGAGAGGGCGGTGGAGTCCAGCGCGCGGGGCGCCGAGCCTCTCGGGGGGCTGTCTCCCGGGGGTGAGGGTCTGGAGGCCGCACGCGATCGGATCGAGCCCGCTCCGCTGGAGCCCGCTCCGCTGGACTCCTCGCCAGTGGAACCTGTGCTCTCCACGCCAGTGGAACCCGTGGACACCACGCCAGCGGAACCCGCTTGGCTGGAGACGGCGAGGGCCGAGGAATTTTCTCCTGAGTCCGGCTCCACCGACCAGCCGTCCGAGTTCGGGTCGCCCGCGCGCGTCCCGGAGCCCCCGGCTCAGGCGGTGGCCGCGGAGAGCCCGGTGGAAACCTTCGCCACCGACATCCACCTGTGAGCGGAGCGGCCCCCGGGAAGCCGTGATCCCGTGTCGCGATTCGCTCACCCCGTGCCGCAGAGCCAGCCACCCCTCCAATCCCCTCCGGCGGCCGGGACCCGGGACGGTGGCCGGGAAGCGGGACGGTGGCTGGCGCGCGACTCCCGACCCTCTGGCGTCATGACAGTTTGAGCGGACCGGAGGGGCGATCTCCCATCCGGGTCGCCACGGGGTGAGCAGAATGGTGCAGAACCCCGCAACCCGCCATGAATCCCCTGCTCTGGCCAGTGCGCAACCTCGCCAACGCGGTGGGCCTCGCCTGGTGGGCACGGGTGGAGACCCGCAATCCCGATGCGGTCTATTGGTTTGGGCCCTTTGTGCGCAGGCACACCCTGGAGGCGGCTCTGGTGCCCTTTCTGGAGGATCTGCGCACGGAGGCCCCCGCCAGCCTGGAGCACCGTCTGCTGCGCACCTCCCGCGGCGAGCCCTACACCGAGTTGCCCGCTGCGCCCTCCCAGCCGGCCTGATCGGCCGACCGGTCCGATCGCGCTCAGCCCTCAGCCCCGTCGCGCCTGAGCTGATAGCGTCCAGCAATCCGAGGATGCGCTGGCATGGGCATCGCCGAATGGCGCGGCAAATTGCAACGGGGAGAGATCTCCGCGAGGGAACTCACCGAGGCCACCCTGACCCGCCTCCAGGCCGTGGAACCCGAGGTGCACGCCTTTCTGGAGGTCTGCGCCGAGCGCGCCCTGGCGGACGCCGATCGCGTTGACGCGGCTCGCGCCGCGGGCGAGGACTTGCCGCCCCTGGCGGGCATTCCCGTGGCGATCAAAGACAACCTCTGCACCCGCGGCATCCGCACCACCTGCTCCAGCCGCATGCTGGAGCACTTCGTGCCGCCCTACGAATCCACGGTCACCGAGCGTCTCTGGTCGGCGGGGGCCGTGTTGATCGGCAAGACGAATCTCGACGAGTTCGCCATGGGCAGCTCCACGGAGACCTCCGCCTTCGGCCCCAGCCGCAATCCCTGGGACCCCAGCCGGGTGCCGGGGGGCAGCTCCGGCGGCAGCGCTGCGGCGGTGGCCAGTGGCTCCTGCCAGGTGGCTCTGGGCTCTGACACCGGCGGCTCCATCCGTCAACCGGCCAGCTTCTGCGGGGTGGTGGGGCTCAAGCCCACCTACGGCCGGGTCAGCCGCTGGGGCCTCGTGGCCTTCGCCAGCTCCCTCGACCAGGTGGGGCCGTTCAGCGGGTCGGTGGCGGACGCGGCGGAGGTGCTGCAGGTGATCGCCGGGGCGGACCCCCGCGACGCCACCTGTCTGAAAGCGCCGGTGGACGACTACCTGTCGGCGCTCGAGCAACCGCTGGCGGGACTGCGGGTGGGGGTGATCCAGGAATGTTTTCTGGAGCAGGGGCTCGATGAACAGGTGAAGGCGTCCGTGCTGGCGGCGGCGGAGGTGCTGAATGCCCTCGGCTGCGAGCTGGTGGACGTCAGCTGTCCCCGCTTCGACGACGGCATCGCCACCTATTACGTGATCGCCCCTTCAGAGGCCTCCGCCAACCTGGCCCGCTACGACGGCGTCAAATACGGGCTGCGCAGTGACAGCGGCGACAAGGACGACAACCTGGCCGTGATGACTGCCCTCACCCGGGCGGAGGGGTTTGGCGATGAGGTGAAGCGCCGCATCCTGATCGGCACCTACGCCCTCTCGGCGGGATATGTGGACGCCTACTACAAGCAGGCCCAGCGGGTGCGCACCCTGATTCGTCAGGATTTCGACCGCGCCTTTGCGCGGGTGGATGTGCTTCTTTCCCCCACCTCCCCCACCACGGCCTTCCGTTTTGGCGCCCACACCAATGATCCCCTGGCGATGTATCTGGCCGATCTGCTGACGATTCCCGCCAATCTCGCCGGCCTGCCGGCGATCAGCCTGCCCTGCGGGTTTGACGATCAGGGGCTGCCGATCGGGCTGCAGCTCATCAGCGGCGTGTTGGACGAGGCGACGTTGCTGCGCGTGGCCCATCAATACGAGCAGGCCGCAGCGGTGATGAGCCAACGGCCCGCGGCGGCCCTGGTGGCGGATGCGCTGGGCTGATCGCGCCACCCCTGGTGGCTCGGACCGTCGTCGCCCCACCCTTGGTGGTGAGGTCTGACGTTTGGACGAGGCGGACACCATCCTTGGTGGTCTGGATCCCTTAAGCTGATTCAGCGCCCGGGCCCTCCGCTGTGAGTTTTGTCTCGCTCCATAACCACAGCGACTACAGCCTGCTGGATGGGGCCTCCCAGCTGCCTGCGCTGGTGGAGCGGGCGGTTGCCTTGGGCATGCCCGCCCTGGCGCTCACCGATCACGGCGTGATGTACGGCGCGATCGAACTGTTGAAGTGCTGCAAGAAAGCGGGCATCAAGCCGATCATCGGCAATGAGATGTATGTCATCAATGGCAGCATTGAAGATCCCCAACCCAAGAAAGAGAAGCGCTACCACTTGGTGTTGCTGGCAAAAAATGCCATCGGTTATCGCAATCTGGTCAAACTAACGAGCATCGCCCATCTGCGGGGCATGCGCGGTCGTGGAATCTTCGCGCGGGCCTGCATCGACAAGCAGCTGCTGCAGAAACACAGCGAGGGTTTGATCGCCGCCACCGCCTGCCTCGGGGGGGAGGTGCCCCAGGCGATTCTGCAGGGGCGCCCCGATGTGGCGCGGGAGGTGGCCCGCTGGTATCAGGGGGTGTTTGGCGAGGATTACGTTCTCGAGATTCAGGACCACGGCGGCTTGGAAGACCGCCTGGTGAATGTGGAAATGGCGCGCATCGGCGCGGAGTTGGGCATTGAACTGATCGCCACCAATGATGCCCACTATCTCAGCAGCGGTGATGTGGAAGCCCATGATGCCTTGCTGTGCGTGCTCACCGGCAAGCTGATCAGCGATGAGAAGCGCCTGCGCTACACCGGCACGGAATATCTCAAAAGCGAGGAGGAGATGGCCTGCTTGTTTGCCGATCATCTGGAACCGGAAACCATTCAGCGGGCGATTGCCAACACCGGGCGGATTGCCGAGAAAGTGGAGGACTACGACATCCTTGGCCGCTCGCAGATGCCCCGATTCCCCATCCCGGCGGACCACAGCGCCTCCAGTTATCTCAAGGAGGTGACACTGGCGGGAGTGACGGAGCGCCTGCGCCTGCAGGGCGTGGAGAGGGTGGATGCCAATTATCTGGAGCGTTTGGAGTTTGAGTTGAAGGTGATCGAGGAAATGGGATTTTCCACCTATTTCCTTGTTGTTTGGGACTACATCCGCTTTGCGAGGGAGAACGGCATTGCTGTCGGTCCCGGTCGGGGCTCAGCGGCGGGTTCGCTGGTGGCCTATGGCTTGGCGATCACCAACATCGATCCGGTGAAGCATGGTTTGTTGTTTGAGCGTTTTCTGAACCCCGAACGCAAATCCATGCCGGATATTGATACGGACTTCTGCATTGAGCGTCGCGGAGAAGTGATCGATTATGTCACCAAGCGCTATGGGGAAGACAAGGTTGCCCAGATCATCACCTTCAACCGCATGACTTCCAAGGCGGTGTTGAAGGACGTGGCCCGCGTGTTGGATATTCCCTATGGCGATGCCGATCGTTTGGCGAAGTTGATCCCGGTGGTCCGTGGCAAGCCAGCCAAGTTGGCAGAGATGATTGGCGCCGAATCACCGGCGCCTGAGTTTCGAGAAAAATATGAGTCTGACCCAAAGGTGCGCCATTGGGTGGATTTGGCCCGACGGATTGAAGGCACCAACAAAACCTTTGGTGTCCATGCTGCTGGCGTCGTGATCGCTGCGGATCCCCTGGATGAGCTGGTGCCCTTGCAGCGCAATAACGATGGGCAGGTGATCACGCAATATTTCATGGAAGATGTGGAATCCATGGGGCTGCTGAAGATGGATTTCCTCGGCCTCAAAAACCTCACGATGATCGAGAAGGCCACCGCGCTGATTGCCAAAAGCACCGATCACAAGCTGGATATGGATGCCATCCCCGAGGAGGATCCAGCCACCTTTGAGCTCTTGGCCCGCGGCGATCTGGAAGGGATCTTCCAGTTGGAATCCAGCGGCATGCGCCAGATCGTAAAGGATCTCAAGCCCTCCTCTCTGGAAGACATCTCCTCCATCCTGGCGC
>VGQX01000074.1 GCA_016882305.1 Cyanobacteria bacterium K_Offshore_surface_m2_239
CATGAAACAAACAGGTATGGACAAGATTCGTTGAAAGTCCTGGAGAAAGTCGCTGGCCGTGAGGAGAAATCTTTTGGAGGTCGCCGGTCTGGGTTGAAACCCGCTGAAGGAGGATCGCTGAATCCCTCCTACCGTACAGCAGGGCTGGATCGCGTCTCCCCCACCCGCCGCCCCGCCGGCCCCTGGCCGCCCAGGGCCTCCGGCGGACGGCTTTCGCCGCTGATCACCCTCGGGGACTGGACGGGCATGGTGATGGCTGGGCGCCGAGCCAGGGCAGAGATGTCGGCGATTGGCGCCGCAAGCCATGCCATACACGCTCGCAGAACGAGGCTAGGGTTCGTGCACGCATCAGTCATGTCATGCATCGCAGGGAGCTTCTGCTGAACCTGCTTGGCCTCGGCTGCGCAGGAGCCCTCGCACCTCTTGCCAGCCGCGGGGCCGTTCCCTCATCGTCTCCACCCTTCCCCAACCTGCCTCTGCCGCTGCCATTGCCGAATGACGGCCTGAGCGGTGAAGAGCAGCGCCAGAGCTTGGCGCGTTTTTCCATCGCGGATCGACTCCTGCTGCCGCCTGGATTCACGGCTGATTTGATCGCTGTATGGGGAGATCCGCTCGCGAATGGTCGCTTTGGCTTCAACAATGACTACCTGGCCTTCTTCCCCCAGGGAACGAATCGCGCGTTGATGGCCATCAATTTTGAGTACATCAGCTTGCGCCCCTGGCGGGAGGGTCTGGCGGAAACCCTGCCAACGCCTCCACCTGTGGAGGCATTGATCAGGGCCCTTGCTGAACGAGACGGTCGCGTGGAGGCCACCAGCCTCTCCGCGGACGATCCCCTCAAGGCCATGGTGCGATCGGTGGCGACCGCTGCCATGGAGGACCTGGGCATCGGTGTGGCCAGCCTGCGCCGCCATGACGATGGACGCTGGGTCCGGGAGCCAGGGCCGAAGGATCGACGTCTGTCGGGCTTGAGCGGGATCGATGATCCCGATCAGCGGCTTCGGTGCAGCGGACCAGCGGCAGCGGTGTTCCGTCGCTCCCAGCGGCTTGGCTTCGACGATGGTCTTGGAGATCGGATCATCGGTACCTTCGCCAACTGCGCTGGCGGCACCACCCCTTGGGGCACGTTGCTCTCCGCCGAGGAGAACATTCAGGATCAAGTGGTGGAGGCCGTTCATGCCGATGGCTCCTCCCCGCACCCCTCCGCCCTTCCCTTCCGCTGCGACAAGGAGCGCCTGTCCGGGCTGGGGAACCCCTTTGCCCTCGCGGGCAACAAGTACGGCTGGATGGTGGAAGTCCATCCGTCCCGTCCGGAGCGGCCGGCTGTGAAGCACACCTGGCTGGGGCGCTTTCGCCATGAAGCCGTTGCCGTCCATGCTGTTGCCGGTGAGCCGCTGCGGATCTACTCCGCCTGCGATCGGCATGGGGGGCACCTCTACCGCTTTGTCAGCGACGGCGTTGTGACAGACCCATCGAACCCGTCGAACGCCAAGCTGCTGGAGGCGGGTCGTCTGGAGGTGGCTCGCCTGGATCCTGTCGGGCCTGCTGGCCAAGGGCGGGGCCAGTGGCTCCTCCTCGCCCCCTCCACGCCAGTGAATCCGCCCGCTCCCAGCCGGATGGAGGCCTTCGGCCTGCGCCAACCGACCCGGGTGCCCCACAGCGACCGCCGCCGCGCCGGTGCCGAGGCCCTCCGCGATGACGCGGCGGTGGCAGCCTATCGGGATCGCTTTCGCACCCTCGCGGATCTTTACCCCGGTTCCGGTGAGGAGCAGCAGGGTGCCATCCTGATCGATGCCCACCTGGCCGCCAACGCCATCGGCGCCACCGCGGGGGCTCGTCCGGAAGACACCGAGCTGGACCCCCTGAGCGGAGCCCTCCTCATTGCCTTCACCGCTGCGGGGACAGACGGGGAGGGCACAGCGGATCCGGCGATCTTTCGCGGCCCCGCTGGCGAAACCAATTGGCCCTTCGGCTGGCTGATGCGTCTGGAGGAGGACGCGGATGGATTTCGCTGGCACCTGGTTGCGACAGGTGGAACCCCCTGGCAAGGGGGCCTGGGTTTCGCCAATCCGGACAACCTGGCCTTCGATGGCCGCGGCAACCTCTGGATGCTCACCGATCGGTCCAGCTCAGACGCCCGCACAGATGTGTTCGGCAATAACAGTTGCTGGCTGTTTCCCGCCAGTGGTCCCTGGCGGGGTCAGGCGCTGCCCTTCGCCACAGGCCCCATGGAGAGTGAGCTCACCGGCCTCTGCCTGGAGCCCCCCGCCGCGGGGGGCCAGGAAGCCACTCTCTTCCTCTCGGTGCAGCACCCCGGCGAGGTGAATGGAACAGGACAAAAAGATGCGCGGGAGGTTCAAGCCCACCAACTGGTGGACCGCAACGGCGTGGCCTTTGACCAGCTGCGCACCGTGCCCCTCGGCTCCAATTGGCCTTCTGGCGTCCCTGGACGCCCCCCTCGGCCAGGCGTTGTCGCCATCCGCCGGCTGGAGGGTGGGCCGCTGTTGCGAGCCTGAGAAGGCGATAGACCTTCGCGGCTTAACGCCGTCTTATTGCAAAGGACTCAAGCTGAGGCGTGTGTGAAAACAATCCATGACTCCAGCGGAAGCCTTTGCTGTGATCCCCCTCGCAGCCGTGTCTGCGGACAACCGCCTGCAACCCGAGGAGGCGGCCCTGCTCAATCAACAGTTGCGCGGACACAGCCCCTACCGAGAGATGACGCCCGTTGCGTTCGGCACCATGGTGTCCAGGATCCTTATGGAGATGAAAGAAAGGAGAAGAGACCTTGTAGAGGAGGCTGTTCACGTCCTCACTCTCCAAGAACAAGAAAAGGCCTATGCCTTCGCGGCACGGATCGTGCATGCTGACCGCGTCGCGACCCCCGAGGAAACCAAGCTGCTGGCTGAGGTTGGAGGATTGCTTTCGCTACCACAGGAACGACTGCAGCAGATTGAGGCGTCCTTTGTTCTGCTCAGCCCAGAGGCTCCTTGAGTGCGAACGCAACAGGAGAGGCTTCATCCTTGTTGACGGCGGTCACGGGCAGAGTTCAAAGCAAGAATCACAGATTGTTATAGAGGTAAAGGCCACCATGGAATGATATTACAAACATGGCTGCGGAGGAATGAATGAAACCAGCCACAATTCCCCACCCCCAGCCAAAACGACCTGCAATAGGAGCAAGATTTGTGGAGACAAGTGCTGTCAGTTGCAAGGCGACTCACGTCCTCATCCATGGCCAGAACATGCAAAAGTGCAAGTCAACCGATCAACCCCATGTTGAACAAGGTGGCCCCCTCTCCAGCCAAAGCAATGTAATCACTCGGGGCCTGTCCGGTTGTTCGTAGAATACCAACGAACCGTGGCAAGGCCTCACGATCATGCAAAATACCGAGGAGCAAAAGCACTGTGAAAAGGCTCGCGATCAACCTTCCACACAACAGATTGTCTCCGGATGACCAAATAAAGACTGGAACTGGGACAAGATTATAGGAGGAGAGCAAGGCGACAACCAAGATCCCGACAACCCCAGAAGTGAAGCCAATAGTATAAAGCGCATATCCCAATGACTTTTTGAGAGTTGGACTGCGATTGCAGGCAGAATGCAACCAATCAGCAAGCCGGAACAACTTGCCAGGACCACTCGCGGAAGGGGCTGAATCTCAGAGCTGCTGAAAAGAATCTAGGTGACAACGGGCGCCAAGGCAGCGCCAACAGATCCGCATGAACCAAGCCCCCGCCAATACCCGCAATGCCAAGATAGTCAGTCAAGAGAGTGTCTCGGGCCACAAGAATAGCGCCAATACCACGCATCGCCTCACCAGGCCCTGCCACGATCAAGCCAAGGAGCACAAAAACCAGGGCAAAAGATGAATGATGCCCAGGAACAAAGAATTTTGATCGACAAGGAGAAGCATTCCAGTCTCTTCGCAGCGCAGGTGTCGCCATAGGCAGCTCAATAAGCGCAGCAGCGAAGGCATCTATGGCATTGGACAGGTGCCAACCATTTTAATTCGCCTAACCACTTTGCCGCACGTTAATCATCGCACCCCAATCACTTAACCCGCATGATAAAGAGATCGATATAAAATGCTGATTGAATATGAACAGACATGAAAAAAGCAAGAACCCGTCCAGGACAGTCCAGAGCCCGTCCTGGACAGCAGGGAATGCTCTTGTGGATTTGTGTTCTGCTTCTCGTCTATTTGCTGATGGTGTCGGTGGGGGTCTTGAGTCAAGGTTTTCGTTCGATTTCAGGAGGTTCTGAGGGGGCTGAGGCAATTTTTGAGTTCGCCACCAACCCCTTGGTCGGCGTCCTGCTTGGCATTTTAGCGACGGCACTGGTTCAGTCGTCCAGCGCGGTGACATCGGTGATCGTTGGTCTTGTGGGGGGAGGCTTGCCGATCGCGATCGCCATCCCAATGATCATGGGTTCCAACATGGGCACAACGGTGACCAACACCCTGGCCGCCCTGGGGAACCTGAGAGAAGATCAAGCCTTCAATCGCTCTTTTGCAGCAGCGACCGTCCACGACTTTTTTAATCTATTTACGATCCTGATATTCCTGCCCCTGGAAATTATTTTTCACCCCCTTCAATGGCTCTCGGGCCTGCTCGCAGGCTGGGTCATTGGATCGGCGGATGTCTCCGTTTCCCAATTTGACTTCATTCGTGTTCTCACGCGCCCCCTGATCAACGCGATTCGCGACTTGTTGCGGCTGCTGCCGGATCAAGTGTCCGGGTTGGCGATGATTTTCGCAGGCTTTGCTTTAGTATTGGTCTCCGTCTATTTACTTAACAGAGTTCTCCATCTTGTCATGACTGGGCGGGCTCAAGATATTTTCAATGCTGCCATTGGCAAAAATGCAGGCATGGCCCTATTGTCTGGGTTGATTGTGACCTTAATCGTTCAATCATCCACCTTGACAACGGTTTTAATTGTCCCCATGGCAGGTGCTGGACTGGTCTCCTTGGCCCAGGTCTATCCATTTACGCTGGGCGCCAACATCGGCACTCCCATTACTGCACTGCTATCCGCCACCGCAATCACAGGCGAGTACCAACTTGTGGCCATGCAGATTGCTCTTGTTCATCTCCTATACAACACCCTTGGCGTCGCCCTCTTCGCCGCACTCCCTCCCCTATGGAGGCTTCCCATTCAATCCGCTCAACTTCTGGCGGACGGAGCATCGCGTTCACGCTGGGTTGTACCGGCCTACAGCTTGGGTGTCTTTTTTATTCTTCCCGGCCTTGTCTTTGGATCCCAGACGTTCTTTGCCAACAAGAATCCTGTCGTGATCAAGGCTGAACAAAATAATGAAGTCTACGATTCCTTGCGCCAAAGATCCGAGCAGAGCAATATGGTTATCGAATGATCAACAGGAGTTGCGCTTGGCAACAAGCGACCGCCACCATCAATCCACTCCCGGCTTGATCCTCGTTTGCGGGCTTGGTGGACTGGGACGGGCTTGTGTGCAGACGCTCTTGCGTTTCGAAATCCCTCTTCGCTGCCTTGATCTCCAGTCGCCGGAATGGCTGGAGCGCGACTGGAAGGGGAAGATCGACCAGCTTGTCGTGCTCGGCGACATGCGCAGTCCCGCTGTCCTCGCGCGCGCCGGAGTGGAGGAGGCGCGTTCTGTCCTGCTGCTGTCGTCGGACAGCGGGG
Source organism: Cyanobacteria bacterium K_Offshore_surface_m2_239 (assembly GCA_016882305.1). Taxonomy (GTDB): domain Bacteria; phylum Cyanobacteriota; class Cyanobacteriia; order PCC-6307; family Cyanobiaceae; genus Cyanobium. The sequence continues at coordinate 5,663 of VGQX01000074.1, forward strand.
TCAATCTCGCAGCAGCTCTGCAGGTTCGTCTGCTCAATCCAGCGGCACGGGTGGTGGTGCGGTCCGGAGGTGGAAAGGGTTTGGAGCGACATCTGCAGCAGCGTCTACCGGAGCTGGAGGTGGTGGATCCAGAACTGTTGACGGCCGGGGTGTTCGCCAATGCCCTGCGCACGGATGGCAGTGAAGGAGCCTTCAGCCTTGGCGGCGAACGGTTCCGCATTCGACGCGACGTCCTCACAAGCGACAGCCCGGACGATCTGTTCACGCTTCAAGGGCGGCAGCGCCGTCTGCTGCAGTGGCAGGCCCCCCGGTTCAAGGCCGCCGGGGATCCGGCCAGCCAGTGGTGGGACCTGGATCAGATTCCCCTGCGGGGAGATCAGCTGCTGTGGCTGGAATTGGTGAGCCGGCGGGACGAGCGTGGGACAAGCGGTGGCGCCTGGTTCCCAACGACACGCACCCGCCTGCGCTTGATGCTGGAGAGCCTTGCGGAGACCATCAACGAGCTGCCGCGCCGTTGGGGTCGCTGGCAACTGGCGGGAGCGCTCGGCTTCCTGCTTGTGGTCCTCGTGGGCATCATCCAGTTCGGAGCGGGCTCACCACTCCGCGGCGCCCTTCTCACGCTGGCCCTGTTGAAGGGGGAATATCTCGACGCCCTTGGCAGCATGACAGACGGTGCACCCCTGGCACGCAACCACCTCCCCTTGGCGGCCCTGAGCCTGGCTTTTGCACTGGGTGGAACGCTCCTGACGGCCTGGATCCTGGCCCTGGTCGTGGACTGGCTGCTCGCCCGACGCCTGGGCATGCGGGAACCACCTCCTCTGGCAGCGGGAACCCCCTACGTGTTGCTGGTGGAAGGAGACCGACTGGCCGAACGCATCGAGGGCCTTTTGCCCCACGGTCGAACGCGGGTGAGGCGCGTGCGGGCGGCAGGCCAGCGGGAGACCACACCAGCGTTTCCCAGCCTGGATCGCGCCCTGAGACAGCTGCGCCATTGCCACTGTCTGGCCGTGGCGGTTCTTGACAAGGATTTGATGGCCAACCTGGAAACGGCACTCACCTTGCAGGATCGGTTTCCACGGGCGCGCCTGGCGGTTCGATCCCAGTCTCGGGGGCGGAGCGATGGCCTGGGACAGCTCTTCCCGGGAGTGGAAGTGATCAATCCCCTGGAGCTGGCGGCAGAGGCGGTGGTCGCGACCGCATTTGGCGAACGGGTACGGGAGGTGTTACGCATTGCCGATCGCAATCTTCTCCTCATCGACTATCAGGTGATCGAGGGGGATACCCTGGCGGGACAACGTCTGGATGCTGTCGCGACCGGCTACGGAGTCATCCCTCTTTCACTGGTGGCGGCAGGCCAAGACAACGAACAGGTCTTGCCCAGCCTCGAACGGGTGTTGCAGGCGGGGGATGCCATGGTGGTCCTGGCTCCGTTGAGCGGCCTGCGGGCCGTGGAAGCCGGTGCCATGCGGCCGCCTCTCTGGCGACTGGAGCTTCAGGGCACAGGGCCGGGAGCGGATCTCTTTGAGGCGAAGATGCTGTTGGCTCGCCACTTTGATCGTCCGCCCGGTGAGATGGCTCCCTACCTTGACCTTCGCGACGGTCCCCAACGAACGCCTCCCTTGCATCAGCCCTCCGCACGGTCCTTGGAAACGACCATGAGACGTCTTGGTATTCAATGCGCCTTGATCCGTATCGAAGCTGAGCCTCGACACATTGGCGAGGATCCTGACGTGCACCAAGAAAACAGAATTAAAGGCTGATCTCAACAATCAAAGCTGCCATATCTCATCAGCATAAGCACGAATTGCCCGATCTAACGAGAAAAAGCCAGCACGGGCCGTGTTCATCAAGGAGCACTGTTGCCAATGGACCGGCTCGCGCCAAAGGCTGGCCACCTTCTGCTCAACAGCCCCGTGAAAATCACCTGCGTTGAACGCATGAAAATCGAAGGACTTGCTAGCTTCCGCACGCCACAAGCGGAGGCGATCACAGGTGTTGACCTTGTAGCCCAGAACCAGCACGTCATGGGGGATGCCAACAACGATTTCAGCGGGATGCCAATGCACCCGCAGACCACCATCGCAGAGTGCCTCCATGTGGGTGTGCCCCCCGAAACCGACCCGGCAAGCCTTCTCCGGCTGCATCATCTCCCAAGGCCATCCGCCCTTCAACCACTTGTCCGTGATCTCCACCTGCCAACCGTCCAGGATGATCTGATCAAAGATGCCAAACTCGTACCGGATGTCATAACCCGTTGCCGGCAACTCCAGGGTTGCCATGGATTCAAGAAAGCAGGCCGCCAGGCGTCCAAGTCCTCCATTCCCCAAGCCCAGCTCCTCTTCCAGGTCAAACACCGCGTCCAGATCTGCCGCGCCAAAACGTCGCAGGGCCTCAGCCGCCGACTCACGCAGTCCCAGCATGAGCAAGTTGTTGCCCAGCTGGGGCCCGATCAGAAATTCAGCGGAGAGATAGGCCACCGCTTTACGGGGGTGGGCGCGCAGAGCATCCTTGGAGGCCAAATGGCGCGTCATGAGCCGATCACGGACCGCATGGCTCAACGCCAGGTAGAGATCATGCAAGCTGGCTTCCCTGGGCCGACGACCGAGGGTGTAAAACAAATGCTCTGTCATTCCATCAAACAGATCCCCAGCTTCCAACCCGTTCCGTTGGGGATCGGCATAGACAGCAGGAGTGGGCAGATCAACGCTGGTCTTGGCCGGCATGTCGGGGAAATGGTTAGCTGCTCACACGTTGAAGGTTCAGTGTTAAGCGGCCACTAACACCTTGCAAAAACCAGCAAAGAATCACGCATCGTTACTTCCGATGGCAGGGCATGCTGAACTGTCATGCGGGGAGTCTCCAGTGAGGGGCGACACCAGTGGTAGCTGCCATTGTCGGGTGACGCGCCAAATGCAATGCTGTAACACTTGCCGGGCGATATTGAGGCCAGTAGCGCCCTCAAAGCCTGAGAACTCTGGTGCGCTGTTGATTTCACCCACCCGATAATGATCTCCGTCAAAGAGCAAATCAACTCCTGCAACCTCCAAGCCGAGCGTGGCGGCGCATTCGCGAGCCAACACCTCGATCCCCGGCTCCATCGGCCAAAACTCTCCCCGTCCTCCTCGGGTGATGTTGGCCTTGAAGCTGCCGTCGGTGCTTTGGCGACGCATCGCTCCTACAACCTGGCCACCAATCACCCAAACCCTTAAGTCCTGACCGGGACGATCACCAATATAACTTTGCAAAATAAGACTTTGATGACCATTCAAACTCCACACCAGCTCCATCAAATCACGGAAGCTTGAACGATCACGACTGAGGTAGATGCCCTCACCATGGGAGCCAACCAAAACCTTCACCACGCAAGGAAACCCAATCTGGCGTTCCACTAAGTCGCAGACGACGGGAAATCGCACCAGCATTGTGCGAGGAATGGGAAGATTGGCCCGCGCCAGTTTCTGAAGACACACCAACTTGTCCTTCACAACCTCAATCGCTTGACTACTATTGATCACAGGAACAGCCAAGTGTTCAAACTGGCGCAAGACAGCGAGGGTGAAGGTGTCCGAGCCGCTGCCCGCCCTGGGAAGCAGGCCATCAGGGAGGTTCACCTGCTCCCCGCCGCGACGAATGGAGCGCGGACCATCTCGGCTGACAATCAGATCGATGTCTTCAGAAGCGACAAGGTCGACATCAATGCCGAGCACGCGTGCCTCTTCCAGAAAGCGAGTGGATTCATAAGAGGCGGATTCCAGGTTCTGCCCATGCTTCTGCAGAATCCATAACTTCATCAACCGTCACCCCAATCGAGGACCGAAAAAACAAATTTTATTGTTTCATCCCATCTCCATCTCTCAAAGGGTCCCCGGCACATGCCAGGGCCAGGGAGATCACCGACAAAAAGACGGATACTGCGCTACCACCCCACCAGATTTGGTCCGCCCACCAGCAATTCATTCCTCTTACCTGTCATGCCCATCACCTTCCCCGTTGGCACGGATCACATCACGATGATCGAGAGACAACAACCAACCTTTTCTTAGTTCGCTCTTTACCTGCCGATCGGCGGGGATGCGGGAGGGTTGGAAGGCGAGCGGAGGTCAGCGATTCTCGCCATCGCTCACGGCTGCCGCTCCTTCCCAAGCTCGGTCTCCCATGCCTGTCTCGTTCACCGGGTCGTACGCGCAAAGCTTCGACGGCCTCGCTCCGTCTGGAACGACCCTGAGCTGGACCAACGATCAGACCCTGACCGGCTGGTCCTTGTTCAGACAACCGACGCCAGGCACAGCGGTGACCACCTACGCCGCAAGCGACGGCAGCGGCACAGCAGGTTCCTTTTTGAGTTACGGCAGCACCGGCAGCACGGATCGTGCCTTGGGCGGCTTGGGCTCCGGAGGAGTTTATTTCGGCTCTCCGAGCAGCGGGGCCACCGCCGGCTGGCTGGCGCTGGCGCTCACCAACAACACCGGGTCCTCCATTGGTCGCCTGTCCATTTCCTTCAGCGGAGAGCAGTGGCGCAATGGCGGCAACACCTCTCTACAGACGATGGTGTTTCAACAGGGATACGGCATCAGCTTCGATCGCGTTCAAACGTGGAACACCCCCGGGGGCGCCTTCAACTGGAGCTCTCCGGTGGCCACAGCAACGGCCGCTCCAGTCAACGGCAATCAGGCGGGCAAGGTGAGCGGACGGGGGGGAGATCTGGATCTGTCCTCCGCTCCCTGGTCGCCTGGAACCACCCTCTGGCTGCGCTGGGTGGAGACCAACGATGCGGGGAACGACCATGGCCTGGCCATCGACGACCTCACCATCCAGACGGTGTCAGCACCGACGATCCCTGAGGTGTCGATCACGGCGATCGACGCTCAGGCGAGTGAGTTTGGCGATGAGGCGCTGTTGCGCGTCAGCCGCTCGGGAGCGGGTTCCACAGACCTTGTGGTGGCCTTGAACCTGGCCAGCGGGAGCGGTCTGGCGGGCCAGGAGGACCTCACCACCCCCGTGCCTGTCACCATCACCATCCCCGCAGGGAGCCCACAGGTTGATCTGCCCATTCGTGTCCTTGACGACAGCCTGGAGGAGGGCCTTGAAACGTTGAGGGTCGCGCTGGGCACCAGCGGCGCCTACACCCTCTCGCCGACAGCGACCAGCGCCTCGGTGAGTATCGACGACAACGATCGCGTCACGCTGATCTCTCAAGTGCAGGGAAGTGGATCCTCCACCCCCCTGTCTGGCCAGAGCGTGATCCTGCGTGGGATCGTCGTCGGGGATTTCCAAGCCTCCAGCGAGTTGGGGGGGTTCATGCTGCAGGAGGAAACCGCTGATTGGGACAGCAGTGCGCTCACCTCCGAAGGCCTCTACGTGGCCTACGGATTGGGTGGTGGCAACACCGATGTGAACCTTGGCGATCGGGTCTCCCTCAGCGGCGTGGCCGGAGAGCGTTTCGGCCAGACGGCCCTGGTCAGCGTGAGTGCCCTCAAGGTGGAGGCTCGCGACCGTCTCGCTGACACCCGTGCGGTGGTTCTCCCTGATCTTCTGGCCCAGCGCGCCAGTGCCTCCGACCTGGAACCCTTCGAGGGAATGTGGATCCGGATCCCGGAAACGCTCAGCGTGAATGGGCTGTATAGCCAGTTCCGCTTCGGCGAGGTGGAGCTGAGCGCGGGCGGACTGCCCTCTCAACCCACCAATGTGATGCGTCCCGGGCCAGAGGCCTATGCGGCGGAGCAGGCGATGGCCCTGCGAGAGCTGGTGCTGGATGATGGCAGCAATGCCAGTTATCGTCCCGCCAGCGCGGCCACACCCGCCGCTCCGGTGCGGGATCAGCTCCTGCGACGCGGCGACACGATACGCGGGCTGGAGGGAGTGCTCAGCTTCGATTTCAGCAAGTATCGCCTCCATCCCACCGCGCCCCTGTCGTTCACCAGCGCCAACCCGCGTCCGCCGGCACCGGCCGCTCCGTCTCCAGGCCAGCTGCGGGTGGCCAGCTTCAACGTGCTCAACACCTTCACCACCCTCAACGGGAGCGGTGTGCTCACCGACACCGGCCTCGCTCCCCGGGGAGCCAACACGGCGGCGGAGCTGGACCGACAGCTGGCTGGACTGGCGGCGGCGCTGGCGGGTCTGCAGGCTGATGTGATCGGGCTGATGGAGGTGGAAAATGATGACGATGACGCCACGCTGGCCACGATTGCCCAGCGCCTGAACGCGGCCCTGCCTGCAGACTCCGGACGTTTTTACAACCATGTCTCCACGGGGCTGATCGGCACGGATGCCATCAAGGTGGGTCTGTTGTATGACAGCAATGCCGTGGCCTTGCAGGGGGCCGCAAGCGTGCTGGACGCCGTCTCCTTCACCGACCCCCTGGGCAGTGGGGTTCCCAAAAATCGACCGGCCCTGGCCCAGGCCTTCCGGGAACGGGCGAGCGGAGAAGTGGTGAATGTGGTGGTCAATCACTTCAAGTCGAAAGGCAGCAGCGAGGCCACGGGTTTGGATCGCGACCAGCTGGATGGTCAATCCGCCTTTAATGCCACCCGAACCGCTGCCGCCACGGAGCTGGCTCGCTGGATCACGACCCAGCCAACCGGCAACAGCGACGCGGACTGGGTGATCCTCGGCGACCTCAATTCCTACGCCAAGGAGGATCCCATTCAGGTGCTGGAGGCCGCCGGCTACCGCAACGCCCTCCCGGCCTTCACGGCAGAGCCGCCCTCAAGTTATGCGTTTTACAATCCGGTGGAGATGAGTGGTGCCCTGGATCACCTCCTTCTCTCCCCGTCACTTGTGCGGCAGGCCACAGCCGCCGCCGACTGGAGCATCAACGCTGCGGAAGGGGCCTTTCGCGACTACAACCTCGACACCAACAGCAATGGCAACGCGAGTGTGCGGGATTTCTTCTCCTCCAGCGGGTTCCGCACCTCCGACCACGATCCCCTGTTGGTGGATTTTGACCTCGGGCGTCCGCAACCCAGCGGGCTCGCCTTCGTTCACGGTGTGGCGTCCGGTGACCCCTATCAGGACTCGGTGATCCTCTGGACTCGCGTCACCCCTCCCGCGGCGTTCAGCGGCCTCATCGACGTGAGTTGGGAGGTGTCGACCAGCGCGAGCTTTGCACCGTCCTCCATCGTGGATCAAGGGGTGTTCACGACCAGCGCTGGAAGGGATTGGACTGTGAAGGTGGAAGCTGCGGGGCTGAGCGCCGACACACCCTATTTCTACCGTTTCGCAGCAGGCGATCAGATTTCCGCCGCCGGCCAAACAAAAACCCTCCCCGTCGGCGGCGATCCAGTGCGGCTAGCGGTGTTTTCCTGCGCCAACTTCACCGCCGCCGACCAGTTTGCCGCCTATGGCCGAGCCGTTGCCATACAGGCCAACAAACCTTATGACGCCATGGTGCATTTGGGGGATTACATCTATGAATATGGCCCGGGAGGCTATGGAACGGCAGAGGAGGCCGCGACCAGCCGCAGATTCCAACCCAATCGTGAAATCATCACCCTTGACGACTATCGCCAGCGCCATGGGCAATATCACACGGATGTCAATCTGCAAGCTCTGCGAGCGGCAGCGCCGCTGATCGCCATTTGGGACGACCACGAAACGGCCAATGACAGCTGGATGGGTGGAGCGGAAAACCACCAGAGCGCCACGGAGGGCGACTGGCTGGTCCGCCGCGACGCCGCCTTGAAGGCCTACCACGAGTGGATGCCGATCCGTGAACCCGGGATGCGCCAAGCCAGCGATGGTGCTTCCGCGCTGTCACCTCTCACCCAAGGCTACCGCTCCTTCCGCTTTGGCGACGTTCTCGACCTGCATGTGTTGGAGACGCGGCTCACCGCCAGGGATGAGCAGCTGCGCTACCCCACAGCGGCAACCGTGCAGCAGGTCCTCGAGGTGGTGCAACAGGCCTGGGGTGATCCCAACCGTGATCTGATCGGCGACACCCAGCTGGCCTGGCTGCAAGGGCAAATGGCCAGCTCCCCCGCCAGCTGGCAGGTGTTGGGGCAGCAGGTGCTGATGCAGTCGATGGCGCTTCCCGCTGAACTCCTGCTCAATCGCGGTGAGCCAACCCTGCTCGACAAATACGCCGCGCCGCTCCAGAAACTCGCCACCGGCACCCCCTTCGATCAGCTCTCCACCAGTGAACAGGCGTTGTTCCAAGAAGCCGGCAAAATTCCCTACAACCTCGATGCCTGGGACGGCTATGGCGTTGAGCGCGAGACAATCCTGCAAACCGCCCTGCAGTTCGGCAAACGCCTGATCAGTCTGGCGGGCGACACCCACAATGCCTGGGCAGGCGTGCTCGACACGATGTCAACAGGGGTGGCTCCGGCCGGCGCTGTAGCCGGGGTGGAGTTCGCCACCCCGGGTGTCACCTCACCAGGTCTGGAAAAGGTTTTGCCAGGTGCTGACGCCTATCTGCGGGCGCGCTACCCGGCCATCGATGGCTTGGACGGTCTGTTGCGGGGCTACATCAATGGTCTGAAGTATGCGGATGTCAACCGCCGTGGCTTCCTCGATCTGACGGTGACGGCACAAGAGGCGATCGGCGACTTTCAACTCCTCAGCGGGCTGGATCCGCTCACCTCCCAACCCCGCTGGATCAGTGAGCGGGTCATCGCCAATCAGGCTCTCCAACTGAGCGTCATCCCCCAACCTCCCACCCTCACCCTCAGCCCCCTTTCCGCCGACAAGGCGGAAGGCTCCATCGGCGCCACCCCGTTCACCTTCACCCTGCGGCGCGAGGGGGATCCCTCCGTTCCCGTCAGCGTGTCCTGGGCTGTGGG
>VGQX01000075.1 GCA_016882305.1 Cyanobacteria bacterium K_Offshore_surface_m2_239
CGGGGCCAGAGGGCGTGGGGGGGTAGAGGGCGTGGGGGGTGGAGGGCGTGGGGGGTGGAGGGCGCGACGGTCCGGGCGGCAAGGCAGAATGGGGACACGCGCGATTAGCTCAGCGGTAGAGCGCCTGCCTTACAAGCAGGATGTCGCTGGTTCGAAACCGGCATCGCGCATTGGCCAGCGGTGATCAAGAGCCCCCCAGGTGATGGCTGACCCTGTGGATGCCAGCAGCGCGTCATGCAAACGCTGCAAGTTGGACACCAGAAGGCGCACGCAGTCAATCCTTTCTGGTCCATCTCTTTCAATCCATCAACAACTTCTGCATCGACCGAGTCTCCTATTTCATTTTCAATCAGACCAGCTGCTTGCGCCATGTTTCAGCCTGTTTGGTGTGCCAGTGAGAAAAAAATTAATTCAGCAGACTGGAAAGCTCGCTGGCCGCAATATTGACATCTATGCTTGCTCGTGCCAAACTTCATTTGACTCCTGGCGTAACTCATTCTGAACAAAAGTGCTTTTGCCACGCTTTCGCCTCGAAAAGAGTGCAACGCTCTCTCCACCGTTGAAGCGGGCCTTGATTGTTCTGAGTAAGGAGGGTCAAGCAAAGTAGCTAAACGGTGGCATCGTCAACCGTCCGCAAGCCCGGGGCATCAGGGACAGATCGGCGGGCAGGCGCTGTCAGGCGCACAGGCGATTGCGCCGTCAGCCGGTGACCTCCCGGGCGATGCCGAGCTCCACCAGGACCTCAATCGCCTGGCTGGCGGTGGGGGTGGCTCAGGCCGCTCAACTCCTTCGGCGGCATGGCGCTGGGCAGCAGGCAACAAGCCTCCACCTCTGTCCGGCCGGGTTGGATCAACGGGCGGATTTGGCCAGACCTCTCCAGCGGAAAGGCTTCCGCCGGAGAGGCCTGGCCAGGGATCTTCAGCCAGTCGGATTGCTCTTGTGCCAGGCCGTGAAAATCTCATCATCTTCAAACAACTCCTGTGGATCGATCGTGCAATCGCTATAAGTCAGCACCCCTTTGTCGTGGTATTCCGGCTGGGAATCTAGACAATGAGCCACAAGCTCACTACAGATAAAGCGTTCAGGATGATCTTTGAGTTGACAAACTTTTTCCTCAAAGGACCTACCGAACAGACGTCGGAGAAGATGCCCAGCCAGACTATTTGCCTCCAGCTGAGCGGCAATCAGAGCAAAGTCATAGCCGCAGCCAAGATGCTCCTCGGCGCTAGAGACCAGGCGCGTCGCGATTTCTGGGGTGAGATTTTTCGGCTTGCGGAAAAAAATCTGGCAATGCTCATCCTCAAAATACGTCTCCAGATTCGTGCGCTTGACTCCTCCCTGAGCGTGGGCCTCAATGCACTGGTTCTCACCCGTAACCAGCAGGGCGTGAGACACACTGATGTCATGCATTCGCGTCCATCGCGTGAAATAAGCGATCCCACGAGAAATCAGGTTGGAGTTGGTATACGTGAAGCCGATATAGCCAGCGCCATAGTTCTCGCCATACCGCGGAGGGCAAGACAGCATGCCGAGACCCTGGCTGGAGGGGCTTTGCTGGGACAAGGTGGCAGTCATGACAGTCACTCCGAATGGAACCTGGACAAACTCATAATGAACCGGACATGACAACAAAAACAGCAGGTTTACAACAATAAATAAGAAACATTTCAGTTGCTTATCTCTGGATCAGTGACTCGCATTTTTACCAGCCAACACTCAGGAAAAGAAACCCCCTTGTTTCCTTATCTCAGTTTTAGAAACACGCATGTTTCCCATGTAAGGCATAAGAATCGATTTCTCTTTGCTTCGCCGCCAATGCAAGCGGGGGGGGGGGAGCCGCCACGAGGGCATTGCGGAAGGCGAATTTCACAGGGCTCTGGCCCTGCTGGGCGCGTTGATCGATGCAGGGGGGTCTTTGTGCAGGTTCACGGGCGCGATGGCCTTCATGGCTTTCACGAATTCCGAGGCGTTGGCCCGATCGCCGCTGCGGCTGTCCAGGTGCCGCTGGTACTCCACCAAAAACAAGGAGGCGGCCTCCGTTCGGGGGAGGGTGGCGGCGGGGTCGGCTCTCCCAGCCATTGCCCGGGAAAGCCAGAGTCAGCCGCTCGCGCCGAAGGCGGGACGTGGCTCATCCGCATCAACACCCGCCTGGAGCGGCAAGGGAAGGCCCCTTGGCAGCCCATGGGGCGGCGAAGCCAAACCCAAAACGATCCGATGTCCTGATTGGCCTTCAGGGGCCACCTGTGCGGATGTCTTGGAGGACAGCTTGATCAACCGTGGCAAAATCCTACCCTCCAGGAGATGCTCCCAACGTTCACCCGGTTCCCGGAAATAGTAGCTAAAATAACGTTCAGTTCCTCCCAGGCCAAGGCCGATCCATCTTTGGTGCCTTGCCCAACCCCAGCCTGGGTCCCGACATCGCAGACCGAAGACGAGGTTGCCGCTGGCCTACGCGAGGCACTTCGAAAGGTATTGAAAGAAGAAAATAAATCCCAGGAATGCAATCAACCTCCAGCGGAACCAGACTCTACTCTCTAAGTTAAGGATGGATTTCGCCCCAGGCGCAAGAAAGCGCCTTCCACGGCCGGTGGGAAGAATATACAGCCAAGCATTTGAAAAATATGTCAACAGCAATGATGATGTTATTGGGTTGATTGCCTATAGCTTTTATAGGATGTCGAAAGTCGATTGGTTGAAGGCCTATAACAAGAGGACTGGGAAGAACCCAAGCGAGACACAAATTCATGACTGGACCAGTGATCACCTTACCGAAAAACATAAAGGAGTGTCGAAGTACTGCGTTTCGCTTGGTGGAAGAATACAGAAATTTTGAAAGCCAATCAAAGTCAAATAGAATCCACGCACGCGAGAGCGGTTGAGATCTGCGATCTTGCGGATTCCACCCACAAGAACGTGGCGTCGCGTCGTGCATCCATGGCTTGCAGGCTCGCCTGGTTCTGGACTGGACCCCGCCCGCCGGCCCCACCAGCCCTTGTCCCCCGGCAGGATGGCTCCATTGTTCCACCTCCATGCTCCTTCCCAATCCCTTCTGTCCCCTGGGCTGCCCTCTCACCGTCGCGAAGATCGCCGGACTCCAAGCCACCGTTGTGCTGCTGCTCATCCTGCTGATCAAGGCCCGGGTGCAGATCAAGGCGGCCTCCGCCGTCGGCTTCGCCCTGTTGGCCCTGCAGACCCTCGTCTTTCTGGCGGCGGCGGGCGGCCTGGGCCTGCTGGCCCTCGGAGGGGTGGCCTACGCCATGAACCGCCGCCCGGTCCAGACGGTCTGACCAAGGTGTGACCACACCATCGCTCCCCGCTGCCCCCTCCACCGCGACCGTTCTCCCCTCGGCCTTCTTCGCCCGCCCCGCTGAGGTGGTGGGCCCTGAGCTGATCGGCTGCCTGCTGGTCAAACAGCAAGCGGGAGGCGAGCCGCTGTGGGGCGTGATCGTGGAGACCGAGGCCTATTCACAGGCGGAACCCGCCTGCCATGGCCACCGCCGCCGCTCGCCGCAAAACGACACCCTCTTTGGCCCCGCCGGCCACTTCTACGTCTACGTGAGCTACGGCATCCATCACTGCGTCAATGTGGTGACGGATCGCGCGGAGTGGGCCAACGGGGTGCTCCTGCGAGCGGTGGCCCTGCCCGGAGAACCCGAGCGGGTGGCGGCGGGGCCAGGACTGCTCGCCCGCCGGTTTGGTCTCGATCGCCGCCACAACGCCCTGCCGGCCGGGGTGGAGGCGGGCCTCTGGCTGGCGCCGCGACCGGCGAGGTTGCAGGATCAGATGGATCAGTGGCAGCAGGAGGGGCGACCGGTGCTGACGGCCACCACCCGCATCGGCATCCGCGAGGGGCGGGAGCTTCCCTGGCGCTGGTATCTGGCGCCGAGCCGCAGCGTCAGCCGCCGCGCCCGCGGGGACGCCACACCCTCCCGATCGCAGGCCTGGCGCCCGGAGGACACCTGGCCGGCGACGGCGGAACGGCCGCCGGAGGAGGCTGGGCGGCCATGAAGCCCTGGACCCATGCCCACGTGCTGGATCTGGCATGCTTCTCTCTGGACGATTACGCCACCGTGCTGGAGCTGGCCCAGCGCTTCCGGTCCCTGCCGGTGGTGGGCGCCCGCAAGTTGCCCGCCCTGCAAGGGCGCATGGTGACGACCCTCTTCTTCGAGCCCAGCACGCGAACGCGCAGCAGCTTCGAGCTCGCCGCGCGGCGGCTCTCCGCCGATGTGCAGAGCTTCTCTCCCGCCGCCAGCTCGCTGAGCAAAGGGGAAAGCCTTCTCGACACGGCCCGCACCTATGTGGCCATGGGCAGCAATGTGCTTGTGGTGCGCCACGGCTGCGCTGGAGTGCCCCAGAAGCTCGCCCGCGACCTGGAAGCCCTCGGCGCCGGGGTGGCCGTGCTCAATGCCGGCGATGGCCTCCACAGCCATCCCAGCCAGGGACTGCTGGATCTCTTCACCCTCGCCCGCCACTTCGACCCTGAGAAGCCCTCGCCCGCAGCCCTTCAAGGCCGCCGCATCGTGATCGTGGGCGATGTGCTGCATTCCCGCGTGGCCCGCTCCAACATCTGGGCCCTCACGGCCTGCGGCGCCGAGGTGGTGCTCTGTGGACCCCCCACCCTGCTGCCCAGCCTCTTCAACGCCTTCACCGCCAGTCCACCCCCCGGTCAATCGGTGGATCCCGTGCCCCGACGCGGCGCGGTGCGGGTGGTGCGCGACTTGGCGGAGGCCCTGCCGGGGGCGGATGCGGTGATGACCCTGCGCCTGCAAAAGGAGCGCATGCGACAAAACCTGCTCACCAGCCTCGACAGCTACCAGCGCCGTTACGGCCTCAACCACCAGGTGCTGGCCCTCTGCGGGCGTCCCGTCCCCGTGCTGCACCCGGGACCGGTGAACAGAGGCGTGGAGATGGCGGGCGATCTTCTCGATGATGGCCGCTGCTGCCTGGTCGATGAACAGGTGCGCAACGGCGTGCCCATCCGCATGGCCCTGCTCTATCTCCTCGCCGCAGCCATGCCGGACGTCAAAGAAGTTTGAATCCCTCCAGCAGCAGGCCATAGAGCAGCCCCATGCGGGCCATGTCCAGGAGATGCAAGGGCAGGCGATCCCCCTCGGCCCGCCGCAACACGCCCCGGGCGCGGACGCTCAGCTCCAGCACAAGCACACAGAGCACGGCGGCCACCAGATCCATCAGGTCGAGCGCGCCGCTGATGGAGCCCAGCCCGACCCCGATCAGAAAAGAGAGGAGAAAGGTCAACACCAACAGCGACAACTTCCGCCACGGGTTCAGGCTCCACTCGCTCAGGCGCGCGCCGGCCTCGGCGATGCGGGTTTGAAAGCGCGTGTTTTGGTAAGGCAACGGCGTGGTCGTGCTGGGGACTCGACGAGACTTGCGGCGAACGGTACAACGGAACCAAAGGGGTGCAGGGTTGCCACTGGCCGATCCCCAAAGGCCGCGACGGTGAACCGTCAGACCTTGGGCGCCGGTGGTGATCCCCATCACCCGACCCGGAACCCTGCTACCCCCTGTCTACACCATTTCTGGTGGTGTGGCAGCCTTTTCACCCCACCCATAGGGGATCCGAATAAAAAAGCCCGATGCCGAAGCTCGGGCGGGTGATGGGGTCGCCGCAAGGAAACCAGTGCGCTCCACCGGTGGCAAGAGCGGGGAGCCGCCATGGCGATCGTCCCTTCCCGCTTGCCTGTCCAGACCGGGATTCCATCGGAAACGTTTTGGAACCAACACCCCGAACGATGCGAACACACGATCCCTCTTCAAAGCTCGCCCTCTTTCTTGCGTGGCGTCTTGCCTTCCAACAGTTCCAGAAGGGCCTCCATTTGTGCCATCACGCCGCGCAGCTCGCCCGCTTCCGGCAGCAGCCCGTCCTCAATCACACCCTGGTGCATCTCGCGAAGCTCCTGACGGATGTAGCGGAGGTGACTCACCACCTGCTCGCGTTTGGACTGCGACATCGCCTGTGTCGGGTTACAACCCTTTATTTACCCCATCACCCGCCCGAGCCGGTCTGGCTTTCCGCATGGCGCCGCCAGCTTTGAGGGGGGCCAGAGGGGACGCCGCGGAACGAGGAGGGGGTGGCAGGATTCAGCAAGCCCGTCAGTGAAGGCTTGGACCAGGCAATGGAATGGAGAATAGGGGACTCGAACCCCTGACCTCTGCGGTGCGATCGCAGCGCTCTACCAGCTGAGCTAATTCCCCTCTCCCCTGATTATCCACCCCCCGTGACCCATCCCACCACCCTGCCCGCCACTCCCATTTCGCCCGAGCAACTGGAGGCGTTCGATGAGGCGGCCATCGCTGAGCTGGCCCGCCGTCTCGAGGAGGACGATTACCCGACGCCTTTTGACAGCCTCAAGGACTGGCACCTGCTGCGAGCCCTGGCCATCCATCGACCCGACCTGGCTGAGCCCTACGTGCACCTGGTGGACCAGGAGGCTTTCGACGAGGACTGACGGCCTCTGGCCGCTTCCGAAGTCTGGCCACTGCCGGCCACCGTCCGCTTCCAGCCTGAGACCCATTTCCGGGGTCAGGCCGCCTCGGGGAGGGCCTCCTCGGGGAGGGGCTCCTCGGGCTCGTGGTGGTCCCGCGCCGGAATCTCGGCGGCCGGTGGAGCCATCCCTCCGGAGGCGGCGGGAGGGGTGGGCTGGAGCAGATCGAGGAAGGTGCGAAGCTGCAGGCGCGGGATGTAAGGCCAGCCACCGCTCCGCTCCATGTCCTGAAGCAAACGGAACAGGGAGCCGCGATCGGAGGGAAGGCTGGCGCGGAAGGCGCCGTCCTGAATGGTGCGGTGCAACGCTTCGAGTTGACGCAGCAGTTGGAGCAACGCGACGGAATCACCCTCGTGGGACGCGGCCACCTCGGCCAACCGATCCAGATGGGGGGCCGCCTCGCTCACCACAGCGGCCGCTTCATCGGTGGGCACAAGAGGCATCGGGCGGGCATCGGACCGGGCGATTGACATTCTTGACGAGACCGCCCCTACAGGTTGTTGAGACAGCGGCAATCTATCAGGAATCAGGCTTGACGACCGGTAGGATCCGCCCTGATGCCCAGTTCCGAACCGTTCCTGCGGCCCCTCTCCATGCGTTTTCGTCCCTTGCTGGCCGTCGTGCTGGCGCTCTGCCTCTCCTTGGTGACCGCCTGCAGCGGCGGGGCCAGGGCTGTTGACAGGGGAAGCCTCACCTATGACCAGATCGTCAACACCGGGCGCGCCAACGACTGCCCGACCCTTCCCGACTCAGCCCGCGGCACGATCCCCCTTGAGGCTTCCGCCTCGTATCGCCTCAAGGAGATCTGCTTGCATCCCGCCGAGGTGTTCGTGAAGGGTGAACCCGCCAACAAACGGCAGGAAGCCCAGTTTGTGCCCGGCAAAATTCTCACTCGCTACACCTCCAGCCTGGATCAGGTGTTTGGCGAGCTGAAGCTCGACGGCGACACCCTGACCTTCACGGAGCTGGGCGGGATTGACTTCCAGCCGATCACCGTGCTGCTTCCTGGTGGCGAGGAGGTGCCGTTCACCTTTTCCAGCAAGGAGCTGGTGGCCACGGGCACTGGAACCGCTCTCTCCACCAGCACGGACATCAGCGGCGACTATCGGGCGCCGAGCTATCGCACCAGCAACTTCCTCGATCCCAAGGGTCGGGGCTTGACAACGGGCTACAGCAGTGCCGTGGGCCTGGTTCCAGCGGGTGATGAGTTCACCGACGAGACCGTGAAGCGCTACGTGGATGGCACGGGGACCATGAACTTCTCGATCACCAAGGTGGATGCGAAGACCGGAGAGTTCACAGGCGTCTTCACCGCCATCCAGCCCTCCGACACCGACATGGGCACCAAGAAGGCGGTGGATGTGAAGATCACGGGAGAGCTTTACGGCCGTCTGGAGAAAGCCTGATCCCGAACGGATCCCTTCCCCCCGACTCGCCTGCGGAGGGGCCTGATCAGGCCCCTTTTTTCATGGTTCGACGCAGCGTCATCGGTCGACGGATCCCCGGCGGACGGGCCCGGCGGGCCTTGGCCCCGCCCCGTCTGGGAGAATCCTCTTTTCCTGTTCTGGTTTCATGACTGCAGCGCCCAGCGGTGCCGCCACCCGTCCAGGGCTGATCTCCCCCCACGGGGGATCCCTGGTGAACCTGATGCTCGGGTCCGAGGCCGTGGACGCCGCCAAAAACGGCGTGGATCGCCGGGTGGAATGCAGCGACCGCAACGCCTGCGATGTGGAGCTGCTGGCGGTGGGCGGCTTCTCCCCGCTGCGGGGCTTCATGCACCAGGAGGACTACGAGGCGGTGGTGCGCGGCTTCCGCACCAGCAGCGGCCTGCTCTTCGGCCTGCCGATCGTCTTCGACACCGATGACGAGACCATCGCCCCCGGGCAACGGCTGCTGCTCACCCACAAAGGGCAGGAGCTGGCGATGTTCACGGTCGAAAGTCGTTGGGAACCGGACAAGGTGCAGGAAGCGCTGGGCTGCTATGGCACCACCTCCCTGGAACATCCGGCGGTGCGCATGATCGCCTGCGAGCGGGGTCGCTTCTACCTCGGCGGCCGCGTCCAGGGGCTGGAGCTGCCGCGACGGGTGTTCCCTTGCCGCACCCCCGCCGAAGTGCGCGAAACCTTGCCCGCCGGGGAGGACGTGGTGGCCTTCCAATGCCGCAATCCCATCCACCGGGCCCACTACGAGCTCTTCACCCGCGCGCTGCAGGCGCCCAACGTGAGCGCGGGTGGCGTGGTGCTGGTGCATCCCACCTGCGGCCCGACCCAGGAGGACGACATCGCCGGCGAGGTGCGCTTCCGCACCTACGAGCGGCTGGCGGAGGAGGTGGCCAACCCGCGCATCCGCTGGTCCTATCTGCCCTACTCCATGCACATGGCCGGGCCGCGGGAAGCGCTGCAGCACATGATCATTCGCAAAAACTACGGCTGCACCCACTTCATCATCGGCCGCGACATGGCCGGCTGCAAATCCTCCCTGAGCGGCAAGGACTTCTATGGCCCCTACGAGGCGCAGGATTTCGCCCGCGACCAGGCCAGCGAGCTGGGCATGGAAACCGTGCCCTCCCTGAATCTCGTCTACACCGAGGAGGAGGGTTACGTGACGGCGGAGCACGCCAAGGCCCGCGGGCTGCACGTGCGCACCCTGAGCGGCACCCAATTTCGCCACATGCTGCGGGGCGGGGAGGAGATACCGGAATGGTTCGCCTTCCGCAGCGTGGTGGAGGTGCTCCGCTCCGCCCTCTGAGGCCGGCGGCGGCTCTCCCGGTCCCGCGGGAGCTCACTGGCGCCGAAGGCGGCGCCCAACCATCCCGTCAGGGATGGTTAACATTCATTAACACCCCATTTCATTCTCCGGAGGAGGAACCTTGAAAAAACGCTGGCGCAACGCGGGGTTGTATGTCCTGCTGGTGATCGTGTTCATCGCCGTCGGCACGGCCTTCCTGGATCGACCGGACCCGGCCAAGGCGCCGCGCACCCTCCGCTACAGCGACTTCGTGGAGGCGGTTCAGGACAACGAGATCGCGCGCGTGCTGATCTCTCCCGACCGCGGCACCGCTCAGGTGGTGCAGAACGATGGCCTGCGGGCGGTGGTCAACCTGGCCCCCGACAAAGATCTGCTCAAGCTCCTCACCGACCACAACGTCGACATCGCCGTCCAACCGAGCGCCGAGCCCGCCCCTTGGCAGCAGGCCGTGGGCAGCCTGCTCTTCCCGCTGCTGCTCCTCGGCGGCTTGTTCTTCCTCCTGCGGCGGGCGCAGTCGGGGGGGGGCAACCCGGCGATGAATTTCGGCAAGAGCAAGGCGCGGGTGCAGATGGAGCCCCAAACCCAGGTCACCTTCGGCGACGTGGCGGGCATCGAGGGGGCCAAGCTGGAACTCACCGAGGTGGTGGACTTCCTCAAGAACCCGGATCGCTTCACGGCGGTGGGCGCCAAGATCCCCAAGGGCGTGCTGCTCGTCGGCCCTCCGGGCACGGGCAAGACCCTGCTCGCCAAGGCGGTGGCCGGGGAAGCCGGCGTGCCGTTCTTCTCGATCTCCGGCTCCGAATTCGTGGAGATGTTCGTCGGCGTCGGCGCCAGCCGCGTGCGCGACCTGTTTGAACAGGCCAAGAAGAACGCCCCCTGCATCGTGTTCATCGACGAGATCGACGCCGTCGGGCGCCAGCGGGGCGCCGGCCTGGGAGGGGGCAACGATGAGCGGGAGCAGACCCTCAACCAGCTACTTACCGAGATGGATGGCTTTGAGGGCAACACGGGCATCATCATCGTCGCCGCCACCAACCGTCCGGACGTCCTCGACGCGGCGCTGATGCGGCCCGGTCGCTTCGACCGTCAGGTGGTGGTCGATCGGCCGGACTACGCCGGACGCCTGCAGATCCTCGGCGTGCACGCCCGCGGCAAGACCCTGGCCAAGGATGTCGACCTCGACAAGGTGGCCCGCCGCACGCCCGGCTTCACGGGAGCGGATCTGGCCAACCTCCTCAACGAAGCCGCCATCCTGGCCGCCCGGCGCGAGCTCAGCGAAATCTCGATGGATGAGGTGAACGACGCCATCGAGCGCGTGATGGCTGGACCGGAGAAGAAGGATCGGGTGATGAGCGAGCGGCGCAAGCGCCTCGTCGCCTATCACGAGGCTGGCCATGCCCTCGTGGGCGCCCTGATGCCCGACTACGACCCCGTGCAGAAGATTTCGATCATTCCCCGGGGCCAGGCCGGCGGACTCACCTTCTTCACGCCGAGCGAGGAGCGCATGGAATCCGGCCTCTACTCCCGCGCCTATCTCCAGAACCAGATGGCCGTGGCCCTGGGCGGCCGGGTGGCGGAGGAGATCGTCTACGGCGACGATGAGGTGACCACCGGGGCCTCCAATGACCTGCAGCAGGTGGCTCGCGTGGCGCGCCAGATGGTGACCCGCTTCGGCATGAGCGACCGCCTCGGCCCCGTGGCGCTGGGCCGCTCCCAGGGGGGCATGTTCCTCGGCCGAGACATCGCCGCCGAGCGTGATTTCTCCGAAGACACCGCCGCCGCCGTTGATGAGGAGGTGTCCCAGCTGGTGGACGAGGCCTACAAGCGCGCCCGCGAGGTGCTCAGTGACAACCGCGCGGTGCTCGATGAGCTGGCGGACATGCTGGTGGAGAAGGAGACCGTCGACGCGGAGGAGCTGCAAGAGCTGCTGATCAACCGCGACGTGACGGTGGCCTCCTACCTCTGAGGACCGGGTGCTGATCGCCTGCCTTCGGCGACCGGCACGATGTGGATGTCTTGGCCCAAGGTTTCTCCGCCACGCGCTCCGTCCTGGAGGCGTCGCGGGCCTTGGGCCTTCTTCATGGGCGTCTGATCGGGTCGGCGGAGGGGATGGCGCCTGAACCCATCGCGGCAGCGATGGCTCAGCTCAACTTGCAGTTGCAACTCGTCAGTGCTACTCATAAAGGAGATGTGCATCACTCATGTCTCAACTCACCATCAAGATCAGCGATAAGGCAGACGCGCTGATCGCCCAGCTTCAGAAAGAGATCTTCAATCGTCGCCGCAAGAAGGTCAGCGCGGAGGGAGTGGTGGAAACCCTTTTGGAGAGTGGTGCCAAATCCCAGTCCGACAAACGCTTCGCCACCTCCTGGCAAAACCTTGTGGCCGACATCGAGAAGGCGGCGATGGTCGCTCAGGCCCATGGCGCCAAACCCAATGCCCTCTCCGATGAGGAATGGGCGCTGGTGTTGAGCCATCGCACCCGGACCGGCGCGCCCGGGGACGGGAAAGGGGCCGCGCGCCCCCGCGCCGCCACCCGGGCGACCACCGCCGCGAGCAAGGCCGGTGCCGCGACCAAGGCCAGCGGCGCCACAACGAGCCCGCGTCGTCAAAGCAAGGCGAGCCTGGCGAAGCTGGCGGCGGCGGAAGTCGAGGCGTTGATCGCGACGTCGAGCGGGGCGCCCAAAACTCGCGGCACCCGCGGCGGCGCCAAAGCGAAGCCGACCCGAGCCGCCAAGGCGACGACAACGACGGCGACGGCGGCGGCGACGACCAAGGCCAAAGCCGCTCCTGTCGCTCGGGTCGCGAGCGGCCGCAAGCGCTCCAGCGCCGCAGCGGCGAGCGCGCCGGCGAGTGCGCCAGCGAGCGCGGCGGCGAGTGCGCCGGCAAGCGCGGCGGCAACCGAAACCAAAGCCCCCGCGAAGACAACCAGCCGCAAGACCAGCACGGCCCGCTCCTCCGTGGCGCGCCGGATGGCGAAGGCCGCCAGCCGGCTGGCCAGCGCGCCGATCATGGCGATCATCGCCAGCCCGTCCCCAGCGCCGTCACCGGCCTCGGTGAATGGCAGCAACGGCGTGGACAGCGCCAGCCCGACCCCGCCGCCCGCCCTCTGACGCTCCATCCAGCCCCGCCCGAACGCGCCAGGATCCACCAGGGAACGCCACAGCCCCGCCCTCCGGCGATCGCGGGCCCCCCTCCGTCACCAGAGGCTGCACTGCCCCTGTTGGCGGAGCAAGTGGTCGGCCAGCACGAGGGCGACCATGGCCTCCACCATGGGCACGGCGCGGGGCAGCACGCAGGGGTCATGGCGCCCCTTGGCGGCGAGGGTGGTGGCCTGACCCGTGGCGTCGATCGTCTGCTGCTCCTTGCGGATCGTGGCGGTGGGTTTGAAGGCCACCCGGATCACAATCTCCTCGCCGTTGCTGATGCCCCCCTGGATGCCGCCGGAGTTGTTGGTGGCGGTGTGGAGCGAACCATCGGCGGTGGGCAGGAAGGCATCGTTGTGCTCGCTGCCCTTGAGCAGGGTGCCGGCGAAGCCGGAGCCGATCTCGAAGCCCTTGGTGGCGGGGAGCGACATCACGGCCTTGGCCAGGTCGGCCTCCAGCTTGTCGAACACCGGCATGCCGAGCCCCACCGGCGGCCGACGCACAACGCATTCGATCACGCCGCCGCAGGAATCACCCTCCCGGCCGATCGCCTCGATGCGGGCGATCATGCGCTCGGCGGCCTCGGGATCGGGGCAGCGCACGATGTTGGACTCCACGGCCTCCAGGGTGACCCGGGAGGAATCAACGACGGCTTCCAGGTCGTGGATGCGGCGCACCCAGGCGATCACCTCGGTGCCGTTGGCGCGGGCCAGGAGCTGCTTGGCGATGGCGCCGGCGGCGACGCGGCCGATGGTTTCCCGCGCCGACGCCCGCCCGCCGCCGCTGCGGGCCTGGATGCCGAATTTGGCCTGGTAGGTGGCATCGGCATGGGAGGGGCGAAAGGCGACCGCCATCTCCTGGTAGTCGCCCGGACGCTGGTCTTTGTTGCGCACGAGCATGGCGATCGGCGTGCCGAGGGTGACGCCATCGAGCAGGCCGCTGAGGAGCTCCACCCGGTCGTCCTCCTTGCGGGGGGTGGTGATCTTGCTCTGGCCGGGCTTGCGGCGATCGAGCTCCGCCTGGATGGCGGCCACGTCGAGGGGAAGGCGGGGGGGACAGCCGTCCACGATCACCCCCACGCCACCGCCGTGGGATTCGCCGAAGGTGTGGAGGCGGAAGAGGGTGCCGAAGCTGCTGCCCATGGGCGATCTGCGCTGGAGGCGAGCCTACAAACCAGCCGCAGCGCCGGCTCGGACTTAGGGTCGGCTCCCCGCGTTCGACACGCCTTGCGCCAAGCGGAGCGGGCGGCCCTGATCCTGCGCCGCCTCGATGAGCTCTACCCCGAGACGCCGGTGCCCCTCGACCACCGCGACCCCTTCACCCTGCTGGTGGCGGTGCTGCTCAGCGCGCAGTGCACCGACAAGAAGGTGAACGAGGTGACGCCCGCCCTGTTCGCGGACGGCCCCGACCCGGCGGCGATGGCTGCCCTGAGCGAGGCGACGATCCTGGGCCACATCCGCCAGCTGGGGCTGGCGCGCACCAAGGCGAAGAATGTGCGCCGCCTGGCGGAACTGCTGATCGAGCGCCACGGCGGGGCGGTGCCGGAGAGTTTCGAGGCGCTGGAGGCGTTGCCGGGGGTGGGGCACAAGACGGCGTCGGTGGTGATGGCCCAGGCCTTCGGGGTGCCCGCCTTTCCGGTGGACACCCACATTCATCGCCTGGCCCAGCGCTGGGGGTTGAGCGGCGGCGCGAGCGTGGCCCGCACCGAAACCGATCTCAAGCGCCTGTTCCCTCGCGAGGCCTGGAACCGCCTGCATCTGCAAATCATCTTCTACGGCCGGGAGCACTGCACCGCCCGCGGCTGCGACGGAACGGTGTGCCCCCTCTGCCGGGAGCTGTTTCCCAACCGCCGGCGGCCGGTGGTGACGTCCAAGGCCTGAGGGGCTCGCCGGGGAGAGGCGCGCCGGGGGAGAGGCGCGCCGGAGAGGGGGTGGTCAGCGAACCTGGAGGAGGTTGAACTGGCGGGCGAGGCGGCCGGCGAGCACGGCGCCGCTGTTGAGGCCGCCCTCCATGTAGCCGTAGAAGCCGGGGC
>VGQX01000076.1 GCA_016882305.1 Cyanobacteria bacterium K_Offshore_surface_m2_239
CGTCTGGTGGTTTGGAGGCGGAGCGGATCTGACGCCCTACTACCCCTTCCTGGAGGATGCCCGCCACTTTCATCGCACCCTGAAAGGGGCCTGCGATGCCGTGGACCCGTTGTATTACAAGGTGTTCAAGCCCTGGTGTGACGAATACTTTTTCCTCAAGCACCGCGGCGAAACCCGCGGCGTGGGTGGCATCTTCTACGACTATCAGGATGTTGGCGGCCTTCTTTACAAGGGGTCCGATCCCCATGGGCCTGCCGCTGAGGCTTCGCGGGCGGTGAGTCCGATCGAGCAGGACTGGGAGAAATTGTTTGCCTTGGCTCGATCCTGCGGCGAGGCCTTTCTGCCCAGTTACGTCCCGATTGTCGAGCGGCGCGGGTCGCTTCCCTGGGGCGAGCGGGAACGGCAGTTTCAGCTCTATCGCCGCGGGCGGTATGTGGAGTTCAATCTTGTTTTTGACCGCGGCACGATCTTCGGTCTGCAGACGAACGGTCGCACCGAGTCGATCCTGATGTCCTTGCCACCTCTGGTGCGCTGGGAGTACGCCTACAGCCCCGAAGCGGGGTCGCGGGAAGCCCTGCTCACCGAGGTGTTCACTCGCCCGCAGAACTGGCTGGACGACCCAGCGCTGGAGGAGCGATGCGCCCCGCAGCAGGCTGTGAGCTGACCTGGGCGGGGGTGGAACCGGTTGGGCGGCGGCCGAGGCCGATCTCCAGAGCCGTCACCACCCGGTCGGCCAGCAGGCGAATGGTTCGCTGCCGGGTGGCTGGGTCCCGGAGGGAGGCTTCCAGCCGGCCTTCCAGCTTGCCCAGCTCCAGGATGGCCACGCCCCGCTTGGGCGCCCCCAGCCGATCTCGGAAATTCATCGGGTAGGCCCCGAACTCCTGGGCCAGGCTTTCGTCGATGCGGCTGAATGGGCGATGCAGTGGTGGAATCAGCCCAGAGCCCACCCCCGAGGGGCCGTAGGCATCGAAGTGGATCTCGAAGGCGTAGCCATCGGCCTGGGCGTGATCCCGACCGACGCTCCAGTTGGTGCCGGGATGGTCCGGATCCACGATCGTGCGCACGGGTGGCTTGTAGAAATCAATCCGCAGCCCGCGCTCCCGGCCGAGGGTGGCCACCGCGTGCGCCAGCACCAGGTTCCAATAGTGCTCATCGGTGATGCCCCGCATCATCGGGGCGGCACCCAGCAGGCCCACGGCTTCTCCACTGGTGCCCGACCCGGCGATGCCCTGGGAATCCGCGTGACCGGCCATCACAAGGATGGGGGTGTTCGGAGAGACGGTGCGCAGGCCGATCCAGTCCTTGCGCATGGGGCTGCGCACCCCCGTGAGGGGGTCGATGGCGCCGGGCACCCGAGCCTCGGTGGCCAGGAGGGTGGGATCCGCGGTTTGGCGAGGGGTCAGAACAAGGGACACGGGGCGTTGTTGCGCGTTGGCGACGCCCGGAGTCAGTGCCGCCATCAGGACGGCGGTCAGCAGGCCGGCGCGAGCGACCATGCTCAGCGGTGCAAAGGGGGCTCGTGCGTGGGCCCGATCAGTGGGACGCATGGGGGATCAGATGGGAGAGCTGAGCAGCCGGCCGTCACTGGCCAGTCCAAGAGCGGGCCCCAGCTCCGTCTCCATGGCGATGAGTTCATCGCGATGGGCCCGCAGGCGGAGCGCGCTGCCGCCGTTGTCCGGGTCTTGCAGCAGGCGCAGTTCCAGGATTTCGCTGCGGCTGGCTCGTCGCCAGTAGAGCCAGCCCGCCAGGGGACCCAGCAGGGGGAGGGCCCACACCAACAGGCCCAGTTGCGGCAGGAGCTGGTGCAGCACCAGGGCCAGGCTGCCGGCGCCAAGGCTGGCCAGGAGGGACAAAAGGATGGAGAGCGGCAGGCTCGCCCGCACTTCCCCCGTGAAGCGCAGCACCTGCCGTTGCGGATCCTTGGCCGTGGGCTTCCATCCTCTCGCCTGGAGCCAGGCCACCAGCCCTTCCAGCACATCCACAGGGTGTCGGGGGGAATGCACGTCCACCACGGTGGTGCGGTCCTTGCTGGCGGCCCGCAGGAAGAAGACCAGGCCAATCGCCAACAACAGGGTCAGGACCAGGGTCGATCCGAAGGAAGCCATCCAAATGCCGCGATCAGCACCATTGTGACCTGAATGGCGCCGATGCTGGCGTTGTTCGGCGCTGGGCGGTCGATGGCGCAGCATGGGCGGGACATCGTCCAGCGGCCATGCCCGAGCCCACCTCCCCCGGCCCGACCGCGGCCACAACCGCCCGAACCCTGCCGCCACCGGCGCGGTTCGCGGTCTTTGACGGGGATCTCGATGCGGTGTGGCTCGACACCTACCGGAAGGCGTCCTCCCTGGCGGTGGACACCGAGGCCATGGGACTGATGCATGGCCGGGATCGCCTTTGCCTGGTTCAGATCTGCGATGGGGAGGATCAGGTGTGCTGTGTCCGCCTGGCCAGGGGCCAGAAGGAGGCCCCCCGCCTGCGACAGCTGTTTGAGGATCCGGCGGTGGAAAAGGTGTTTCACTTCGCCCGCTTCGATGTGGCCGCTCTGGCGGAAAACCTGGGGATCAACGTGCAACCCATCTTCTGCACCAAGATCGCCAGTCGCCTGGCGCGCACGTACGCCCCGCGCCATGGTCTGAAGGAGGTGGTCAACGAGCTGGTGGGCGTGGAGCTCGACAAGCAGGCCCAAAGTTCGGATTGGGGACGGGTGGAGGATCTCACCGAGGCGCAGCTCACCTACGCCTGTGGCGATGTGCGGTGGTTGCTCCCGGCCCGAGACCGCTTGGAGGCGATGCTGCGCCGCGAGGAGCGCTGGACGCTGGCCCAGGAGTGTTTCACCTGCATCCCGGTGTTCGGCGCCTTGGACCGGCAGCGCTTCGGCTCGGTGTTTGAGCATTGACCGACTGCCGCCAAGCGGCGGGGCGGGTCAGTCTTCTGTCATGAAGTTTTCCTCGCTGCTCAAGGCGCCCAGCTGGGCGCCGAGCAGGGCGTGCGTGTCGACGCCAGAGGCTTCCGCCTCCGCCAGCATGCGCTCCGCCAGAGCGATGCGCTCCGCGGTGTCGGTGAGTCCTTCCCGGGCGGCGCGGATGTCGACACGTCGCCGGGCGGAGGCGATGCTGATTCCCAACCAGCTCGCCAGGCGGCCGCAAGCCGCGTTGTAGTGCCGATCAGGAATCGCGGACATCGCCAGGACGTGAAGATCGACTCGCATCATCCCTCCCCATCGGCGGGAGGGGGAGCGCCGCGGGCCAGAGGCGCTCGCTGATCAGTCGCGCCAGCCGGGCACTCCCCCCCGATGGCCCCATGCGCAGTCGTCCGCGCCGCCCCAGGCGTTCGCGGGCCTGGCGGTCGCTCAGCAGCGCCAGCAGTCGGGCCCGCGCCTCCTCCGGGCCGCCACAGGGGAGGACAGCCCCCCCCAACAGGCGGCATTGACGCCGGGCAAACCCCCGTGTGAACTGAGGGCCTGGCCCTGGAAGCGAGAGGGCTGGCACGCCGAGACCCACGAGCTGCTCGGTGGCCGTGCCGGCTGTGGCCAGACCCACCTCCCCCCAGGGCGCCCAGGCGTCGAAGACGCCCGTGTCGATCCACAGGTCCAGTCCATGGCGCCCCCAGCGACGACTCGTGGGGGCCCCATCCGCCGGGGGCGGGGTCTGGGCCCGCAAACCGGCCGCGCCGAAGATGGTGGCCAGGTCGGGGGAGGTGGCCAGTCCCGTTGCCACCGGCATCAGAGCGATGACCCCGCCGAGGAGGTCGCAGGTGTCTGGATCCGGCAAGCACGCCAGCAGGCGTTCCAGGTTGCCGAGGGCTTCCGGGAGGCGGCTCCCGGGAAGGAGAAGCAGGCGTCGAGCCCCCCCCAAGGGGGGGAGCGGTCGCGAAGGAATGCCATCCATCATCGGGTTGCCGGGAGCGACGGCGGCCACCCCGCGGGCCTTCAGGCCCCTGGCGGTGAGTCGGTCGCGCACCGCCACCAGCCGGCAGCGGGGACGCGCCATCAGCGCCCATTCCCAGGGGTCCCATTCACTGCCCTTGCCGAGGTGATAAGAGTCGGCCAGCGTCGTGGATCCCCACCCTGGAGGGGAGGGGGTTCTCCAGGTGAAGTCGCTTTTCGGCGTGCCGATGAAGCCATAGGGACCGCCTCCCAGCCAGGCCATGGCCAGGGGCAGCAGATCCCCCACCGCCAGCACGGGCTGGCCGGTGGCGCCCCAGCGCCGCACGAGCTGAACTTGGCGCCAGGTGGTGCGGGGCAGCCCCGCGGCCAGATCCCGCAGGAGCGCGCTGAGACTCTGGTTGCTGAACCCCCCGCTGGGCAGGGATCGACAGGGCCCCAGGCAGTCCAGGGACAGCGTTTCCCGAGCGGCGTTGAAGGCGCTCCCCTCTCCCACCAGGGCCAGGGTGGCGATCGCGAGCTTGGGTTGGAGCTGGCGCAGCGCCTCGATCACACGGAGAGCGATGAGGTCCTCCCCGTGCCCGTTGCTCAAGACCAGCAAGCGGGGGGGCATGCCATGGCTGATACGATCCACATGTGGGAGTTTGCTCCCTCGTGGCGGCATGGCCAAGTGGTAAGGCAGAGGATTGCAAATCCTTTATCCCCAGTTCGAATCTGGGTGCCGCCTCTTTTGAAGACAAGCGGGCAGCGGTTCCTCCGTGATGACCCGTCCGCTGACCCTGGGATTCGGAGGGGCGCACAGGTCCTGTCGCGGGCTTCGCTGGCCTGGCTTCCGGGGCTGGCCCGCGAGCGCCAGAGGGGAAGTCCAGGTGGGTGGCGGCTCCAGGGATGGAGGCCGGAGCGGGCTCAGCGGGCGGCTTCGGGGAGGGGCCCGCGGTTCTGCCGTCGCCAGACGGCTTGGGCCGCAGCATGCAGGGCACTCTGCAGATCGCCCACCAACCGCTCCAGGCGTTTGCGTCTGCCTCTGGCAGGCGACAGATGGTCGGAAATCACACCCGCATGGCAAAGATCCAACAAAAGAGCGGCCTCTTCGGAGGAAAGGCACAGGAGGTGCTCATCGTTGTGGTGGATGACTTTCACCAAGTCTGCAAGCAGCACCGTTCCTTTGTAGGACGAAACCAAGGCGATTGGATGGGGGAAGCCGTCAATCGGGTCTTCGGTTGCTCGTTTTGCCCGCCTTGGCGCTGGGCTGGGCGTGAGGTTTCAGGCGGTTGCGTGCAGGTGGGTGGCGATCTCCACCACCATCAGCCCGAACAGGGCCATGGCAATCAAAAGAGAGCTTGGATGGGTCATGTCACGACGGCTCGTTGGAGCTGAACCCTAAAACGAATCTTAAGGATTGTCGGTCTTTGGGGGGAAAGGCCAAAAAACTGCACATCCCGCAACAAGGTGCGACAGGGTCCGTCGGGTTTGGAGGCGCCGACGTCAGTAGCCCGAGTCGGCCACGCAGATTCCCTGGCAGGTGAGGCCGTTGCGGGCTGTGCGTCCGCAGTGGGTGCACAGCACCGGGTCGAGGCTGTCCGCTTCGGTGGCGGCATCCGCCGGCGCGACGTCGCACGCGCTGGGGGAGATCGCGGCTGATCGACCGGAGGACGATGGAGGGGAGGCCGGGGTCAAGTGAGGGGTGGCTCGCGAGTTGCATCATGGCCGCTGCGGCGTTGTGGCGACAGATGGCATCCCCCCCCTCCCTTTCCCCCTCCATCGGCGTCGGCACCTGGGCCTGGGGAAATCAGCTCCTTTGGGGATATGACCCCGGACAGGACGCGGAGATCCAAGCGGCCTTCACCCGTGCGGTGGATCTGGGCCTGCGGTTTTTTGACACGGCGGACTCCTATGGCACCGGCCGCTGGAACGGACGCAGTGAGGCGCTCCTGGGGCGCTGGTGCGCGGAGCTGACGCCCTCTCGGAGAGAGACGCTCACCGTGGCCACAAAGTTGGCGCCTTTCCCCTGGAGGCTGGGCCGGCGGGGATTCGATCGCGCCTTGGCCGCCTCGCGGGAACGGCTCCAGGGCAAGTTGGATCGCGTGCAGTTGCACTGGAGCACGGCTCGCTACGCGCCCTGGCAGGAGGGTCCCCTCCTGGATGGCCTGGCGGATCAGGTCGTGGCGGGCGCAGTGGCGGAGCTGGGGCTCTCCAACGTCGGACCGCGACGCTTGCGGCGCCTCCATGGGCATCTTGCTGAGCGCGGGGTGCGTCTCTCCAGCCTTCAGGTGCAGATGTCGCTCCTGGCACCGGAGGCGGCTGGCCCGGGGGGTGTGGCGGAGGTGTGCCGCGAGCTGGGGGTGCAGCTGCTCGCCTACAGCCCCTTGGCATTGGGGTGGTTGGCCCGTTCGCCCGGGCAGGCCGGGCCACAGCCCTCCGGTCCCCGTGGCTGGCTGTTCCGGCGGCTCGAAACCGGGGCGGCGCCCTTGCGGGAGGGGGTGCTTCGGGTCGCGGCGGACCGCGAGGCGCCCCCGGTGGCGGTGGCCCTCAATTGGTGTCGAGCCCATGGAGCCACCCCCATCGCTGGGATGCGGCATCCGAACCAGGTGGACGCGGTGGCGCGGGCCCTCTCCTGGAGCCTGACGCCTGAGGAGCGGGATCATCTGGACGGCCTGGCGTTCGCCAACCGGGCGCGCATGCCGGCCAACCCCTTTCAGAGCGACTGATGCCCGGGCGTCAGCCTTCGGGTTCGGGAGTGAGCACCACCGGCAGGCTGGGGACCGCTTCCTCGTCGTCGCTGTCCTCCCCTTCCGCGTGGAGGAATCGCAGCATGTCCGCTTCCCCGTGGCCTCCGTCCAAAGACTGGGCGGAGGAGGGGCCACAGGCCGTCAGGGCCTCTTGCAGCAGGGAGTCAAACGTGGAGCCCGGCAGCCGATGACGGGCCAACTCCAGGAAGGCGCGGGCCAGTGATTCACCAGCGGCGGCCCGCAGGGCGGGGTTGCTCCTTCGGAGATCCTGTTCCTGGGTGATCGCATTCAGAAACCGCTCGGTGACGTCCCGTTTTGTGGTGGCGCGGATGCGTGTGTCCTGGTCGGCCGGGTTGAGGAAGATTTGTGCGTCGAGTTCCGACAGGCGACGGTTGAGGCTTTCCAGAACCCCCTGGGCTTCATTGAAGATTTGGGTGAGTTGTCCGTCGGACAAACGAGGTAGATCCACGACGTACACCTTGCCGTGGTCGCGCAACGAGAGAAAAGTGGGCCGCTGACCTCCCGTCGGGGATGGCTCCCGCGTCGCCTCGCGCACCCGAGGGCGAACCGGCTGCGGCCGTTGTGGAGGGGTTGGACCCGCGGAGCTGCGACGTCGCGTGACGCGTGATGAGGTATTCAACATCGCTGGTATTGGCATTTGGTTGTCTGGAGCCACAGCCTGCGGTCTTCAGGAGCCGCAGCAAGAATTGACTGTAGTGGGATTGGGTCCGCGGGTGCCTAGTGGGGCAAGCCCGCAAGGCCTGGCTCCGGAGCGTCCCCGGGCTCAATGCGACCCATCTCCCAGGCCGTGTGCCCACAGCTCTGACACACCTCCACCACAGGGCCCACCAACTCGGGACTCACCACGAGGCAGAAGCCCACTCCGAGGTTGAAGGTCTGCCAGAGGTCGGACTCGGGCACCTGCCCCGCATCCTGAAGCCAACGAAACACGGCGGGACGCTGCCAGGACAGGGGATCCACCACGGCATGGCAGCCCTCCGGCAAGCAGCGCGGCAGGTTTTCCGGCAACCCCCCCCCGGTGATGTGGGCCATGCTGCGGGGGGTGAGCTCATGCTCCAGGAGGGCTTTCACGAGGGCGCTGTACAGCAGGGTCGGGGTCAGCAGCTCCCGCAGCAGGGGGGGAGCCTCCGGGGTGCGTCGCGTTTCCAGCGTCACACCAGCCTGCTCGAGGATGCGCCGCACAAGGCTGAAGCCATTGCTGTGCACTCCGCTGCTGGCGACGCCCACCACCCGATCCCCCGCCCGCACCTGACTCCCGTCGATGCGCTCTCCTTCCTCCACCACCCCCAGGCAGAAGCCCGCCAGGTCATATTGACCAGGGCTGTAAAACCCTGGCATTTCCGCCGTTTCGCCACCGAGGAGGGCGCAGCCACTTTGCCGACAGCCCTCGGCGATTCCTTCCACAACCTCGGCCAGGTGTTCCGGGGTGAGGCGTCCGGTGGCGATGTAATCGAGAAAGAGCAGAGGCTCCGCTCCGCAGGTGATGACGTCGTTGACGCACATGGCCACCAGGTCGATGCCGACGCTCTGGTGGCTGGCGAGGCGTTGGGCCAGCTCCAGTTTGGTGCCCACCCCATCGGTGCCTGCCACCAGCAAGGGGTGGCGCAGCCCGCGGGGAAGACGGCACAGTCCAGCGAACCCTCCGACACCGCCCAGAACCTCGGGACGGTGGGTGGAGTTCACACTGTTGCGAATCCGGTCGATGAAGGCTCGCCCCGCCAGCACATCCACGCCCGCGCTCCTGTAATCCATGGCCATTGGTCGAGTGACCTGATCCTCCGACGCCATGAAACAGGGGCCCCGGGACACCCGCGACAACCCCTGTTCGGCATGGACGCCGCTCCAATTGCCACACCCGTCCATCAAGACAGCTTATCTTTTGCATCAGATTTCCTCATGTTTCGGCAGGGTGGCAGGTGCCGGGAAGCCCGGCGAAAACAGGTCAAATGCTTAAGCATGAAAAATTCTGATCAGTCTCAGTGGTCTTTTTGGAGGCTGTTCGGCCATGGAAACCCCGGTAACTTGATCGAGTTGTTTTTCCTAGGTCAGGAATTCACCCCGGACACGCATCACAAGCTTGAGTCGCTTGTTCGCCAAGCCATAGCTCAAGCCAGATGTGACTCGCCCAGGGAGTTCACTCTCCCTTCGCATTCTCCACTTGAATTCCGAGTGTCATGCGTACTCTTCAACTGCTCGGATCTGCCGCTGTCCTCCTGGCGGGAGCCGCTTTGACCCCTGTTCAGGCCGCCTCCCTCACCGCACCCGACATCGCACCCTTCTCCCCTCGCGAACAGACCGCCCCTCTTTGGGAGGACAAGTTCCTGCGGATGAGACCACCTGTGGCTCCAGCCCAGAGTCCTCTTCTCGCCTCAGCGCGGGTTGTACAAATCGGTCAAGCCAGCTGGTACGGGCCAGGCTTTTTCGGCGGACGCACGGCAAGCGGGGAAATCCTCCGCCCTGGCACCCTGACGGCGGCCCACCGCCATCTCGCCTTCGGCACCAAAGTGCGCGTCACCAACCTGGACAACGGCCGTTCCACTGTGGTGCGCATCAACGATCGTGGTCCCTTCACCGGCGGGCGTATCATTGATCTGGCCCATGGAGCCGCCCAGGTGTTGGGCCTCACGGCCAGCGGCATCGCGGATGTGAAGCTCGAGGTGATCGACTGATCCCCTCCCCTTCGTTGAGTCCCGCCCCTGACCTCCTGGCCTTCGGGCTGGGAGGATTCTTTTTTTGGGCTTTCCTTTGGACGTCCTGCGCACGGAACGGGACTTGGCGGACTGGCGGGCGTCTCTCCCCCCCGACATCCTGCATTTCGTGCCGACCATGGGGGCTTTGCACGCTGGTCATCTCCAACTCATCCAGCGGGCCGCGGCGGATCGTTGGTGGGGGGAACCCCGGGTGCTGGTGAGCGTGTTCGTGAATCCCCTGCAGTTTGGGGTCCATGAGGACTTTGATCGTTATCCGCGGCGGCTGGAGGAGGACGCGTCGTTGGCCGCGGCAGCCGGTGCGCAGGCGCTGTTTGCTCCCGCGGTCTCCGACATCTACCCCCGCGGCGTCGCCGGGATCACCCACGTCGTGCCACCGGCCTCCCTGCAGACCACCCTCTGCGGTCTCGGCCGCCCGGGTCACTTTGAGGGCGTCGCCACCGTGGTGGCCCGGCTGTTGGCGATGGCGCGTCCCCGGCGGCTGTTTCTCGGCGAGAAGGATTGGCAGCAGCTGGTGGTGCTGCGCCAGGTCGTGCGGGATCTCGGGCTGCCTGTCGTCATTGAGGCGATGGCGTCGGTGCGCCGGCCCGATGGCCTGGCGCTGAGCTCCAGGTTGGCGTATCTCCAGCCGGAGGAGTTGCGACGGGCCACCGCCCTCCCCGCCGCGCTGAACCAGGCGGCCACGTCCGCCAGGCAGGGGCTTCCGGTGGAGTTCCTCCTGGCGACCTTGCGAACCAGCCTGGACCATCACGGCCTGCTGCCAGAGTATGTGGCTCTGGTGGATGGGCACACGCTGCAGCCGGTGGAGCGGCCGCAAGGTCTGACCCTGCTGGCCGCCGCCGTCCACTGCGGATCCACCCGTCTGATCGATCACCTCTTCCTGATGTCGCGAGCGCCGATTGTCGCCATCGATGGTCCTGCCGGTGCGGGCAAAAGCACGGTCACCCGAGCCTTGGCCCGGCGTCTGAACCTCACCTACCTGGACACGGGAGCGATGTACCGGGCTCTGGCCTGGTGGGTGTTGCGTCAAGGCGTCAACCCGGAGGATCCGACGGCTGTCGAACCCCTGCTGGCCGATCTGGCTCTGGAGCTCAGCCAGGACCAAGAGGGTCTCTTGCGGCTCCGGCTCAACGGCCAAGACATCAGCACGGCCATTCGCGCCCCCGAGGTCACCGCCGTGGTGTCCGCCGTGGCCGCTCACCCCTGCGTGCGGAACACGCTCACCGCCCAGCAGCGTCGCCTGGGCGAACGGGGGGGCCTGGTGGCCGAGGGGAGGGACACGGGCACCGCCGTGTTTCCCGACGCCGAGTGCAAGATCTTCCTCACCGCCACCGTGGCGGAGCGGGCGCGGCGGCGGGCTCTGGATCTGCGGCGGCAGGGATTTGCCGTGTCGGAGCTGGCGGAGCTGGAGCGCCAGATCGCGGAGCGCGATCGACGCGATTCCACCCGCTCTGTGGCGCCCTTGCGCCAAGCCGCCGATGCCGTGGTGCTCGTGACCGACGGCATGGGCATCGAGGCGGTGCTTGAGGCCCTGGTGGATGCCTTTCGGGCGCGGGTGCCGGAAGAGGCTTGGCCTGGCCTCAGTGGCGCGGGGGCCTGAGGCTGTCCAGAAATCCCGCGCAGGCGTCCTGAAGAAGGTCGAGCACCCGCTCGAATCCTTCTGGCCCCCCGTAATAGGGATCCGGCACCTCCTCCAGGGAGTGGTGACGGCAATAGCGGCTGATCGGCTCGATCTTGGCGAGAGGGGAACGGCCCTGAGCCAGCTGACGCACCCCCGCCAGATTGTCGTTGTCCATGGTGAGGATGTGCGCAAAGCGGGTCAAGTCGGTGGCGTCGATCTGCCGCGCTCGGCTGGGCAACACCAGACCCCGCCGCGCAGCGGCCTCCCGCATGCGTGGATCAGCCGGTTTGCCCACATGCCAGTGCCCCGTGCCCGCCGAATCCACCTGGAACGCCTCCTCAAGGCCCTCTTGGGCCAGCAGATGCAAAAAACAACCTTCCGCAGCGGGGGAGCGACAGATGTTGCCCAGGCAGACAAACAACACGGTGGTGCTCCCCTGGTTGGGGTCGGCGGCGGCAGGAGTCATGCGCGGGGAGAGAGCAGACGGTTCAGCGCCAGCCTGGCGCGCAGGCGCACCACCGGCACGTCTTCGCGTTCGATATCCGCCAGGATGTTGAGGGTAGAGAGGGCTTCGTCGCAGATCCGCTCCCGGGCTTGCAGCTCCATGCAGAGCTTTTCCAGGGCGGCGGCCACCGCGTAGCGCACCACCCATTCGCTGTCCTTGCTGGCCCCTTGGAGCGCCGACAGGGATCGTTGTCGCACCGTCTGGCGGTGCTCAGGAGCCAGGTGGCTCACCCGCAAGGTGCCCATGCCGATCGCCGCCGCCCGGCGCACACTGGGTCCGACGTCATCGGCCAGGGCCTGCTCCAGGATCGCCAAGCCCCGCACATCACCAATCCCCGCCAGCGCCCGCACCGCCCAGGCTTTCGCCCCATAGTTTCTGTCGTCGAGTCCTCCCAGCAACACGGCCACGGCGTCGGGACCACAGGCGATCAAGCCCTCGACTGCGGCCACGGCCGCGCCAGGGTTGTTGAAGCCGAGGATGCGCACCAGGCAGGCGAGGGCGTCCACCGGTGGTGGCTCCGCTGGCGAATCCTGGCGGAGGTCGGAGAGGGTTTGGGCGAGGGTGCGGGTGGCTTGGAGCAACTGGCTGGCCGAATCCGCGCGCTCCACCGCATCGATCAATGCCGCAAAGCGAGCCTGGATCGTGTCCCGGGGGAGGAGCGGAGAGCGTTCAAAGCAGGTCATCCATGGCCTCCAGAAGGGTTTCAGCGGAAGGTTCGCCGATGCCATGCTCCAGCAGCCCGCGCAGGGCGATCAGCTTGAGGCTGTTCTCGGCCTGGGTGCGGCAAATGGGGTCGAGAGCCGGTCGCCAGCCCACGGCGCCAAGATCCATCAAGGCGGCCCGGCGCACCTGGAGCTGGGGATGGTCCAGCAGGGCCAGCAGAGGTTCAGCCCACGTGGGTTCTCCGGTGAGTTGCAGCAGCGCACGTGCCGCAGCGCTGCGAATGAGGGGACGTTCGTGATCGAGGAAAGGAACAATGGTGTCGAGCACCATGGAATCGGCCTCCCCGATCTCCCCTAGCGCCTCCAACAGGGCTTCGCACGGTTCCTGAAGTTTGGGACTGTTGGGCCGGCAGGCCCCGGCCCCGGCCAACCCGCTGGCCAGGCGCTCGCAGAGGGGACGCACGGCGTCCGTGGTGCCGAGCTCCCCCAGCGCGCGCGCCGCCGCCTCCCGCAAGCCCTCGTCCTCGTCGGCCAGGGCCGCCAGCAACTCGGGCACAGCGCGGCCATCCCCCACCTTGCCCAGGGCTTGCGCCGCATTGCGGGCGACCGCATTGTGTTCCACACCGGCGCCCTTCTCTCGCGGCTGTCGTTGGCGCAGGGCAGAAAGCAGCAGGGGAATGGTGTCGGGATGCTGGCTGCGCATCTTCCCCAGCCACCAGGCCGCGTAATACTGCAGGGAATGATCTTGATCCTGGCGAAGGCGCCTGAGCGCCTCCTCCTCACTGATGGGGTCTCCCGCAGCCGTGAGGGGGGTGGGGCTTTCGGGGAAGCCAGTCATGGTCAGCGGGACCAGCACGATGGGCGACCTCGATGTTGCCATCCGCCGACCTTAGGTGTCGACGGCAGACACTCTTCGGCACATCGGAAGGACTTGGGGTAACAAAAAAGCCCCCCGAAGCGGGGGGCGTGTGAGGAGGCGTTGCCAGCGAGGCTCAGACGAGAGCGTTGATGGCGTAGTCGATGTAGTTGTTGGCGATCACACCGGGATCACCGGAGATGCCGTGGTTGTTCTTGATATAGGTGAGGGCTTCGACGTACCAGGAGGGGGATAGCTCGAAGGCACGGTTGATTTCATCGAGACCGGCGATCAGATACTCATCAAGGGGTCCGGTACCACCGGCCACGAGGGAGTAGGTGATGTGACGGAGGTAGTAACCGATGTCACGGGCACACTTGGCCTTGCCCCGAGCGTCGGCGGCGAAGTTAGCGCCTTGCTGCTGGGTGGTGTAGGGGTACTTGTTGTAGACGGCTTGGGCGGCACCGTTCACCAGATTGTCGGCGTTGGCGGTGAGAGCGCGGGCAGCTTCGAGGGCGTTTTTGGCACGCTCAAAACGACCGAAGGCAGCATTGAGCTCGGTGTTGCTGAGGAAGCGACCCTGGGAGTCGGCGGCTGCAACGGCCTCGGTGAGGGGAGTCTTCATTGGGAAGGACGAAAGGTGGGTTAAGAACCGAGAAAAGGGAAGGGGATCAGCCGACAGCGGCGGCAGCGCGGTCGAAGTAGGTGCCGATCTCGCTGATCAGAGCGGAGCAGTCGCCGGGGGTGATGCCGTTGCGATCGTTGGCGATGGCGATGGCAGCATCCTTCATCTTGCGCACGCCTTCAGCCACGGAAGCACCGGGGACGCCCAGGGCCAGGTAGGTCTCGCGCAGGCAGTTGAGGCAACGATCTTCCAGCACGGACGCTTCGCCGGTGAAGACGGCGTAGGTGACGTAGCGGAGGATGATGTCCATGTCGCGCAGGCAGGCAGCCATGCGGCGATGGGTGGAGGCGTTGCCGCCGGGGGCGATCAGGGAAGGCTGGGCCTCGAACAGATCGCGGGCCGCGTTGGTGACGATCTTGGAGGCGTTGGAGGTGATGCGGTTGACGGCATCCATCCGCTTGTTGCTGTCGGCGACCATCGCCGCGAGGGCGTCGATCTGACCAGCGTTGATGAATTCGCCGCGGGCATCAGCCTGGGCAACGACCTTGGCAAACACGTCACACTCTGCGGAGAACGCTCTTGTCATTGGAGTCGTGAGTATCATGGAGGTGACGCGCTGTGAAGACAGGCATCCTTTTGCAAAGAAAGAGCCCCCGAACTTGTTGTGCCCATTAAGCTGACTAACTAAACTCCTGATCGACAACCATGGCGATTGCCCTTGCCTCCCAGCTGCGTGAAGGCACCAAGAAAGCCCACACCATGGCCGAAAATACCGGCTTCGTGAGCT
>VGQX01000077.1 GCA_016882305.1 Cyanobacteria bacterium K_Offshore_surface_m2_239
GAGGGGCGGGGGACCTCCCGCGCCATCCACTGCCGCGTGCTCCAGTCCCCCCTGGCGGGGGTGAGCGACAGGAT
Organism: Cyanobacteria bacterium K_Offshore_surface_m2_239; assembly: GCA_016882305.1. Lineage (GTDB taxonomy): Bacteria > Cyanobacteriota > Cyanobacteriia > PCC-6307 > Cyanobiaceae > Cyanobium. The sequence goes on from VGQX01000077.1 coordinate 75, forward strand.
CTTCCGCCGTCTGGTGCGGCGCTGGGCCCCGCAAGCCCTGCTGTTCACCGAGGTGGTGCACGCCACCCGCCAGGAACGGGGCGAGGGCCGCGAACGCCTGGAGGAGCTGGCGGAGGAGGGTGGCCCCATCGGCGTGCAGCTGTTCGACCACCGGCCGGCGGCGATGGCGGAGGCGGCCCGCCGGGCGGAGGCGGCTGGCCCTGGCGGCCGAGCATCTCCAGGCGCTGCTGGCGGAGCGGGGCGACCACGGGCTGCTGGTGGCTCGCAAGCATCTCGCCTGGGCCTGCGCCGAGCTTCCTTGAGGTCCCGAGCTGCGGCAGGCCCTCTTGCGCGCGCCAAGCCCGCGGGAGGCCCTGGCCGTGTTGGCTCGCGCCGAGGACCGATGGCGTCAGGGCAACACGTCGGGCCAGCTTTGACGCAGCAGCAGCAGGGAGAAATAGGGCTGCTCATCGGCTGGCACCGCCACCGCCGGGACCAGCCGCTGATCCGGCCAGCCCACGCGGCTGGCGAACAAGGCGGGCTCCAGAAGACCGCGCTCCTCCAGGCGGGGCCGCACCCAGCGCCAGCGCCGGCCCAGCTTCAGCAGGGCGAGCACCGTGGCGGAGGCGGCGGCCTCGTCCAGGAGCCGGGCCAGCCCGGCGGGGGTCTCGGGGGTGGGGCGGATCAGCAGCCCTTCCCGCTGCAGGGCCAGGGGCCAGGGCAGTCCCTGGCTGGAGGCGGCGGCCGCGGCGGCCGCCACGGCACTGATCCCCGGCACCACCCGCAGGGGACAGGAGGGATGGCGTTCCGCCAGGGCCAGGAGGGCGTAGGAGCAGCTGGCGAACAGGGAGGCGTCTCCCTCGCAGAGCAGCACGAGCCGCTCCCCCCGCTCGGCCTCGGCGGCCAGGATGGCGGCGGCGTGGTGCCAGGCCTCGCGCCGCGGCTCCGCAGCCTCCACCATCGGGAAGAGCAGGGGCAGGCGCCGCTGACATGGCGCGAGCCAGGGAGCGGCGATGCGGGCGGCCATGCCTTCACCACCGACCCGGGCCACGGGGTAGGCCACCACCGTCGCCGCCGCGATCGCCCGCAGGGCGGCCACCGTGAGCAGATCGGGATCCCCCGGCCCCACCCCCACCAAGGTCACCGCGCCGCGGGGATTGGACGGGACGGCCTCCGTGACGGAAGACGCCCGGGGCAGGAGGGCAAGAGCCCGCGACAGGGCGGACGGCGGAGTGCCTGGCGGTGCCGGGTCGGGGCGGCTCATCAGCGGAGGCCCCGGGGAAGGTTTTTAAGCTGATGGGGTAGCCGTTGGTGGCGTCGATGAGTCATCTGCAGATTTTCAACGCCAGCGGGTCCTCGCCGGCGCTCTCCCCGCTGTCGAGCGACGACCCCGAGCGCATCCGCGAGCTCCTGGCCGAACGGGGCATCGGCTTTGAGCGCTGGCCCGCCCGGGTGGCGCTGGCGGCGGAGGCCAGCGAAGCGGAGATCCTCGCGGCCTACGCCCCCGAGATCGCCCGTGTGCGGACCACCGGCCGCTATCCCACGGTGGATGCCATCCGCCTGAGCCCCGATCATCCCGACCGCGACGCCCTGCGCCGCAAGTTTCTGAGCGAGCACATCCACAGCGAGGACGAGGTGCGCTTTTTTGTCGAGGGCCGCGGCCTCTTCTGCCTGCACATCGGCGAGGAGGTGCTGCAAGTGCTCTGCGAAACCAACGACTTCCTGCGCGTGCCCGCCGGCACCCAGCACTGGTTCGACATGGGCAGCGCCCCTCGCTTCACCGCCATCCGCTTCTTTGACAATCCCGAGGGCTGGGTGGCCCAGTTCACGGGCGATCCGATCGCGGAGCGGTTTCCTCTGCTCCCTTGAGCCCTGTTCAACCCGGGGCGGCCAGGGGCTCCAGGGGCAAGACCCCCGGCGAATGCATGCGGACCCGCTCGGCCCCCACCGCGCCCGCCTCCGGGGAGAGCAACGCCTCCCACTCCGCCCGCGCCAGCTCCTCCAACCGCGCCACCAGCGCCTGCCGTCCGCATCGCGCCTCAGCGAGAAGCCAATACAGACCGAAGTGGCGCGCTTCACTGGCCAGCAGGTCGCCATAGAGCTGGCGCAGCTCGGGGTCGGGACCGTGGGAGGCCAGCAGAGCCATGCGCTCGTGACTGCGCGCTTCAATCAAGCCGGCCACCAGCAGGGAATCCAGCAGACGGCCGGGTTCTTCTCGTCGAACCTGAGCCTTGAGCGCCGCGCCGTAGGGCGGGGCGGGCAGGGGGCGGGGGGCGATGCCGCGCTGGCCCATGAGGGCCAGCACCCGCTCGAAATGGGCCAATTCCTCCCGCGCCAGGGGACTCAACCGCTCCCCCAGCTCCCGATCGGAGGGGTAGCGAAACATCAGTTGCAGAGCCACGCCCGCGGCTTTGCGCTCGCAATGGGCATGGTCGATGAGCACGAGATCGGGGCGTGCGAGCGCCTGGTCCACCCAGACGGGGCTGGTGGGAGCCGCCAGCCATTTCACCCGGGGGGCGGTCTCGCCAGGGATGGCCATCAGCCCACCCCTCCCAGATGGTCCACCAGTCCCCGCAGGGCGAGGGTGTAGCTGGTGGGGCCAAAGCCACAGATCACCCCCAGGGCCTTGTCCGCCAGAAACGAGTGGTGACGAAACGCCTCCCGCCCGTGGACGTTGCTCAGGTGCAGCTCCACAAAGGGGAGGGCCACGGCCAGCAGCGCATCCCGCAGGGCGATGGAGGTGTGGGTGTAAGCGCCGGCATTGATCAGGAGGCCCTCCGCCTGGCCCCGGGCCGCGTGAATCCGGTCCACCAAAGCGCCTTCGTGATTGCTTTGGAAACAGTCGAGCGCCACGCCCAGCTCCGTGGCCAAGCGACGCAGATCAGCCTCGATCCCCTCCAGGGTGGCGCAGCCGTAGAGGCCAGGCTCCCTCGGACCCAGCAGGTTGAGATTGGGGCCATTGAGCAGGAGAACGCGAAGCACAGGGGCTGGCCCGACCTTCGCTCCGATCGTAAGGAGGAGACCAGCCGTTCCTCGCGGCCGCTCGCGGACAGTGGAGGGGAGGGGGGGGGACGAGCGGCTGGTAAGGTGGCGAAGTGTGGTTCGGGTCGGTGCCCGAGTGGTTAATGGGGGCGGACTGTAAATCCGCTGGCTCTGCCTACGTTGGTTCAAATCCAACCCGGCCCACCATCCACACGCCCTTGTAGCTCAGCGGTAGAGCACTCCCTTGGTAAGGGAGAGGTCACGAGTTCAAGTCTCGTCAAGGGCTTTTCAAGACAGACATCTTCCGCCGAACTCCCGGAGGAGTCAGGGACCGAGGTCAGGGCTGCGTGACTTGATGGGACATCAAAGTTTGGCCATGAGAAGCTTGATAATTACAGCTTGCCCAGATAACAATAAAACATCGTTTTGCATTGGCGGGGGCGGCAGTGGCACTCTTGGCGTCTGGGGCGTACTTCCTCAGCGTGGTGCTGACAAATTTTAATATCACCAGCATCAACTTGCCTGCGATAGTGTGGTCTCCAGCGCGCCTGCTCTCTCTTCAGAACCGGGCCCGCGAAATTGGCCCGCTGAAGAGAAGCTCGGCGGCCGTGTGAGGTCTCGCCGGCCACTCTCATGGTGAGACTTCCTGAAAAACCTCCAGATCCTGGCGGAAGTCAGGATCTGGAGGAAGCCAGGTCATGGAGGTCGTCAGAACAGGAAGATGTTCACCGACGCTCAAGTCCCAGGCGAGCCTAAGGCGGGGTCCCGGGTGGACTCAAAGGATGATGTTGGCCGGCAGTCCAACCGCCGCGAGACCGGGCAGGGTGGCGGGGACTCCCGCAAGAAACACTTCCAATTCCGCCCCGGTCAAACCGGACGTATTGCCTTGGATGAAAACGCCTCCCGAGCCACCCTGGAAGCGCAATTGACCTTCGCCAGAGAAGGCCGCACCTCCAATCCAGGTGAAGGCCTGGTTGCCGCTGACGGAAACTCGCGCGTCGATCAATTGAAAATCAAGGATGTCACCCAAACTGAAATCAGTGATGACATCACCACTTCCAGCAGGAGATTCCTTCGTTGTACTCCATGCGAAGCGATCATTTCCAGGGCCACCACTCATCTTGTCCTTGCCAGCGCCCCCGATCAGGGTGTCCGCTCCGTTCCCACCGACCACACCGTCATTTCCATCGCCACCAAGCAGCAAATCATTTCCATCTTTGCCATCGATGAAATCATCGCCGTTATTGCCATTGATCGTATTTGCGGCGGCATTACCAATCAGGGTGTCATTATAAATTGTTCCGAGTATATTTTCAAAGTTCGTCACCTGAACAGACACCGGCAACCCACCGCCAGAGCCATTGACAACAACTGTGCCAATGGTGGTGGAGAGATTCACAGAGGCTCCCGTGACGACCACAGGCCCTCCAGAAATCGCCCCACTCAAGTCGATGGTGTCTCCGGAGAGCGCGCTGCCATTGACGCGTTCAATCGACTTCAGCGTATCCGCACCGAGAGCGCCCTTGGACAGAGCACCCAGGGCACCAAGGGTGACAGTGGCGCCAAGATTAGTGTAATCAGCAACATCAAATCCAGTTTGTCCATCGAGGATATCATTGCCATAACTGCCAACCAACGTGTCATTGCCTGCGTTGGCCGTGAAGTGATCATTGAGGTACGTGCCAAAGAGAAGGTCGGCGAAAATTGTGCCAGGAATCGGATTGGTCATGGTTGGGAATTAGCGAGAAAAAAGTCGGGCAAGGAAGAGACAAATGACCAATAAAGTCACTTGTAATTGATGAACTGCAAGGCAACGGCAGAAGACCTGAGATGCAATTCTTTAAGCACCTTCAGGCAACAGAAAGTTAGCACGATTTTTCATGAGTCCCATTTGGGACAGCGCTCAAACTGGCGCCGCGATTGGTCCTGGTTTCAGGGTTGGTCAGCCGCGAACCCGTGCCGCGATCTCATTGCCTGTAGCGGACATGGCCAGAAGGGATGGCGGGACCAAGCGGCCTCGGGCGATCCCCCTCGCCGTTCTCAGCCATGGCCTGCTGGAAGAGGATGGCTTTGAGCGGCACCCTCACCAGGGTCGGCGACCAGGCCCGGGAGGGACTGACGACGGGATCAGTGAACACATCCATGGCAGACCCTCCTCGGCGGGACTTCTGTCGGCGTGCGGCACAGGGGACGGGGTCCGGGGAGTCGCCCCTGGACGCGCACCGCCGCGGCACGCGCTCGCCCAGAAGCCCCCACGAACCCGCGGCACGCTCGAGGCGCCGTCTCGACGTGGCTCCCGTCAAGGAACCACCGCGAAACGCTACGCAGCTCTCTCAAAGCTCGACTGTGGCGATTGCTACCAAACTGTTCCTCATGGTGGGTGCGCTCGTCCCTGGCGCTCTGTCCATGGCCGCCACTCCCGAGCTCTGTGTGCTGGCGCCCTCCAGATCCGCCAGCAGGCCGCGCGAACCAGCTGTCCGTGACCCCTCTTTCGCCCGATTTCTGCCAGCGTCAACCCGCTTCCCATCGCCGCCCTGACGCCATGCCTGAGGTCCTGTCCCCGCTGTCCCCGTCCGTGGAGACGATGCGCCAACCGGTGCTGGAGGGAGAAACGCGCCCCCTGGCCTGGCGGCAGGACCAGCTCGCCCGGCTGGACACCCTGCTTCAAACGGTGGAGGCGGACCTGCTGGACGCCCTCGCCAAGGATCTGGGCAAGCCCCCGCTGGAGGCCTATTACGAGCTGGTGGGGGTGCGAGAGGAGCTCCGCTTCACCCGGCGCCACTTGAAGCGCTGGCTGGCGGGCCGCTCCATCCCCCTTCCCGCCTGGAGCTGGCCGGCGCGCGGCCGGGTGCGGCCCGAGCCCCTGGGTTGCGTGCTGATCTTCGGAACATGGAACTATCCTTTTCAGCTCTGCCTCCAGCCGCTGATCAGCGCCCTGGCCGCTGGCAACAGCGTGGTGCTCAAGCCTTCCGAGCTGGCCCCCCACACCGCCCGCCTGCTCGCCGAACGGCTGGGGCGGCTCTTTCCCCCTGAGCGGGTGCAGGTGGTGCAGGGAGACGGGGAGGTGGGCGCCGCGCTCCTGGACATCCGCTTTGACCACATTTTCTTCACGGGCGGAGGCCGGGTCGGGCGGCTGGTGATGGCCGCGGCCTCCCGACACCTCACCCCCGTGACCCTGGAGCTGGGGGGGAAAAGCCCCGCGATCGTGCTGGCGGACGCCGCGGTCGCTCCCACGGCGCGGCGGCTGGTGTGGGGCAAGGGGCTGAATGCCGGCCAGACCTGCGTCGCCCCCGACCATCTGCTTGTGGTCCCCGCCATCGAGGCGCCGCTGTTGGAGGCCATCGGCGCCGAAATACGCAACCTCTACGGGGCGGATCCCCTGACCAGCCCGGATCTGGGCCGCGTGGTGAACCGCGCGCAGTTCGAGCGGCTGGCGCGGCTTGTCCAGCAGGCGCGCGAGCGCGGCCAGGTGATCCTGGGGGGACGGCTGGATGCGGACGCTTGCCGCATCGAACCCACCCTGTTGCGCGTCGAGGATCCAGACACCGATCCCCTGATGCGGGAAGAGCTGTTCGGACCGCTCCTGCCGGTGGTGCGGGTGCCGCATCTGGAGGCGGCCATCTCCCGCGTTCAGGCCGGCCCCAAACCTCTCGCCCTCTATCTCTTTGGCCAGAACCCGCGGGACCGGGAGCGGCTGCGGCTGGCCACCAGCTCCGGCAGCCTGGCCTTCAATGATGTGGTGGTGCAGGTGGGGGTGCCGCAGCTGCCTCTGGGGGGCGTGGGGGAGAGCGGGATGGGGGCTTACCACGGCCAGGCCGGCTTCCTCACGTTTTCCCATCAGCGCAGCATCCTGGAGCAGCGCTTCTGGCCCGACCTCGCCTTTCGCTACCCGCCCTACAGCGGCAAGCTCCCCCTGATGAAGCGGCTCATGGGTTGATGGCCCCCGGATGGGGAGCGCCCGGATGGGGAGCGCCCGGATGGAGGTCGCGCCGCTGGACAAAGCGGCGCAATCCAGGCCCGGGGGACTGGATGACAGGCCAAACCCTCCTTAAGGTGCGCCGAGCCTGCAGACGCTTGATTCCATGCGCCCCGTCGTCGTCGCCCTGGTTCTGGCCCTGGCTCTCCCGCTGCCCTCCATGGCGGGGGAGGTGAAGGTGCAACCAGGGGAAACCCTCTCCGAGATCGCCGATCGCCTGGGCGTGAGCATGAAGCGCCTGATGGAGGTGAACAACATCTCCGACCCCGATCACGTGGAGGCCGGCACCTCCCTGCGGCTGCCCTCCGGCGCCAGAGCCTCCAGTGGCCCCCGCGGCGGCGCCGGAGGCGGAACGACCGTGACGGTCGGGGAAGGGGAGACGCTGTCGGACATCGCCGATCGCCACGGCATTTCCATGAGCAGCCTCATCGCGCTCAACAGCCTCACGGATCCCGACCACGTGGAGGTGGGACAGGTGCTGAAGCTCAAAGGCACTCCCCGCCCCGCGACCTCCGCGCCCCGGGCCACGACCCAACCCACCGCCTTCAGCTACACCCCCGGAGCCAGCGCGCACGTGGTTCGCAAAGGCGAAAGCCTCTCTGCCATCTCCCGTGGCACGGGAGTGCCCCTGAGTCAGCTGGTGGCCCTGAATGCCATCAGTGATCCCAACAACGTTCCCGCTGGCAGCACCCTGCGCCTGACCGGACGTCCGCCGGCGGCGGCCGCGAGCCCGGCCCCCCAAGCCCGCCCGGATGGGCGACCGACCGCCGTCGCCCCCCGTCCGCAACCCGCCATCGCGGTGGCCGCGGCCCGGGGAGCGGCCAGTGGCAAAAGCGACTGGCGCACCTATGGCCCTCAGCAGGTGGATTGGACCAGCTGGCAGCCGATGGGGGGCAGCATGGTGGCCGCGGTGGTCAACGCCAAGGGAGAGTCGTTGTACACCTCAATCAATTGCGGGGCGCGGAAGATCAACAGCACCGACGCCAATGGCCAGTGGGGCAGCTGGAGCGATCCGTCCTCCGAGGTGGAGACCCGCCTGGTGAATGATTTCTGCTCTCGCCGCAGCGGCTGATCGGTTCAGGCCACCCAACGCAGGGGCCAGGGGGTGCGCAAAAAATGGAGGCCGGCGGTCTTCAACCAGAGGCGCTGAATTCCATCGTCGCTCTCGGCGATCAAGTGTTCCTGCACCAGCCGACGGCTGAGCCAGCGCCATTCCTCGGCCTCCCCCCCGTAGCGATCGGCCAACCGCTCCGCCAAGCTTTTGCTTGAGGATCTCTGTTGTTCCCTCAGAGCGCCAAGCACGCGCACCGCCTCCTCCGACCAATCGCGGCGGGGATCCTGGCGGAGGCAGCGGTCACACCGCCCACAATCGCCCCCCACCTCTCCCACGGCCCGCAGCAGAGCCCGTTCTCGACACTCCTCCCCTTCCGCGATGGCCTCCATTCGTCGCAGCTGCCTCTGGGCCTGCACCATGCGCTGGCTCCCTTGATCCAAGCCAGCGCCATCGGGATCCACCGGGGCCGCCGCACGGATCGCCCAGCCCAGCCGCTCGCGATCACGAGGATCAAACAGCACCAGACACGTCGCCGGTTGTCCATCGCGGCCCGCCCGACCCGATTCCTGCAGATACCCCTCAGGACTGGCGGGAAGATCGAGATGAAGCACCAAACCCACATCCCCCCGATCCACGCCCATGCCGAAGGCCACGGTCGCCACCAGCACGGGGCGGGGCTGGGTCTGGAAGTGCTCAAGGGCGTGCTGACGGCTGGGGGGATCCAGACCGGCGTGATAGGCGATGGCCTCCACCCCGGCCCGCCTCAGACGTTCACTCCAGTCCTCCACCGCCAGGCGGGTGCGGGCGTAGATCAGCACAGCCCCTCGCGCGGCGGCCAGGGCCTGCAGCACCTCGGGCAACGGCTCGGCCGATCGCCGTCGCATGGCATAAGACAGGTTGCGCCGGCTGGCGGAGCGCACCTGCACCAAAGGATGACGCAAGCCCAGCAGGCGGATGATGTCGGCCCTCACTTGAGGAGGAGCCGTGGCGGATAGGGCGACGAGGGGAACCCCCGGGAAGAGGCTGCGCAGATCGCCAAGCCGCCGGTAGTCCGGGCGGAAATCGTGGCCCCAGGCGCTGATGCAATGGGCTTCGTCCACCGCCAGGGCCACCAGGCCTCCACTTTGGAGCGATTCCTCCAACAGCTGACGGGTGCCCTCCACCCGCAACCGCTCCGGAGCCAGGTAGAGCAAGCGCAGCTTCCTTTCCTCCAGCGCACGACGCAGCGCTCTCTGGTCGTCGAAAGGCAAGCCCTGGTGCAGGCAAGCCGCCGGGATCCCCCGCTGTTCGAGCTGACGCACTTGATCTTGCATCAGCGACACCAGGGGAGAGACCACCACGGTGAGCCCCTCGCGGACCAAGGCCGGAAGTTGGTAGCACAGGGATTTGCCGGCTCCAGTGGGAAGGACCGCCAGGCAGTCGCGGCCCTCGAGGAGCGCTTCCACCACAGGTCGCTGGCCATCCCGGAAGGCTGACCAACCGAAATGTCGACGCAAAGCGTTGAGGAGGGCGTCCTCCGCCAAGCTCACACCATCCACAGCGCCTCTAGACCTTAGCCTCCCCCACCGGTGGTGACGGCTGGGGCCTCAAGCTGGTCGGCCGTTTCTTCCACGATCTGCAGACGCACGCGCTTCCCCCCCGCCAGCTCCCCGAGCGACACCCGCAGCGTGCTGCCGCTGAGGGTTTGCAGGGCCTGAAGCGTGGTGCGGAGCTGGGGGGTGCTGCTGCCGCTTTCCAACCACAACCGTTCCTGGAGCAGGTTCAGACGGCGCCAACTCGTGTGCAGTTGAAGCACGGCCCGTTCCAACTGCCGTGCCTGGCTCACCGCATCGGCCAACACGCCGAGAGCATCCAGGCGCTGCGCCTCCAGCATGGCCTTCTCCAGGTTGAGATCCTCCCGTTGCAACGCCCGGACGGCCAGACCCGCCTCCGCCGCCCGTTTCAACCAGCGCGCCGTGAGCGTGACATCACGAACACGGTCCAATTCGGGCTCCTCCCTCAACTCCTGGCAGAGCGACTCCCGCTGGGCGTCGGGCAAGGTCGCGAGTTCCCGCACCAGCGGTGCCACGGCCCGCGAGGGCAACAGATTGTCCGCCGTCCGCTGGCGAATTTCCTCCGGCAGCAGGGGACTGGTGGCGGCCATCACCTCGTCGCTGAGGCGTCTGACCTGCTGGCGGGTGATCTGCTGGCCGGACTGGGCGGCCTCGCTCACCAGTTGCTGGACTTCCGGCCCCGCCTGGGCTGTTTCCAGAAAAGCGCGTTTGGAAAATTGGTTCACGCTGCCCTCGTCGAGCAGGCCCTCCTCCAAGAGGTTGTCGGCCGACTCCGCGAGCTGGATCAAGGTGTAAGCACGGGTCTTGCTGATCTCATGCTCTCGCAACCATTGCAGGAAGCCCAGGCCGCGTCCCTCCCCGCCCCGTTTCTCCCGATCGCGCACGGCTCTGAGGATGCGGCCGCGCCAGATCTCCGTCTGCAGATCAAAGCGATCACACACCGCCCAGGCTTCCTCCAGACGGGCTTGAAAATCCATGGCGCTGATGTCATCCCGTTCCGGATCAGGCAGTTCGAGGGTGAGCGCTGGCGGTGAGGCGGAAGCGGGGGGGGAAACCATCGGGGACGGGGGGTAAGAGGCGGATGCTGCCACGATGACGCGTCACGTCCTGTTGGATTCAGCGCCTCGACGGCCATCCCCCGCGCCTTGTCGAGCCAGCGTCGGGTGACGCCGCGCCGAACGCCGGGCGACGAATCGTGACGCCAGGCGATCCAGGCAGGAGCCGCCCGGTATCGTCATCTCGATCCTTCTGTGACCCGCTCACGAGCAATGGCCATCTCCCGCGGTGACAAAGTGCGCATCAAGCGTCCCGAGTCCTACTGGTTCAACGAGGTCGGCACTGTTGCCACCATCGACACATCGGGCATCCGTTATCCCGTGGTGGTGCGTTTTGACAAGGTGAACTACAACGGCTTCAGCGGTTCTGAAGGCGGTATCAACACAAACAATTTCGCCGAGAGCGAGCTGGAAAAGGCCTGATCCCCGAGGGGAAGCCAGGGCACGCCAAGGACGTCAACCAACCGCTGTCCTGGTTTCATAACGTCCTCGACCACGAAGAACTGTGCCCGAATTGCCCGAGGTGGAGACCGTCCGCCGTGGTCTGGAGCATCACACCCTGCAACAGGAATGGTTGCGTGTCGAGGTGTTGCGGCCACAGCTTGTGGCCAGTCCCCCCGATCCTGAGGTGTTCGCCTGGGGCTTGCGGGGCACTCGTGTTTTGCGATGGGACCGTCGCGGCAAATATCTCCTGGCCTCTCTGGTCCACAGCGACGACAGTCCAGCTGGCGCTTGGGGGGTCCATCTGCGGATGACCGGGCAGTTTCTCTGGGTAGATGTGCCGTCCGTTCCCTGTCGGCACACCCGAGCGCGCTTCTGGTGTGCGGCAGGGGAGTTGCGCTTTGTGGATACGCGCAGTTTTGGCCAGATGTGGTGGGTTCCGGCGGGCCAGGCCCCGGAGAGGGTCATCAGGGGTCTGTCCCGCCTGGGACCCGAACCTTTCGCGCCTGAATTCGACGCCGCTTATCTGCGACAACGGCTGAAAAACAGCCGAAGAGCCATCAAAACAGCCTTGTTGGATCAGTCGCTCGTAGCTGGAGTTGGCAATATCTATGCCGATGAGGGTTTGTTTGCCGCCGGTATCCGGCCACACACACCCGTCAACCTGGTGGAGCCATCACGACTCGAACTGTTAAGGGATGCCCTCCGCGAGGTCTTGCACAACAGCATCGAGGCCGGGGGCACCAGCTTCAGTGATTTCCGCCAGGTATCAGGCCTGAACGGCCAATATGGCGGCCAGAGCTGGGTCTACCGACGCGCTGGACATCCCTGCAGACGCTGCGGCGCAAGCATCCTCCTCGACCGCTTGGGGGGACGCAGCAGCCACTGGTGTCCCCACTGCCAAACCTAAAGCGATTCACCCCTGCGTGAAAAAACACTCTGAGCTGCCCTTCCAGGAGCGGAGAAGCGGAGTAGAGGAGTAGAGGAGTAGAGGAGTAGAGGAGCTTCTCTTCAGACAAGCGTCAACCCCTCAACAACTCACTGAGGTTGTCCCGGTTCAATGGACAGGTCGCCAAGTCGCCGGTTCAACCGAGAATGAACACCACTTGGTTACTGGTGGGATCTGTGGATGAGTCCTCACGCCAAGGCAAGCGCGAAAACTGCTTAGCAACGACGTATGCCCAATCACGACCTGCGCACGCTTTGGTCAGGCAGACTGTTTATTGAGCACTCGCCCCAACCTTTCATGCGATGACACTCTCCACGTCAGCGAAGCAACGTCTGCTCTCAGAAGCCCTTGCACTTTGCGAGGTCATCCGTTTCGTCCACAGGCGGGGTTGGTGTGACGGCACAGGGGGCAATTTCAGTTCCCTTCTGTCGCGCGATCCATATAGCCTTCTCATGGCTCCAAGCGGTGTTGACAAAGGGTCCCTCCAGCCTGAGAACCTCATTGTTGTGGATGACTCTGGTCGGGTGATCCACGGTGATGGCCAGGCTTCCGCCGAAACCCGCCTTCACCAAACCATCTTAGCCGCTACTCAGGCCAACGCTGTCCTGCATACCCATTCTCAAGCCGCAACGCTCTTCTCACGTTTTCCTACCATTCCAGTCAACACTGACGCGCAGATTGCTTGCCAGAACGCGGATTCGATCAACGAGTCACACGGATCAAGAGACCCGCAACAGCCCCCACCACCCACATCCCGGGAATCGGATGAATCAATCCACGGAGATTCCCTTTCTATTCTTTCCTCAGCAAGCCTGCCATCATCAAGCCTGCCATCATCAAACTTGCCCCCAGCAAGAGGGACAAATATAACGCCAGCATCCGCCAGCAACCTCGTTCACCATCGTCACAATCCATCCAACCCCGAAAACACTCTGCACGAGCCGAATAAAAAGAAGGATTCAACGCCTTTCCCCGGATTTTCGGGCTATATCCAAATCAACGGCTTGGAGATGTTAAAAGGCCTGGAAGGCATCTCATCTCACGATTCATCAATTGCCATTCCCGTGCTGGAAAACTGTCAAGACATGAGACTTCTCAGCCATTCAGCTGGCCCTCACCTCGCCCAGGCCCCCCATGGCCTGCTGATTGCAGGCCATGGGTTGTATGCATGGGGCGGCTCTTTGTTTCAGGCTCGACGACATTTGGAAATACTTGAATTCCTACTGGAACAACAATGGCGCACCATGCTCTTTTCTCTCCTCTCCAAAACCAAGGCATTTGACACATGAACTTCCCCCCCAATATTCAACACGTGCTTCTAGACATCGAAGGCACAACATGCCCAGTGAATTTCGTAAGCGACACACTGTTTCCATATGCAAACAATCACTTACTCCCGTTTTTGGAACAGCATCGATTTGAAACCCCAATTCGCACTCTGATCGCTGAGATTCAAGCCGCTTGGAAGGAGGACAGCAGTCCAGAAGCACAAGCCCTAGCAAGATCTATTCAGAAAAACAGGGATTTTGCAGCATCATCAGATCAGGCAGAACTAACTCCGGAGGATGCCTGCCTCTACTTGCAATGGCTTATCCAACAAGATCGCAAACTCACACCCCTTAAGGACCTGCAGGGAATGATCTGGGAAGAAGGGTATCAGCATGGCCAATTGGTAGCCCCACTATTCAGCGATGTTCCTAGCGCACTTAAGAGATGGCATCGAGAGGGCCTTACGCTCTCGGTTTATTCCTCAGGCTCCATACAAGCCCAAAAACTTCTTTATTCCTATTCAAATGTCGGCGACTTAAGTCACCTCCTTAGCAATTGGTTTGACACTCGTACAGGCCCGAAAAACGAAGCAGCAAGTTATCGATCTATCGCGCAACAACTTCGAACACAGCCTGAGCAGATTGCCTTTATTAGTGATTCACCATCGGAACTAAGAGCAGCGCATAGCGCAGGAATCGATGCATTTTTTAGTCGCCGTCCTGGCAATCCAGTTCTCCATGCCGAGGGTTTTCCAATCGTCGAATCCTTTTCTGAGGCGTGAGAATCGCAAGAGGGAGGACATCTACCAAAAGACGAAACCGCTGGTCTTCAGCATAAATCCAACAAAAAAAGCCACCAGTCAGGTGGCTTTTTTCATAAATAGAAAAGATTTATCCTGGCATCGTGCTATTTTGGCGAGGTGCTGCCACCTAACTATCGTCGCCGCTGCTGCGTTTCACAACCGAGTTCGAGATGGATCGGTGTGGTTCCACAGCGCTATGAACACCAGGAAATCT
>VGQX01000078.1 GCA_016882305.1 Cyanobacteria bacterium K_Offshore_surface_m2_239
GATGCCACTCCCGGATTGGGCACCACGGATCTGGCGTTCATCGCCGACTTTACGGCTGATGACAGAATCCAACTGCACGGTTCCAGCGCTGCCTACCGTCTGGTCAGTGGTCGCCTCGGAGGCAAACCAGGCGTGCGCATTGATGCGCTAGCCACCTCACCAGGGAACACCCCTGAGGCCATCGGCTTTGTTCAGAACGCCAACTTGGCGACCTTGAATCTCACCAATCCCAATCAATTCCTTTACGTCTGACCCCACATCATGTCTGGTCTAACGCGTCTCGCTGCTGTGGCCTTGCTCGGCGGCGCCCTCCTTCCCTGTCTCACCGCCTCGCCCGCTGCCGCTGTTGTCGTCACCGTGGGCGGCACGTCCTATGACGTCAGCGCCCTCACCATCTCTTCCAACAGCCAACCCTCCGCCTTTGCCCTGCCGCCCCTCGGGCAGATGCCCTGGTGGGGGGATGACAATCTGGCGTCGGAATTCGCCACCCAGGTGTTCAACCAGCTCGGTGCCGGTTGGGATGCGGACTATGGCCCGGTGTTCGCCCACGCTCTCGACACGCCCATGAATCAAGTGTTGGGTCTGACCTCGTCCTTGACGGACCTCAACGATCAGATCGATGTCACCCCCTCCCTCACCACCACCACCCGCTACGCGATTGCGGTGGCGCCTGTGCCGCTGCCCCTGCCGCTCCTTGGCGCGGCGGCGGGTCTGGGCTGGTCGCGGCAGCTGCGGCGGACCCGCCTGGTGTCCTCAGGAGGCTTTCCAGGCCAACACAACAACCCAGGGAAGGCCTAGCAAATACGGCAGAATTGTGGACCAGTAGCCTGGGCCGTTGCTTGAGCGGTTCAACCACTTCCCCTTGCAATACACCCGGCCGGTGCGCAATGCGGTCCTGAGCAGGATGTTCATCACCGTCAGCGGCTCAGCTCTCCGCCTCCGGGTTCTCCCCCACCTCCGGCTTCTTCTCCGCCTCCGGCGGGGCGGGAGCCGTTGGCGCTTCCCAGGCGGGTGGCGCTGAACGGCCGCGGGCTTCCAGATGTTCAAAATCCGGACGGTTCAGGATGGGCGCCTCCGCCTTGTAGCCCAGGGGCTCCAGCAGGTCCTTGGCGGTGCCGATCGCGGCGGCGGTGAAGAAGTTGTAACGACTGAGGCAGTCGATCAGCCCTTCCAGTTTGCGCTCCTCCCAGTAACCGGACTCATCCGATACATCCTCCAAAATCCCCAGCCGCTGGCAGCCGTCCAGAATTTTGGTCACCGCCAGATGGCACTTGAGAAAGTGTTCAAGGCCGCCATATTCCGGACTGCTGGCATATTGGGTTTTGCAGTAGTCATACCACTGCCATTCGTCCGGGGTGGCGGCCTGGCTGGCGAGACCAAAGGTGCAGGTGCTGCAGCCCGCGCCAGGAAACACCTCAAAGCCGATCAGGTTCTTGCAGCTTGGAATCCGTTCCTTGCCGCGATTGTGAATCACCGCCAAATCTTCCATGGTCATCGCCCCGAATTTCACCTTGAAATCCGGATCCGGCGTTTTTGGATCCCCCTTCAGCAGATGGCAGGCCTCCCCCTCCAGATCCACCAGCTCCTCCAAATCCTCCAGGGAGAGCTCACCGGCCTCGCGATGCAGCTCTCCCAGCAGCTCCCTCACCTCCTGGCGCGTCGCCCCCTTCAGCAGCAGGGAGTAGGTGATGCACAAGCCCATGTGGTGTCAGCAGCCTGGCCTCATCATCCCACCAACACCCGTTCCCCTTGGTAGCGCTTGCGCTCCGCCTGCACGGCCAGCTCGTCGCTGTCGGCCTCCTCCAGGGGGAGATCGAACCAGAAGGTGGTGCCGACCCCCAGCTCGCTGACCATGCGCACGTTGCAGCCGTGTTTTTCCAGGATGCCGCGCACGATCGACAGGCCCAGGCCGGTGCCCACCTCCGTGTGCACAGCGTTTTCCACTCGGTAGAACCGTTCGAAGATGCGCTCCTGGTCCGCGTCGCTGATGCCCGATCCCGTGTCGGCCACCTCGATGCGCACCTTGGGCAGGGGTGAGGTCAGCGGACAGCAGGGAGCGTCGGTGGCGTGGACGTCGGGATCGATGGCGCAATGGTCGGGCCACGGATAGGCCCGCAACGTCAACCTTCCGCCGGGGGCGGTGAACTTCAGGCCATTGCCCACCAGGTTGTCGAACACCTGCAGCAACAAATCCCAGTTGCCTCGCACCCGCGGCAATTGCTCCTCCACCTCCAGCTCCAGCTCCACCCCCTTCTCCCGGGCATTGAGCCGGTAGGTGCGCAGCGTCTGGTCCATCGCCTCAACCACCTCCATCGCTTCCAGCTGCCACTCCCGATCGGCTTCCAACCTCGACAGGTCGAGCACATCGTTCACCAGACGGGTGAGGCGATCGGTTTCGGCGTTGGCGATGCCGAGAAACTCCTTCTTCTGGTCCTCGCTGAGTTGATCGCCCATGTCGTAAAGGGTTTCGACATAGCTCTTGATGTTGAACAGTGGCGTGCGCAGCTCATGGGAGACGTTGCTGATGAAACGGCTCTGGGCGGCGTTGAGCTCCACCTCGCGGGTGAGATCCTGCACGGTCATGGCGATGCCCTTCAGGCTCTCGCCGCTGGCATCCCGCACCGCCTGCAGCACGATCCGCAACGTCCGCGGCGGATCCCCCAGGCTGCAGCGCAGATCGGAGGATTCCTTCTCGCCACCCATCAGGCTGCTCAGCGGCCCGTGCAGCTCCATCGCCAGCCGTTCCGGCAGTTCCGCTTCCAGTTCATTGCCCTCCAAATTGCGCCCCTCCCAACGGAACAGGCGCCGGGAGGTGGGATTGGCGAGCACGATGCGGCCCTCCTCATCCAGCAACACCGCCCCATCGGCCATGGTGGCGATCAACGACTGCTGTTTCACCTGCGCAGCGGTGAGCTCCTCGATGTTGGCCTCGTTGTAGGCCTCCAGCTGGGAGGCCATGGTGTTGAACCCCTCCAGCAGCTCCCCCAGCTCACCGCCCACCGGCAGGGCCAGGCGGGTTTGGAAATTGCCGCCCGCGATCGAGCGCACCCCCCGCAGCAGCTCCTTCACCGGCTGGGTGATCGTCAGGGCGTTGAACACCGAGCCGAGAATCACCAGCACCCAGATCGAGATGAACACCGCCACCGTCACCTCGCGGGTGAGGGCGGCGCTGGCCAGGAGGGTCTCGTTGGGGTTGATCCCCAGGGCCACCACCCCCAGGTAGTCGCCCTCCTCCAGGAGCGGCACGAACACATCCGTCACCTGGCCGTCGGGGGTGAGGTGTTGCCGGATCAAGGGATTGTCGGGACGCTGCGGCAGATCGGGGGGCAGCTCCAACCGCCGGCTGAGGAGCTCATTGGCGGGGGCGGACCCATCGCCGCCCGTGCCCATCGGGATGCCGAGATAGATGGCGCCATCGGCATCGGCGAAGACGATGTAGCGCAGGCTGCGGCTCGTCTGCCAGAACCGCTCCGCCACGCTCGCCAGCTGCTTCGGCGCCCCCTGGCTCACCAGCGGCTTGACGTTCGCCGCCAGCAGCAGGCCCAGATCCCGCGCGTAGCGGGTGTCGCTGAGGCGGGCGTCCCGCTGGATGCCGTTCAGCGCCACGAACGTGATGCCCGTCATCAACAGGCTCACCACCAGAGTGGCCACGGCGAGCAGCTTGGTCTGCAGGCTGAATTCCGCCCACCAGCGGGCCAGACGCTCCTGCCAGGTGCGCTGTTGGCCGCTCATTGCCCCCGCCTCCGCACTTGGTGGCCGATGTCACGCCGGTAGTGCATGCCCGCGAAGCGCACCTGCGCCAAACCCTCGTAGGCCCGCGCGAAGGCGGTGTCGAACTCCTCCGCCTGGGCCACCAGCGCCAGCACCCGGCCGCCGCTCGTCTCACAGGCGCCATCGGCTCGGCGCCGGGTGCCGGCGTGGAAGAGCTGGCGCCAGGGCCGCGCCTCCGGCCGCCCCTCCAGCCGGTCGCCGCTGCGGGGCGTGCCGGGATAGCCGGCCGCCGCCGCAATCACACAGGCGCTGCAGCCCGGCTGGATCGTCAGGGGGGGCGCCTGGGGGAGATCGCCCGTGGCGCAGGCCTGCAACACCGCCGCCAGCTCCGGCCCCAGCAGAGGCATCAGGGCTTCGCATTCGGGATCGCCGAAGCGGCAGTTGAATTCGATCACCTTCGGGCCGGCGGCGGTGAGCATCAAGCCGGCGTAGATCACGCCGCGATAGTCGATGCCCCGCTGCCGCAGGGCCGCCAGGGTGGGTTCGAGCACCAGGCGGCGCGCCTCCTCCAGGCCCGCCGCGTCGAGCAGGGGCGCCGGGGCATAGGCCCCCATGCCGCCCGTGTTGGGGCCCGTGTCGCCCTCCCCCACCCGCTTGTGATCCTGGGCGGGGGGAAGCAGCACCAGGCGCTCGCCATCGCTGAGGGCGAACACCGACACCTCCGGCCCCTCCAGCCGCTCCTCCAGCACCACCGTGGTCGCCGCCGCGCCGAAACGGCCGTCGAACGCCTCCGCGATCGCCTGGCGGCACTCCTGGAGGGTGTCGGGCACGGCGACGCCCTTGCCGGAGGCCAGGCCATCGGCCTTCACCACCAGCGGTTGTCCCCACCGCTCCAGCGCGGCCAGACCCTCCGCGACGGACTGCACGCACCAATGGCCCGCCGTGGGCACCCCCGCCTCCACCATCAAGTCTTTGGCCCAGCGCTTGCTCGCCTCCAGGCGGGCGCCATCCGCCCCTGGACCGAACACCGCCAGGCCCGCGGCGCGCAGCGCGTCCGCCAGCCCCGCCGCCAGGGGCGCCTCCGGTCCCACCACCACCAGCTCCACGCCCCGCTCGCGGGCGGCCGCCAGCAGGCCCTCGCCGTCGCTCTCCGCCACCGCCAGCTGCTCGCAGCCCTCCACCTCCGCCGTGCCCCCGTTCCCCGGCGCCACCCACACCCGCTCCACCCCCGGGCAGCGGCCGAGAGCCCAGGCGAGGGCGTTCTCCCGGGCGCCTCCCCCCACCACAAGAATGTGCGCCGGGGTCAGGGGCGCGCGGGGAGACGCGGAGGGAGGGGAGGACGACATGGCAAGCGTTGGAAGGGCGGGCGGCCGGTTGGGCGGCTGCCGATAGGTTGGGCGGAGCGCAGCCTCGCCCGTGGCCACCCTGCCATTCTCCGTCTCCGCGATCGCTGTGGTGACCTCTCCCTCGGGGGCCCGAAGACGGCGGGTGGCTGCGGGCGCGGGCCTGGCTGCGGGCCTGGGGATCGCCCTGGCGCTGGGCGGCGCGTCTCCAGGGCGGGCCACCCCCCCGCCACCGCCCTCGCCAGCCGCCATGCCAGCCGGCACACCAGCCGCCACGGCAGCCCCCGCCAGGCCCTCGGCCCCCGCCCCCGGCGAGGAGCCGCCCCGCTCCCAGCGGGTCACCGGCCGCCCGCCCGTTGCCTCCGGCGGCCCGCCCGTCGCCGCCGGTGGCTCGCCCGCAGAGGCGCCTGTCCCGCCGATGAGCGAGGCCGCCTTCAACGCCCTCCTCCAGCTCCGCGATCTCGATCAGCTCAACACCGCCTGCGCGCGGATCGTTCAGGAGGACAACCCCACCCGCCTGCGGGTGCTGCAGAACCACCTGCTGGTCCTCAACCCGGCACCCCAGACCCTGCCCGTGCTGCTCGCCAACGCCGAGGTGCTCCTCACCTGTCAAGGACCGCAGGCCGCCCTGCGCGTGCTAGATCGCTACGGCCCTGGTCCCGGCGCCCCCCGCGTGCAGTGGCTGCTGATGCGGTGGCGGGCCGCCAACGCCGCCCTCGACCACCGCAGCGCCGCCCTGGCGCTGCGGCGACTCAGCGACGGCGGCGAGGCCCGCCTCCAAGGGCTCACTCTGCCCATCCGCCGCCGGGAGGATGGCACCGTGGTGAGCCGCTCCGCCGTGGAGGTGTTGGCGGGTCACCTGGAGGCGCGCGGCCATCACGAAGCGGCGGGTCAACTGCTTCTGCGCCTGCCCTCCACCGGCCCCCTCGGCGCCGCTCAACTGGCTCGTGGCGTGGCTCTTCTCGGGCGGCTGCCCCTGGAGGAGCGGGAAGCCATCCTGGAAACCGCCCTCAACCAGGCCGCCGCCGCCGGCGCCTGGAGCCTGGTGAGCGAGCTGCTCGATGCCCAGGCCGCCCTGCCCAGCGGCCGCGCTCTGGCCCGACGCCTGCGCTTGAGCCCGCGACTGGATGATGCCTACGGCGAATGGCTGCTCCTGCGGGACAATCCAGCGGCTCGGGGGCGAGCGCGGGAGCTGGAGAAGCGGTTGCGCTCCCCGCAGGCCCCCGGGGGCCACGCCGCCTCCGAGGCTCCCCCCTCCCCGAACCCTTCCGCCCCCTCCCTCCCATGAGCTTTCCCTTTCAGCTCGGCGCCCTGCTGCATGAGGGCAAGGCCAAGCGGGTCCACGCCACCGACCGGACCGATGTGCTGGCGGTGGAGTTCAAGGATGACGCCACGGCCTTCAACGCCGCCAAGAAAGCCTCCCTCGCGGGCAAGGGGGTGACCAACTGCCGCATCTCCGCCCTGCTCTTTGACCACCTGGCGCGCCGCGGCGTGCCCAGCCATCACCTCGGCCTGCTCCAGCCGGGTTGGGTGGCGGTGCGTCCGGTGACGATCGTGCCCCTGGAGGTGGTGATCCGCAACCGGGCGGCCGGCTCGCTGTGCCGGCAGCTCCCCGTGGCGGCCGGCTCCCTCCTGGAGCCGCCTCTGCTGGATCTCTACTACAAAGACGACGCCCTGGGGGATCCCCTGCTCACGGAGGCGCGGCTGGAGCGTCTGGCGCTGGTGACGCCCGCCGAACGGCGCACCATCGAGGATCTGGCCCGACGGATCAACGCCGAGCTCCAGGCCCTGTTCGCTGGCGTGGATCTGGATCTGGTGGATTTCAAGATCGAATTCGGGCGGGATTCCAGCGGCGCCATCCTGCTGGCCGATGAAATCAGCCCGGACACGTGCCGGCTTTGGAACCGGTCCAGCAGCGATGAAAACGAGCGAATCCTCGACAAAGACCGATTTCGACAGGATCTTGGCGGCGTTGTCGAGGCCTACGGGGAGGTCCTCAAACGGGTCGAAGGGGTCTGTCCTGAACCGGGGTTTTATCGGTAAGGTCTGCCGGAATTGCGGCCCTGCCGCGCTGCGGAGGATTCATGCCTGGCGATCGCCCCCGAACGACGCCCCTGATGTCGTCCCGTTCGCCATTCCGCGCGTCGGTGGTGGCCGCCGCTCTTCCCCTGCTCTCCCTGGCGCTGGTCGGCCAGGGCAAGGTGGACGCGGCGGAAGTGTCGCCCGCCCTGGCGCTGGCCCCGTCCGCCACGCCCACCTCGATCGCCACGGTCGCCGACAACGCCGCCCCCGCCCCCCTGCCGGTGGCTCCGCCGCCCCCTCTGACGCCGTCCACCCTGCTGGCCCAGGCGCCCTCCACCCCTGAGGCCCCGCCAGGGACCACCCCGCCTGTCAGCGATTCCCCTCCTCCGGTCAGCGATTCCCAACCCCTGCGCCCCCAACCCTTCGGCCCTCCCGCCGCCGGGGCGGACGGTCCCCTCACCCCGCCAGCACAGGGCCCCTCGCCCGCTCCGCTCACCCCGCCGCTGGCCAAGCCCCAGCCCCCGGCCACCAACGAGCCGCGGGTGTTGATCAGCGAAGTGGTGATCGAAGGCCTCAAGGGCCATCCCGAACAGCAGCGGATCGAGCGGGCCACGTATGCCGCCATGGCCGTCACCCCGGGCACGGAAGCCACCCGCAGCGATCTGCGCAAGGATCTGGCCGCCATCTACGCCACCGGCTGGTTCTCCGATGTGCGCATCGAGCCGGTGGACTCCGCCCTCGGCGTGCGCCTCGTGGTGAAGGTGTCGCCCAATCCCGTGCTCACGAAGGTCAGCCTCGATCCGCCCGACGTCAAGATTCCCGCCGCGGTGGTGCAGGACACCTTCGCGCCGGATTTCGGCAAGACCATCAACCTTTCCACCCTGCAGAACCGGGTGCAGGAGCTGCAGAAGTGGTACGCGGATCAAGGCTATTCCCTGGCGCGGGTCACCGGCCCCAGCCGCGTCAGCCCGGATGGAGAGCTGGTGCTGGGCGTTCGGCAGGGCATCGTCAATGGCGTGGAGGTGCAGTTCCTGAACAAGGAGGGATCCACCACCAACGACAAAGGCCAGACCATCGCCGGCAAAACCAAGCCCTGGGTGATCACCCGCGAGATCTCCATGAAATCCGGGGAGATCTTCAACCGCCGCAATCTCGAAGACGACATCAAACGCCTCTACGGCACGGGCTTGTTCAGTGATGTCAAGGTCACCCTCAAGCCCGATGGCAGCGACCCGGGACGCATCACCATCGTGCTGGGCATCGTGGAGCAGGCCACGGGCTCCCTCTCCGGCGGCCTGGGCTACAGCCAGAGCCAGGGCGTCTTTGGCCAGGTGCAGGTGCAGGACAGCAACTTCCTGGGCCGCGCCTGGGACGTGGCCACCAGCTTCACCTACGGCCAGTTCGGGGGCCTGGCGGATGTCACCTTCACCGATCCGTGGATCAAGGGCGATCCCTTCCGCACGGCGCTGCGGGTGAAGGGGTTCATCAGCCGTGATGTGCCCCAGATCTTCCAGAGTCAGGACAGCGGCAACATCTACACCGCCTCCGATTTCTACGAAGCCCCGGGCACCAAGGTCGCCTACAACATCAACAACAACAACAACCCCCTGGGCAAGGTCTACGGCAATGTGCAGGAGGCTCAAAATGATGCCCCTGATTACAGCTGGTACGACTTTGATGGCAATTCGGTGGTCATCCAGCGGGTCGGCGGCAACATCCAGGTGGTGCGCCCTCTCAATGGAGGGAATCCCTTCAATCGAGCGCCGTGGAACGTGGTGGTCGGCCTGAGCGCCCAGCAGGTGAAGCCGATCAATTTTTCCGGCGACAGCATGCCTTACGGCGTCTCCACCAACGCCTTCACCAACGACTACGCCGCCGGGGCGCAAAACAACGGCATCATCTGCATCTCCTACAACTGCGCCGACACCAATCAACTGCTGGGGGTGCGGTTCGCCGCCACCATGAACACCCTCAACGACCCCCGCAACCCCACCAAGGGCAACTTCCTCAGCATCGGCACCGAACAATTCATTTCCGTTGGCCCCGACTCCCCCACCTTCAACCGCGTGCGGGCCGGCTTCACCCACTACATCCCGGTCAATTGGTTGAAGTTTTACAAGGGCTGCCGCCCCAAGGCCGGTGAAAAAGCGGATTGCAAGCAAGCCCTTGCCTTCCAGTTCACCGCCGGCGCCAACATCGGCAGCCTTCCCACCTATGAAGCCTTCTGCATCGGTGGTGGCAACTCCGTTCGCGGCTACTACGACTGCGATCTCGGCGTGGGACGGAGCTTCGGTGAAGCCACGGTGGAATATCGCTTCCCCCTCTTCAGCATCGTCAGCGGTGAGCTGTTCGTGGATGGAGGCTCCGCCTTCGGCACCCAGGACAACGTTCCTGGCCAGCCCGGCAACCTGCTCAACAAGCCGGGTTCGGGCTTCTCCGTGGGCACGGGCCTGATCGTCACCACCCCCGTGGGACCCCTGCGGCTGGAGGTGGCCAGCCGCGACTTCACCGGCGACTGGCGGTTCAACCTCGGCGTGGGCTGGAAGTTCTAGTGATCCTCTGGCCTTCCGATTACAGCCTCGCCCATACCCTGGCCGCGCCCGTCGAGCGCGCGGGGGTGGGGCTCCACAGCGGCGCCTCCTGCCGGGTGCGCCTCCAGCCCTCGTCGCGCGAGGGCTACTGGGTGGGCTGGCTGGATTCCCCGCGCGAGGACCTTCAGCGCCTCTCCCCGAGCCAGGTGGTGGACACCCGCCTCTGCACTTGCCTGCAGCTCGGTTCGCGGCGCCTGGCCACGGTGGAGCATCTTCTCGCCGCGTTGGCCGGCACGGGCGTCAGCCAGGCGGAGCTCTGGCTGGAGGGGGAGGAGATTCCCTTGCTCGATGGTTCCGCCCTCCCCTGGGTGGAGGCCATCGCCGAGGCCGGCCTGCGCCCCCTCGGACCGCGCTCGCCCTTCCTGCTGACGGAGCCGCTTGTTCGCCAGCAGGGCGAGAGCTTCGTCGTGGCGCTCCCCTCCCCGTCCCCGCGGCTGGCCGCAGCCGTCGACTACCCCCAGGCCGCCATCGGCCGGCAGACCTTCAGCCTGGACCTCACGCCGGCCGCCTTCGTGGCGGAGTTGGCGCCCGCGCGAACGTTCGGCTTCCTGGAGCAGGTGGAGCAACTGCGGGCCAGTGGCCTGATCCGCGGCGGCGCCCTGGAGAATGCCCTGGTGTGCGATGGAGAGCGCTGGCTCAACCCCCCCTTGCGCTATCCGGAGGAACCGGTGCGCCATAAGCTTCTTGACCTGTTGGGGGATCTGGCCCTGGTCGGCATCCCTCAGGCCCAGGTGTTTGCCTACAGAGGGTCCCACGGGTTGCACACAACCCTGGCGGCAGCTCTGGAGGCAAGGCCGGAGAGGGCCCCTTCCCTTGCCACCGCGTGCCCGTGACCGTCTCTCCTCCTCTCTCTCCGTCGCCCTCCGTGGTCGCTCCTCCCCCTCCCCCGGAACCGGTGGCCACCTCCCCTGTGCTCACCAGCGAGCAGATTTTGGGCTTGCTGCCCCACCGCTACCCCTTCGCCCTGGTCGACCGGGTGATCGAGCATGTTCCGGGGAAGCGGGCTGTGGCCATCAAGAACGTCACCCTGAACGAGCCGCAGTTTCAGGGGCATTTCCCCGGGCGTCCGCTGATGCCGGGCGTGTTGATCGTGGAGGCGATGGCCCAGGTGGGTGGCCTGATCGTCACCCAGATGCCGAATCTGGCGAAGGGACTGTTCGTGTTCGCGGGGATTGATGGCGTGCGGTTTCGCAAGCCGGTGGTGCCTGGAGATCAGCTCCGCATCAGCTGCGAGCTGCTCAGCGTCAAACGCCAGCGCTTCGGCAAGGTGAAGGCGGAAGCCCGGGTGGACGGGGATCTGGTGTGCTCTGGCGAGCTCATGTTTTCCCTGGTGGACTGAGCGGATGTCAAGCGCAGCCATGGCAACCAAGGTGCACCCCACGGCCGTGGTTGATCCAAGGGCCCAGCTGGCGGGGGGCGTGGAGATCGGCCCCTACGCGGTGATCGGTCCTGAGGTGGTGATCGGCCGCGGCAGCCGCATCGGCCCCCATGTGGTGATTGACGGTCGCGTGCGCCTGGGGGAGCGCAACCGAATCTTCCCCGGCGCCTGCATCGGCCTTGAGCCTCAAGACCTCAAATACAACGGCGCCTCGACAGAGGTGGTGCTGGGGGATGACAACACCATCCGTGAGTGCGTCACCATCAATCGCGCCACCCATGAGGGGGAACAGACCCTCCTCGGCAGCGGCAATCTGCTGATGGCCTACAGCCACATCGGCCACAACTGTCAGCTCGGGGATCGCATCGTGATCGCCAATGGCGTGGCCGTGGCGGGCCACGTGGTGATCGGCGATCGGGCGGTGATCGGTGGCGTGCTCGGCATCCACCAGTTCGTGCACATCGGCAAGCTGGCCATGGTGGGCGGCATGAGCCGGGTCGATCGCGATGTGCCCCCGTTCATGATGATTGAAGGCCATCCCGGCCGCATCCGGGGCCTGAACAAGATCGGCCTGCGCCGCAGCGGCATCGCCCAGAACGATTCCGGCGCCCAGATGCGCCAGCTGCAGGAGGTCTGGACCCTCCTTTATCGCCGCCGGCGGGTGTTCTCCGAAGCCCTCGCCGAAGCCCTCGCTCTCCCCCTGCTGCCCCCCGCCGAGGAGCTCTGCCGCTTTCTGCAGGCCTCCATCGGACCCGGTCGACGCGGCCCCCTGCCGGCCCAGCGCTGATGGCGCGGCTGCTGGTGAGCACGGGCGAGGTGTCCGGTGATCTGCAGGGATCGCTGCTGATCCGAGCGCTCCATGAGGAGGCCCGGCGGCGCGACCTCCCCCTTCAGGTGGTGGCGCTCGGGGGGGAGCGCATGCGGCGGGCGGGGGCGGAGCTGCTCGCCGACACCTCCCGGCTGGGGGCCATCGGCCTCTGGGAGGCCCTCCCCATGGTTTTGCCCACCCTGCGCCTGCAGCGTCGGCTGCAGCGCTGGTTGCTCCAGCATCCCCTCGACGGGGTGGTGTTGATCGATTACATGGGCGCCAATGTGAACCTCGGACTGCGTCTCAAGCGCCTGCATCCGGAGGTGCCGATCAGCTATTACATCGCCCCGCAGGAATGGGCCTTCCGCCTCGGGGAGGGGGGCACCACCCGTCTGATCGGCTTCAGCGATCGCATCCTGGCGATCTTCCCGGAGGAAGCCAGCTTCTACGCCGCGCGCGGCGCCTCGGTCACCTGGGTGGGCCATCCCCTGATCGACACCCTGGGCGAGCCGCCCTCTCGCGCTCGGGCCCGGGCGGAGCTCGACCTGCCGGCGGAGGCTCCGGTGCTCCTGCTCCTGCCGGCCTCCCGCCCCCAGGAGTTGCGCTATCTTCTGCCACCGATGGCCACCGCCGTGGCCTTGCTCCAGAAGCGCGCCCCCCAACTGCGGGTGCTCCTGCCGGCGGGATTGCCGGGATTCGAGACGACCCTGACGGAGGCCATGGTTGGCGCTGGCGCGCGGGTTCGGGTGGTGCCCGCCTCCGAGGCCGATCGCCTCAAACCCTTCCTCTGCGCCGCCGCCGATGTGGCTCTCACCAAATCCGGAACCGCCAACCTGGAGCTGGCCCTGCGGGGTGTGCCCCAGGTGACCGGCTATCGGGTCAGCCGCCCCACCGCCTTCATCGCTCGACACTTTCTCGGTTTCAACGTGCCCCACATCTCACCGGTCAACCTTGTCCTTCAGGAGCGATTGGTGCCCGAGTTGCTGCAGGACGGCTTCAACGCCGAGGAGATCGCCGCCGCCGTGGAGGCCCTTCTGCCGGCGGAGGCCGCGGCGCGGCGCCAGCAGCTGGAGGGCTATGAACGGCTGCGGACCGCCCTTGGCGAGCCCGGGGTCACTCGCCGCGCGGCGGCAGCCATTCTGGATCAGGTCACGGGGTCGGGTCGATGCGAATGATGGCTCTGGTGTTGAGCGTGTTGCTCCTGTTGCTGGGGCCGGCGGCCCCGGCCTTCGCGGCGACGGAGGAGGCCGTGCTGGCGGGGGGGTGCTTCTGGTGTCTGGAACACGACCTTGAGGGACTGCCGGGGGTTCTGGATGTGGAAAGCGGCTACAGCGGCGGCAAGGTGGCGCAGCCCACCTATCGCCAGGTCTCCGCGGGGGGGACCGGCCATCAGGAGGTGGTGCGCGTGCGTTTCGACACCACCAAGCTGCGCTACGAGGCTCTGTTGCGGGCCTACTGGCGCAACATCGATCCCCTGGATGGCGGCGGGCAATTCTGCGACCGCGGCGGTTCCTACAAGCCGGTGATCTTCACCACCAGCGCCACCCAGGCGGTGGAGGCCCGCAACAGCCTGGTGTCCGCAGCTCGGGAGCTGGGCCGGCCCACCTCCTCCCTGAAGGTGGCGATCCGTCCCCTCTCCCGGTTTTGGCCGGCGGAGGAGGTTCACCAGAATTACGCGCGGCGCAACGGGTTGAAGTACAAGTACTACCGCTGGTCATGCGGGCGCGACCGCCGGCTCGATCAGGTCTGGGGCGCCCGGGCGCGCACCCGCGAGCGCTGGGCGGCGGCGGCCGAGACGCCCGCCGCCGCCCCGGCGGGGAGTTGAACTGTCAGCGCGCCACCACAGATGGAGCCGCTGACAATCCGTCGTGATCCTGTCATGTTTTCCCCTGGGCAGGCCAGGAAATCGCCCTTACCGTGAAGGCGTCCAGCGCTCCCACGGTTTGTATGTATGTGCTGACCATTCGCGACGGCCTGCACACCCGCCACGTTGGCCCTTACGCCACGCCCCAGCAGGCGGCCCAGGATGTGGACCGGGTCCTGGCCCGCCAGGGAGAGCGGGTGCACTGGCAGATCCACGCCCTTGAACCTCCCGCCACCCTGCGGCTGGAGCCGTTCAACGCCAGCCAAGGCCAGATGGCCGCCGCCTGACCTTCAGGCGGCGGCCCCAGCGACGCTCGGCCGAGCGTCAGCGGTGGTTCAGCTGTGCTTCAGGCGGGAGCCCCCGCCTGAATCCAGCGTACCAGGGTGCGCACCCCGAAGCCTGTCGCCCCAGCGGGATCCTCCCCGCGCCCCTTCTCGCTCCACACCGTTCCCGCGATGTCGAGATGGGCCCAGGGCCGTCCCTCGGGAATGAAGTCCTGAAGAAAGAGGGC
>VGQX01000079.1 GCA_016882305.1 Cyanobacteria bacterium K_Offshore_surface_m2_239
TCAGGGCGCCAGCGGTGGTGCCCTCCATGAGCTGAACCAGCTCGGAGGCGTCACTATGGGTGAGGGTCATGGTCTGTGTTCGATTTGGTGGTTGTGCTCCGAGCAGGATCACAGACCGGCCCACCCATTGCCACAGCTGAAATCTGTGGGAGGTGAACCGTCAGCCCCGGCTACGCCGGGGCTGATCCTCCCGAGTTACACCACTCCATGGGACGCCGCCTCAACCCTGCGCTCGACAGCATCGGGGCGGCCTGGTCTGGGGCGATTGCCGGAGTCAACGCCAGCCGCAATATGATGAGGAGCTCGATCAACCAGGCCGCTGTGGCTGCTGGGGCAGTGGTTTGGAGTGGTGGTGCAGCCAACATCGTGTGGTCGCTGATCGATGAGTCGGGCGGACTCTCGGTGCGGGACGACATCCAGCCAGGCGTGATGAATACAGTCACCAGCCCTTGTGCCGCCAGCAGAACACCTGCGAATGAAACAGGAGCTGGCCACTGGTCCGGCGTCAGCCGCCAATCCCGGGGCAGCAGTAGCGGCGCGGGCGCAAGCTCCGGGGGCTGGGCGGTGGCGGGTGGGGGCGCCAGGATCATGGGCTGAACCACAGGGGGATGGTGGACACTCGCCCCAGCCAGTCCCGCAGCGGAGTGATGGTGGCTCTGTTTCAGGCTGCCTTGGGAACCGTGGCTCTGGCTTTGATCAGCTCAAGCCGGTGGCAGATGTTGTCGACGTCGGCCTCAGAAAAGAGACTCTCGGGCCCCTGAGCGAGATCGCTGAAGGGTGGCTCATAGAGATGAGGCGATCTGGCCGTTATGCACCTCTCGCACTCGTCCATTCCGAGGAGGGGAACATCACCGCAAAGGGTGCTCCCACCGCTCACAAGCGTATCTTCTCAGGGGTGTTGGGAGGTGAAACTTCATGGACCGAAAAGGAGTCTGTAAACCGACAAATGCGTGCCGACTTGTCTCTTGAGGTGGTTACCAAAGTCACCCGAACCTAATACAAGTCTTTTTCTTGGATTGACTCATGTTAATCCCTGCAGATGCCCTGGACGAGTCCCCGCACAGAACAATGAAGACTCACGACAGCCATCCCATGCTTAAGTGTCGCAATCTGCAAGCCATCCACGAAGCACTTCCGTCTCCCTGATGACAGTTTGGCGGCGCTCATGAGCTCTGCGATGATTGGCAAGGAGCGATGTCGGTGCCAACATGATCGTCAGTCAAGCCCCAGTGGCCGACTTCGTCACCACAAACTCGAGACGGAAGGCAAGATGTCGCCAGGCCAAGCGCCAGCTGACCCGCAAAACCTGTATGTTCAATAGCTTCAGGAGAATGGCATCTCAAGCGGCCAAGACTGTTTGATCAGAACCATCTAATCTTCGCCATATTTTCGCTGTTACTGTTCACAAGATAAAGCCATTAGACCATTTATTAGCATATCAATATTTGTGATATTGAATCCTTCTGCGAATATGTCGTCCAAGCCTCGGCGATATTTCACCTTCTTCCGACAGCTTCAGCCTGGGTTCGTCCAAGTCGGCTCTGCTACGAGGCGAGGGTACGAATCTGTCGCTCAAAACCTGTAGGAATCTTGTTGATTTCTTTTGCTCGACACGGACGATAAATTGCAGCTTCTAAGCTTAGACTAGCCTAATACAACTCGATTGATAGATGACAATGCGATCTCGGGCTGGGGACGTCCTGGCAAAGGGCAAAACAAAAAGAATAAGCTTTTATCAAAGGCACTCCGCAATATTTTGCTGATATTATTTTTCGGATTGATTCTTTCTGCCATAGTGGCATAGTTATTTTTGAAGGCTTGGAAATTTGAATGCAGCTGGATTTTTACATCGTCGCATCATCACCTATAGGTTTATCCCTGCGTATTGTCATCATCAATCTGCCAACACTCATTCTTTGATATACTTTTGCATAACATTCACCGCCTTTTCTCATGCCCTACCTGGATGCTTTGCTTAAACCCCTCATATCAAAGTCTAATAAGACAGCAATTATCATTGACGTGCTTTCTAACACCATTATCACTCTCCTTGTACGAGCACTTATTGTCCAAATATGGCGGAATAATGTGATTATTCTTTTGTTTTCTGTTAAGAGTGTTGGCTGGGGCGGGTCTGTTGCCTTGTCGATATTCTTTGGATTGTTCCTGATCCCATTGCATGGCTTCAGATCTCAAAAAAGTTCATCCACCGAGACGTTGACACCCTCTTGAAGGGTTTGGGCTTTGGCTGCGTTCCTAAACACAGTCAGAACCTGATCACCTACCCCAAAAAGCATATGCCCGTCAAAAGTCTAATCTTCTCAATGAGCATACTGTCTTACTGATTGCAATTACATCTCCAGATGGATGCTAATCCGGCGGCAACAATGCTGGTGTCGACATTATGAGCTTCAGCAGGGAATGCTTGAGGGACTCTGCTATTTCTTGCATTCCTGGTCTGAAGTTTCAAGGACAACATTGGAATAGTCTATGATCAGAAGTTTATTGAAGACTCTATGGCCAGTGTGATCAGCATCATCCGAAAGAACTTTTTCGCGGAAGGTATAATATGAGAAGCTCTGCTTTTTAATGATTTCTATTTTGGCAGTATTTCAGCTCTTAGTTGCATTAGTCCTGTGCCCTTTGACCGCATGGATATTTCTAAGAGTTTGGAATTTGATGGTTAGCCATACCTTTAGCCTTCCAATTCGTGACTACGCCACGGCACTTAGAGTTATTATCGTAAACTTATTGTTGATATCGTTGCCAATCTTTATCAAGATGATCACAACTCCACTCCTGGCCTTGGCGTTCAAAGCCTTTTCCAAGATAATCCAATCAAGCTCGGCAGCAAAAGGATTATGGACGACCGTTTTCGCAGTCAATGCTCTCTCTAGCTTTATTAGGATTTTAGTTGTTATGCTTTGGTGAAATTATGTTCTAACGCTTCACTTGCCTGTCAGGAGCATCGGTTTAATCTCATCTTTGGGCTTCTACCTTCTTTCATTGGTTTGGCTTGGGCCTCTAAGAATTTTTTTTCGCTGAAGCCTGGTTCTTTAAGTGATGCTCCGGTTCTTGTTAAACCAACTTGCTCTTGTTTAGAAGATGGAGATCGATAGAGATCAATTCTTGAGGGCAGAGAAAAGGGTGCTTGATCTTGCTCAACTAATCTGATCTTATTCATTATGCTCCTCGATGCGCCATGTGAATTCTGAAGCCGCCGCAGTTAATCATTGCTACAATATGAACCGACCTGATGAGCAGTCAACCGACTTTAGTCGAGCTGTTCCTGCCTGGATAGATGAATGGCCTTCTCTGAATGCCACTACGAAATGAAAGGATGTCGTCTCATCCGATGACGTCAAGAGGGGGAGCGTACGAGAATTATATTCCCCCCTCACTAATGGCCCGATCATTCTTGCTGTGAACACGGTCTCATAACCTGTGAAGACAGGTATGATGATTATTCCCCACATTGGCTGGGAATGGGATTCTCCCGACGCCTCTCACGAGCTTGTATTTTGGCGGTCCCCCACTACGACGCCTATGGAGACTGTTCAGAGGCCTCTTCCTCCGCTTGGTTGCGGCCTGACCTTCTGTAAGGTCAACTCCATGACCCCCGCCGCGCCGCAACAGATGCTTGCCGCCTTGATCCGCGGGCGGGAGCTGCCCGTCCTCTCTGCGGCGGAGTGGCTGCTGCTGCTGCATCCGGCGCTGATGATCCTGTTCGTCTACCCCGTGGTGGGGGCCACCATCCGGCTGGGAATCCTGGTGCGCGAGAAGCGGCTCGACCTCAATCCGATCGCCGCCACTGTTCCGGGGGAGCATGTGGATCACGGCCGTTGGGTCACCACCGGCACCGTGGTGGCCGTGGTGCTGGCGGTGGTCGCCCTTCGGGTTCATGACGGCGCCGTTGCCGTCACGGCTCCGGTCATTGCCCTGATGGTGGGAGCGTTGGGGGGGTGTCTGGCCCTCTGGCGCGTGCGCCGTCCCGCCGCCCGGGCGGCTGCCGCCTTCCTGAGTTGGGGATCGGTGGCGTTGCTGGTGGTCCCGCCGCCGTTGGTGTGGGCGGGCGGTGGTCCCCGGGAGCGGATGTGGGGGAACCATGGCAGCAGCGGGGTGCTGCTCACGGGTCTGCTGCTGTTTGCCATGGCGGCCGCGCCGGAGATTCGCGCCTCCTCGCCCTGGCGACGGCTGCACACCGGCGCCGCCGTCCTCACCGCCCTCCTTCTGGCGGTGCAGGCGATCAGTGGCAGCCGCGATCTGCTGACGTTGCACTGAGGGCCCGGCTCCCCGAGGTCCGCCTCTCCGGAGGCCGAGCACCCCTTCGCCTCCACTCCATGGAACGCGCCACCGCGAGATCCCCCACCCGCCGGACGGTACGCCGCGTGACGATTCTGGGAGAATGAATCCATCTCACCGCCGGTCCCTTCAGCCTTGGCAGACGAGCAAACCCTGATCCGCGATTTCGCCTCGCGTTGTCGCGAAAAGATCGAAGAATTTGAGAACACTCAGGTGCGTTGCGAGCTGATCGGTCCCCGGGAGATCACGCATCGGGGCATCACCTTTGTGGACCTGCCCGGCGGTGGCACGCGCCGCTGGCCAAAAGACACCTACATCGAGTGGGTCAAGCTGGCCAACTTCGATTGTTTTTTGTTCGTCACCGCCCACCGCTTCACTGAAAACGACGCCTTCCTTTTTCACCAGCTCCGCGCCCTGGGCAAGCCCTGCTTTGTGGTGCGCAACATGGTGGATCGTGCCATCGAGGATGGCCTCCACGACCATGGCCAGGACGCGGCGGACACCCGCCGCCAGATTCAACAGAACATCACGACTCAGCTGGAGCCCGATCCCCCCGACCGCGTCTACCTCACCTCCGCCCATCAGCCCGCGCACCACGACCTGCAGAGCCTCCTGGCCGCCATTGGCACCGCCCTGGATGGACTGAAGCAGTCCCGTTTTATCGCGGACATGGCCGCTTATGGCGATGGCGAGGAGGCCCACAAGCAAAAGCGCAAGGTGGCGCAGGAACGCATCCCCCCTGCGCGGGCCTGGCCGCCGCCAACGGCAGCCTGAATCCGGTGCCGGGGCTGGATCTGGCCGCCGATGTGTCGCTCCTGTTGACGCTGGGGGAGGAGATCGCCGCCATCTACGGCCTCACCCGCAGCCAGTTCGACGTCATCAAGCGCCTGCGCGGTCCCAAGGCCATGCCCTCTTTGATCGCGAAGATCGCTCAATGCAGCACCCGTCATCTGGCGCGCGAGGGGTTGATCGGCCTGCGCAAGCGGCTGGCGACGCGAGAGGCGAGCCGCCAATCCACCCGCTGGATTCCCCTGGCGGGGCCCTTGATCGCGGCGGGCATCGGCTGGCAATCCACCTTCATGCTCGGCGAGCGGCTCGTGGATGAAGCGGACGCGTTGGCGCGGGAGATCCTGGCCGACATCGTGAACAACGATGTGGTGACGAAAGCGGCCTGATCGCCAGCGGCTGGGGTGCCAGTGGAGCGTCTGAGCGTTTCATGCGTTCTCGACGCCACGAGGCCCTGCTCTCGCGATGGCAAGGAGGCCCCCGAGGGAGCGGTCCGAAAGCGGAAGGGTGCGGGTCTAAAACGTCTGGTCCGTCTGCCCCGCGAAGCGCCCCGCATACCGCTCGCTTCCCTCCAACCGCTGAAAGACGAACTGACAGATGGGCAAGCCGGGCGATACCGCCAAAGGCGCAGGCCCGAAATTGCTCATCTCCAGCACCTGCTGGCTGTCAATGCCCGGCCCCATGAACGGGGCGCTGATGTGGACCATCAACCCCAAACGGGCAAAACGGCTGCGCCCCTCCAACCAGCCGCACAACCCCGGTCCCAGACGCAGCCGCTCCCGTGTGATGCCCAGGATCGTTTCCCCCGGCATGATCAAGATGTGTTGCCCCGCCGCAATCTCGATCTTGTCTGTGTATTCGCGGTAGTCGGTGCTGTCCCGCACGGCGATCACTTCATGCACCTTGCGGAAGACGCGAATCGTGCTGTCCAGGGTCAGATCCACCGAAGCCGGACCCACCCGCTCCGGATCAAAGGGTGTGATGGTGATCGTGCCGGCATCCATGGCCTCCAAGATGGCCTGTCGCCCAAGAACAGCCATGGGATCCACCGCGGATGGGCACATGGAAGCACGGGTCGGCGCCGCCGTCCCCATAGGATGGGCTCATGACCCTCGCCACCAGCGGCCGGCCCGACCTGGCGGCGCTGTTCCCCTTCCCCCTCGATCCCTTCCAACTGGAGGCGATCGACGCCCTCAACCAGGGGCATTCCGTGGTGGTGAGCGCTCCCACCGGCTCAGGCAAAACCCTGGTGGGCGAATACGCCATCCATCGCGCCCTGGCCCATGGGCGCAAGGTCTTCTACACCACGCCACTCAAGGCCCTCTCGAACCAGAAGCTGCGCGATTTCCGTGAGCGGTTCGGCCCGGAGCGCGTGGGCTTGCTCACCGGTGATCTGAGCGTCAATCGGGAGGCCTCGATCGTGGTGATGACCACCGAGATCTTCCGCAACATGCTCTACGCGGAGATCGATCACCCCGACGATGATCCCCTTGACGGCGTGGAAGCCGTGGTGCTCGACGAGTGCCACTACATGAACGACTCCCAGCGCGGCACCGTCTGGGAGGAATCGATCATCCATTGCCCCTCCACCATTCAGCTGGTGGCGCTCTCCGCCACGGTGGCCAACGCCGGGCAGCTCACCGACTGGATCGAGCGCGTCCATGGCCCCACCCGCCTTGTGCTTTCCGACCACCGGCCCGTGCCGTTGGCGTTCAGCTTCTGCAGCGCCAAGGGCCTCCACCCCCTGCTCAACGAGGAGCGCACGGGGCTGCATCCCAACTGCAAGGTCTGGCGCCCTCCCAAAACCACCCGCCGCAAAGGAGGGGATCGCGCTCCGCGCCCGCCCCAGCCGGAGGCGCCTCCCCTGGGCTTCGTCGTCGCCCAGATGGCGGAGCGCGACATGCTGCCCGCGATTTATTTCATCTTCAGCCGCCGCGGCTGCGATCGGGCCGTGCGGGAGCTCGGCAACGCCGCTCTGGTGAGCAAGGACGAGCAGACACGGATCCAGGCGCGCCTGGACACCTTCCTGGCCACCACCCCCGAGGCCGTGCGCGAGGGGCACGCCGATCCCCTCCTCCGCGGCATCGCCTCCCACCACGCCGGCGTGCTGCCGGCCTGGAAGGAACTGATCGAGGAGCTCTTTCAGCAGGGGCTGATCAAGGTGGTGTTCGCCACCGAAACCCTCGCCGCCGGCATCAACATGCCCGCGCGCACCACGGTGATCTCCGCCCTGTCCAAGCGCACGGAGCGGGGCCATCGCCCGCTGATGGGCAGCGAGTTCCTGCAGATGGCCGGGCGGGCGGGCCGGCGCGGCCTCGACATCCAGGGCTATGTCGTCACCGTGCAGAGCCGCTTCGAGGGTGTGCGCGAAGCCGGTCAACTCGCGCTCGCGCCCTCCGATCCGCTGGTCAGCCAGTTCACCCCCAGCTACGGCATGGTGCTCAACCTGCTGCAGCGCTACGACCTCGCCAAAGCCAAGGAGCTGGTGGAACGCAGCTTCGGCCGTTATCTCGCCACCCTTGATCTCGCCGACGACCAGGCCGCCATCGACACCCTCCACGCCCAGCTCGCCCAGCTCCAGAGCGGCGCGGACGACGTGCCCTGGGAGGCGTTCGAGGCCTACGAAAAGGAGCGGGGCCGCCTGCGGGAGGAGCGCCGCCTGCTGCGCATCCTCCAGCAACAGGCCGAGGAGACCCTCGCCCATGAACTTACCCTCGCCCTGCGCTTCAGCTGCGAAGGCACCCTGGTGAGCCTCAAGGCGCCTCAGCTCAAGGGGCGCGTCACCCCCGCCGTGATCATTGAAAAGGTGAAGGGGCCCGGACAATTTCCCCTCCTTCTCTGCCTCACGGACGACAACCTCTGGATCCTGGTGCCCTGCGGCGCCATCGTCAGCCTCCACGCCGAACTCAGCTGCCTGCAGGTGAGCCAGCTCCAGCCGCCCGACCTGCGCCATGTCGGGGAGTTGCGCCACGGCGATCAGCTCAGCGGCGGCCTCGCCCTGGCCGTGGCCTCCATGGCCCGACGCCATGACTTGCACACCCCGCAATACGACCTGGCGGGAGAGGTGCGCCAGCAGGCTGAAACCGTGCGCCAGCTGGAGGAGGAGCTGGAACGCCACCCCGCCCATCGCTGGGGCGACCGCAAACAGCTCAAGAAAGCGCGCCGTCGCATGGAGGAGCTGGAGGCGGAACTCGACGAGCGGCAGCGCCTCCTCCACTTCCGCTCCAATCGCCACTGGGACACGTTCCTGGCGCTGATTGAAATCCTGCGCTTCTTTGGCTCCCTGGCCGGCAAGGACGGCCTGGAGCCCACCGAGGTGGGTCGCACCGTCGCCGTACTGCGGGGCGACAATGAACTCTGGCTGGGTCTGGCGTTGATGAGCGGCCACCTGGACGGGCTGGAGCCTGCCGATTTGGCCGCCGTCCTGGAGGCCATCTCCACCGAGGTCAACCGGCCGGATCTGTGGTGTGGCTTTCCGCCACCGCCCGCCGCGGAGGAGGCCCTTCATGACCTGCGGGCTTTGCGGCGCCAGCTGGAGCGCCAGCAGGAGCACTGGCGCGTGGTGGTGCCCGTCTGGTGGGAGCCGGAGCTCACGGGGTTGGTGGCCCGTTGGGCGCAGGGGGCGTCCTGGAGCGAGGTGATCGCCAGCACGTCGCTCGATGAGGGCGATGTGGTGCGCGTGCTGCGCCGCACCGTGGATCTGTTGGCGCAGATCCCCTACGCCGAAGCCATCAGCGACCAGCTTCGCCGCAACGCGCGCCGGGCGCTTCGGGCCATCAACCGCTTCCCGGTCTGCGAGATCGACGATCTGCTGCCTCCCTCAGCGCTGCCGCAGGACGAGCCAGAGGAACAGCAGCAGGCCGCTGATGCTGACGACCGCGTAGAGGGTGTCGGCGTAGGGGGTCCAGAACAAGGCGAAGAAAACGGCGATCATGCGCGGTCGTCGGCGGGGGTGGAGCCGTCCACCTCAGCCTGAGGCGCCAGAAGCGCCTCCAGGGCATCGGCGATGGCAAAGGCGATCGCCGGCTTCCCTTCCACCCGCCGCTCGCCCGCGGCGGTGACGATCCAGGCCACCTGCCGCGCTTCGCTGATCTCCTCCCCCCGGTTCGCCACCACCACCGCATAGCGGGCCAACCTGCGGCGCGCCTCCGCCATCAGCTCCCCGTGGCTCACCCCCTCCAGATACTTGAAGCTCACGATCGGCATCCCCGGCGCCGCCGCCGCCGCCCTCTCGATCACCTTCTCGGTGGGCTCCAGCTCCAGCCGCCACTCCCGGCGACCGCTCGGGACCTTCCCCGCCACCGCTTCCCGGGGCCGGTAGTCGGCCACGGCGGCGGAGAACACTGCCGCCTCCGCTCCCGCCGCCACCTCCGCCAGCACCTGCGCCATGTAGGCGTCGTAGGTGGGCGCGATGGTGATCGCTGGCAGCCAGGATGGCGGTCGCCAGCCGCCATCGCCCAGCACCAACCGACTGTCGGCGCCCCGACGCAACAGCTCCTCATGGATCGCGGCGCCGAGCTGCCCCCGGAACCGCCCGGTGATCCGCCGCACCCCGTCCAGCGGCACGGGCGTGGGGCCACCGGTCACCAGCACGCGACGCTCCCGCAAGGGCGAGGCGCTCAAGGCGCGGCACACCGCCGCCACGAGCAGCTCCTCGTCCGGGAGGTTGTGCTTGCCATAGGCATCCCGCGGGGGCACGAACCGCACCCCCAAGGCCGCCAATCGCCGGCAGTTGGCCTCCAGCAACGGGTTGTGCAGCGTTCCATGCATGGTCGGCGCCAGCAGCACCGCCGTCTCCCCCCGGGCCAGACGTCCCATTGCCGACGCCAGGGTCGCCGTCAGCACCGTGTCGGCGATGCCTCCGGCCAGTTTGCCGATGGTGTTGTACGTGGCAGGGGCGACGAGATAGGCGGCAAAGTCCTCGTCGTCGCTGAGGTGCTCCGCCCGCCAGGTGAGCTCGCGCACCAGGGGCCGGCAAGTGCTCCACTCCAGGGCTTCCGCCCCCACATACCGCAAGGCATCCGCCGTGCAGAATGCCGTCACGACCGCCCCCCGTCGCCGCAGGGCGCGCGCCAGCATCGGCGCCTTCATCGCCGCGATGCCACATCCCACGAGCAGGGCGATGCGCCGGCCGTCGAGATGCCGCGAAAGCTGGGGGACGTCGTGATCGCCAATCGCCGTGCTCGCCGGTGGCGTGAACCCCCACTCAAAGGCGCCACCCACCGCTCTAAATCCCCAACCGGTCGTAGATCACGCTCAGCTGGGCCCGGTGGGGCTCGGTGGCGAAGCAGGCCGCCAGCTGTTCCGGGCTCAGGTGCGCCATCACCTCCGGATCGGCGGCCAGATTGCCGCGGAAATCTCCGCCGGCGGTGTTCCAGGCGGCATGGGCATGGCGTTGAACCAGGGCATAGGCCGCCTCTCGGCTCAGGCCCGCCGCCACCAACTCCAGCAGCACCCGCTGGCTGAACACCACACCGCCGAACACATTCATATTGCGGGTCATGTTGTCGGGATACACCCCCAACCCCCGCACAACTTCCGTCATCTCCCGCAGCATGAAATGCAAGGTGACCGAACAATCGGGCAGCATCATTCGCTCCACAGAGCTGTGGCTGATGTCGCGCTCGTGCCATAAGGCCATGTCCTCCAGCGCGGCCACCGTGTAGCCCCGCAACACTCTGGCCAGGCCACTGATCCGCTCGCTGCGAATCGGATTGCGCTTGTGGGGCATGGCGGAGCTGCCCTTTTGACCCTTGGCGAAATTCTCCTCCACTTCCAGCACGTCGCTGCGCTGGAGGTTGCGGATCTCCGTCGCGAAGCGCTCCAGGGAAGCGCCGATCAAGGCCAGGGTCTGCACATAGTCCGCGTGGCGATCGCGGCTGATCACCTGGGTGCTCGCCGTGTCGGGCTCCAATCCCAGCAGCTGGCAGGTGATCGCCTCCACTTGCGGATCGGTGTTGGCGTAGGTGCCCATGGCGCCACTGATCTGCCCGACGGCGACGGTGGTTTTCAGCCGGGCCAGGCGCTCCTGGTTGCGGAGTGATTCCGCCAGCCAACCCGCCACCTTGAAGCCGAAGGTGATCGGTTCACCATGGATGCCGTGGGAGCGGCCGATCATCACCGTGTCCTTGTGGGCGCGAGCCAAGGTGCGCAGAGCGTCGATCAGTTGGGCCTGCTCCTTCTCCAGTTCCTCCACAGAGGCCTTCAATTGCAGGGCCAGCCCCGTGTCCAGCACATCCGAGCTGGTCATGCCCACGTGGATGTAGCGGCCGGCATCCCCCACGTGCTCGTTCACATTCGTCAGGAAGGCGATCACGTCGTGCTTCACCTCCGCTTCGATCTCCAGGATGCGCGGCACCGAGAAGGCCGCCCGCTGGCGGATCCGCTCAAGGGCCTCTGCCGGCACGCGCCCCAGCTGAGCATTGGCCTCACAGGCGGCGAGCTCCACGTCCAGCCAGCCGCCAAACTTGGCCTCCTCAGTCCAGAGGGAACCCATCTCAGGGAGGGTGTAGCGCTCGATCAAGGGCGATGTCCCGGGCAGGCCCCCCAACCTATCGGGCGACCTGTACGGGGGATCAAGCCGCAGCCCTGAGTTGGCGATGGGCCACTTCCAGGTGCAGCAGGGTGCCCCAGGATTGTTGCCGCACCCAGCAACGTCCACCGCGGCAATGAATCACCTGGAACGGGGGCAAATCCTCAGGATGGTCATGGAACCGCACAAAGCTGCCGGGGCGCAACAGCTCAACCACCTCCCCTGGCCTCTGACGCCCCCTGCTGTCTCGTGCCATGGTCAGCGAACGAGTTGGCGCCATCCTCACCCCCCCTCCGATGGAGCGGTCGGCACGTTGGCTTTTGTTCCGTTTTCTGCGTGGGAATCATGACCAAACGGCAGCGCCTGGATCTCTTGCTTCTCCAGCGTGGGCTCGCCACCAGTCGGGAGCAGGCGCAGCAGCTGATTCGCGCCGGCTGGGTGCGCCAGGGCGGTCAGGTGCTGGACAAGCCCGGCACCGCTGTGCCCGCCGACGCTCCGCTGGAGGTGGCAGCCCGCCCCCGCTTTGTGTCCCGGGGCGGCGAGAAGCTGGCAGCGGCGCTGGAAGCGTTCCCGATCCGCGTCACCGAGCGCGTTTGCCTCGATGGCGGGCTCTCCACGGGAGGTTTCAGCGATTGCCTGCTGCAGCGTGGAGCCCGACGGATTTACGGCATCGACGTGGGCTATGGCCAGGTGGCCTGGAGCCTGCGCACCGATCCGCGCCTCGTGGTGCGGGAGCGCACCAACCTGCGTCATCTCACTCCCGACGACCTCTACGGCCCTGAGGATCCCCGACCGGATCTTGGTGTGGCTGACCTGTCGTTCATTTCCCTGCGGGTTGTCCTGCCGGCGTTGGGGGCGCTGCTCAGCCCGGCCGTCCCCGACGGGACGCTGGATCTGGTGCTGCTGGTCAAACCCCAGTTCGAGGTGGGACGCGACGGGGTGGGCAAAGGGGGCGTGGTGCGCGATCCCATGGGGCATGTTGCCGCTCTTCGCGGAGTGGTGGACGCGGCCGTGGCGCTTGGCTGGCAGGCCAGGGGGGTGGTGGGCTCGCCCATCACCGGACCGGCTGGCAACCACGAATATCTGCTCTGGTTGGCCTCGCTGGCGGGGGGCCTGGCGGCTGGAGAAGGAAGCCCGGGGGGATGGGATGACGCGGGCCTGTTGAACGTGGTGAAGGCCACCCTGGCCCCCTGAGCTTCCGATCCACATCTCACGGTGGGCCCCGGCGGGGTCAGATGCCGCCGTCGCGGTCGCCCTGGCGCGGCGGGAAGGCGGACTCCACGGGAGAGATGGCGTCGCTGTCGCGTTCGCCCGTGCGAATCCGAATCACGGATTCCACGGGTGAGATGAAGATCTTGCCGTCACCGATCTCACCCGTGCGGGCCGCGTCCTCGATCGCTTGGACCACGGTGGCCACCTGGTGGTCATCCACCACGATCTCGAGTTTGAGCTTCTGCAGGAACTCCACGGTGAATTCCGAGCCCCGATAGCGCTCCACCTGACCCTTCTGCCGGCCGAAGCCCCGAACCTCGCTCACCGTCATCCCGACGATGCCCGCATTCACCAGCGCGATCTTCACATCTTCGAGCTTGAAGGGACGGATGATGGCCTCGATCTTTTTCATGGTGTGCGGTATGGGAGAGCGGAGGGGCCGGGGAAGTCTCTCAGACCCCGCGGTGGAATGGCCGTGCGAAGCGGACGGCCGACCCGACCATTAGGCCGTGAAGGGCCGTCCTTCGGGGTTTCCGTTGCTACCAACCCCCTCCCCTGTCAGGGAGCCGCCTACGGTCAGCCCGGGACCCACGCCACCCCCATGACCACCACTCCCCCCCTGGACCCCGTCGCCCCTGCCGCTGCGGAGGCGGAGCGCACCACAACACCGCTCTATGGCCAGCGGGCCATCGAGGAGGGCGGCCTGGTGTGCTTTGCCAATCCACGCCCTGGCCGTCCCTATGAGGTCGCGATTGAGTTGCCGGAATTCACCTGCCATTGCCCTTATTCCGGTTATCCGGATTTCGCCGTGCTGCGCCTGCTCTACCAGCCGGGTCCCCTGGTGCTGGAGCTCAAGGCCCTGAAGTTGTACGTCAACAGCTTTCGCAATCGCACCATCTCCCATGAGGAGGTGGCGAATCGCATCCTCGATGACCTGGTCGAGGCCTGTGATCCGAGCTGGATGGAGCTGACGGCGGATTTCAACCCCCGCGGCAATGTGCACACCGTGGTGCGCGTCAGCCACGGCAGCCGTCAACCCTGCTGAGGGGCGCGGAGATCGCGCAGCAGCTCGGGCAACTCCCGCGCGAAGGCGGTGAGGTTGCGGTTGCACAATCCCGCCGCGTGCAGCCGGGGGCCATCGGCGCGGCGCTCCTCCACCGCCCACAGCTGGCGAGTGGCCACCAGGCTGAGAGCGCCGCCCAGCAGCACCACCGCGAATCCTCCGTAGACCAGCGGCACCCCGGGATCCCGCTTGAAGAGCACTCCGCTGGCCGGCACCACGCCCACGACGC
>VGQX01000080.1 GCA_016882305.1 Cyanobacteria bacterium K_Offshore_surface_m2_239
TTCCCTCCCCGCCCCCCCCGCCAGCACCCCCGCCGCCCCTGCGGCCCCCGCCGCCAGCGCCAGCGACCCGTTTCCCATCCGGCAAGGAACCGTGTGGAGCCGGGCGCGGGACGCTGAGCGACTGCGGAA
Organism: Cyanobacteria bacterium K_Offshore_surface_m2_239; assembly: GCA_016882305.1. Classification (GTDB taxonomy): domain Bacteria; phylum Cyanobacteriota; class Cyanobacteriia; order PCC-6307; family Cyanobiaceae; genus Cyanobium. The sequence goes on from VGQX01000080.1 coordinate 130, forward strand.
GACGGCCATCGCCCGAGTGGATCAACGGGTGCGCGACGTGCGCTTTCAGCAAAGCCTGACGGCGGAGCGCCGCTATGGCTTTCCGAGCGAGTTCGGCGGCACGGACGCGGAATCCGACTACGGCCAGGTGCGCCCCGACCAGCTCAATTCCCTCACCAGCAAGGACAATCGCTCGCTGATCAAGGGCACCATCAGCCGTTGGCGCCTCCAGGCCAGCCGGATCACGCTGACACCGACCACGTTCTCCGGCGAGCGGGTGGCGTTCAGCAATGACCCCTTCACCCCCGCCCAATCCTGGATGGATTCCGAGGGTGTGGTGGCCACCCTCCAGCCCAATGGCGACACGGTGATCCAGGCGGAGCGCAACGCCGTGGTGCTGGACGATCGGCTGCGCATTCCGGCGCGACGGCAGACGCGGCTCCAGAAAAAGGAGGAGGTGGACAACCCCTGGGTGATCGGCATCGATCGCGAGGATCGCGATGGCGTGTTTGTGGGTTACAACACCCGAGTGCGCATCGGCGAGCGGGGGCAGTTGACCATTCAGCCCCAGGTGTTGGTGGAACGCGCCATCGATGGCGAGAGCGACAGCTATCCCTTCCCCTGGCAATCGGCAGGGGCTGATGCGCAAAAACAACCCGCCAAGACAGGGGACGATTTCGGCTTGCTGGCCAAGTTGCAGACCAACGTGCTCGGCTTTGACACCAATGCCCGCGTCGACATCTCCACCTTCAATCCCGACAACCTGCCCAACGGCACGCGCAGCCTGGCGGAGCTGTCGCGCGATGTGCGCCTGCCCTTGGTGGGAACCACCGATCTGCGGCTGTTTGGCGCCTATCGCTTCCGCACCTGGAACGGCACTCTCGGGGAACAGGATGTCTATTCCGCCTTCGGTGGGTTCCTGGAGAAGAAGGAAACGCTGCCGAACTGGGGGCGCCTGAGCAGCAACTATCTCTGGCGCCTGGGAGTGGGCAACTTTCAGAGCGACGACTTCGACACCACCAATCTCTCCACGTTCTGGCGGGGCAACGCCATCGCCTCCCTCAACTTCACCTACCCGTTGTGGACCGGCAAGGCCGCGCCCTCCACACCCTTGGAAGGTTTGGCCAACACGGCGCAACCGGTGGTGCCCGGTCTCAGCTTGTTTGCCAATGTGCAAGGCGTGCTGGCCTATTACGGCGATGGCACCAACCAAAACACCGCCAGCATCTCCGGTGGACCCACCCTCACCCTGGGCCACTTTGTGAAACCCTTCCTCGACTACACCAGGCTCACCATCACGGGCAGTGGCACGCTGCGCCAGGGCTTGAGCCCCTTCGGCTTCGATCGCGCCGCCGATCTTGGCACCTTGGGCATCGGTCTCACCCAGCAGATCGCTGGTCCCTTGGTCTTCAACGGTGGTGTGGGATTGAATGTGGATCCAGGCTCTGAAAACTATGGCGAGGTCACCGGGTCCTACCTGGAACTGCGTTGGCAGCGGCGGTCCTATGAGGTGGGTGTTTTCTATAGCCCATATGACGGCCTCGGGGGCTTGCGCGTGCGACTCAATGATCTGAATTTCAACGGTCCGGGGGTGCCTTTCGTTCCGCTCACGCCCAGCCAGGCCATCGAACAACGACCGTTCTGATGTTTGCTCGGATGTTGGCCTGATTCCGGATGGCTTGCCGCGCGGTTCGGGCTTGCCGCGTGGTTCCGGTGGGAGTCCCCCTGACCCGCCGTTGGCGCTCAGGCCTCTGCCGGAGCGGCGGTCCGCGCCGGGAAGCCGCGCAGATAGGGCAAGCGGTCAGCCGTGGCTCGCAACTGCTCCTCATGGCTGAGCAGTTGGGCGGTGCCGTCCCATTGGCCGCTCACCAGCCTGCTTCGGGGACCTGGATCCAGATGCACCGACCAGCGGTTCTCTCCGGCCGCCTCGCTGTCCAGCGTCACCTCCAGGGCCTCCAGATCCAGTTCCAGGATCGTGCCGGGATCGGCGGCCACAGCCTCCTGAATGGCGGTCACCACCTCCGGGCTGGCGGTGAGGCAGGGCAGGCCGAGGGCGAGGCAGTTGCCGAAGAAGATCTCGGCGAAACTCTCGCCGATCACCGCGCGGATGCCCCAGCGCATCAAGGCTTGTGGGGCGTGCTCGCGGCTGGATCCGCAGCCGAAGTTGCGGTTCACGATCAACACGGAGGCGCCCTGATGGCCGGGGCGATCCAGGGGATGGGGCCCGTCGGGATGGTCCGCCCCCCGCTCCGCCCGATCATCGGCGAAGGCTCCGGCGGCCAGCCCCTCGAAGGTGACGCACTTCAGGAAACGGGCCGGAATGATGCGATCGGTGTCGATGTCGGAGCCCACCACCGCCACGCCCCGCCCGCGATGGCGGCGAACGGGACCGCTGGGGAAGGGCAGGGGGTCAGGCGTCGAGAGCGTGGACATGGGCCAGGGCGCGTGGGCGGCGGAGACAGCGGCGGTTAGTGAAGGGCGGCCGGGACGGCCAGCAGGGGGCGCACATCGGCCACCTGGCCGCTGACGGCGGCGGCGGCCACCATGGCCGGACTCATCAGCAGGGTGCGGCCGGTGGCGGATCCCTGTCGCCCCTTGAAATTGCGGTTGGAGGAGCTGGCGCTGATCTGACGGCCCTCCAGGCGGTCGGGATTCATCGCCAGGCACATGGAGCATCCCGGCTGGCGCCACTCAAATCCGGCGGCGCGAAACACCGCGTCCAGACCTTCCGCCTCCGCCTCCGCCGCCACCTGCTCGGAACCCGGCACCACGAAGGCCTTCAGGCCTGTCGCCACCCGCCGTCCCCGGGCCACGGCTGCGGCGGCCCGCAGGTCGCTCAGGCGCCCGTTCGTGCAGCTGCCGATGAAACAGACATCGACGGGCAGGCCGGTGATGGGTTGGCCGGGACGGAGATCCATGTAGCGATAGGCCTCCTCGGCGAGGGCGCGCTCCTCGGGCGCGAGCTGCTCCAGAGTTGGCACGGGTTCATCAATGCCGATCCCCTGACCGGGAGTGATGCCCCAGGTGACGGTCGGGGGGATGCTGGCGGCGTCAAACCCCACCTCGTCGTCAAAGCGCGCCTCCGGGCCACTGGCCAGCGACCGCCACCAGGCGACGGCCCGCTCCCAGGCGTCGCCATCGGGGGCCTCGGGACGTCCCCGCAGATAGGCGAAGGTGGTCTCGTCCGGATTGCAGTAGCCCACCCGGGCCCCACCTTCGATCGCCATGTTGCACAGAGTCATGCGCTCCTCCATGGAGAGCGCCGCGATCGCGGGACCCGCGAATTCGTAAGCGTGCCCCACGCCCCCCTTCACACCGAGGGTGCGGATGATGTGCAGGATCAAATCCTTGGCGTACACCCCGCGCTGGAGGGTGCCCTCCACCCGGATCCGCCGCACGTTGAGCTTGCTCATGGCCAGGCTCTGGCTGGCCAGCACATCCCGCACCTGGCTGGTGCCGATGCCGAAGGCGATGGCGCCGAAGGCCCCGTGGGTGGAGGTGTGGGAATCGCCGCAGGCCACGGTCATCCCCGGTTGGGTGAGTCCCAGTTCCGGGGCGATGACATGCACGATGCCCTGGCGACCGCTGCCCAGACCGTGGAGCGTGATGCCATGGGCCGCGCAGTTGCCCTCCAGCGTGGCGAGCATCTCCTCGGCCAGGGGGTCGGCCAGGGGCCGGGCCTGGGTGGTGGTCGGCACGATGTGATCCACCGTGGCGACCGTGCGCTCCGGGTGGCGCACCGTCAGGCCGAGGTCCTGAAGGGCGGAGAAGGCCTGGGGGCTGGTCACCTCATGAATCAGGTGCAGGCCGATGAACAGCTGGGTGGACCCGCCGGGCAGATCGGCCACCCGGTGCAGGTCCCAAACCTTGTCGTAGAGAGTGCCGGCGCTCACGGGGGTTCCCGAAGGGTCGCTCCCTCACCCTAGTGGGAGGAGGAGCGGCCTTCGCTCGCCGCATCCAGGCGTGGCGCGGGCGTGCCGCTCGGGGTGTCGCGTTGGAACAGTCCGTCCAGGTAGTGGCGCGCCACGGCGCGGTCCTTGGCGCCGTGCTGAAACAGAAACCCCGCCAGCGCCGCCTGCATCAACCGGTATTGATCCCACTGGGGGTGAACGCGGATGAATTCCCGCATGGCGTCAAAGAGGTCCTCCGGCATCTGGTTTTCGATGCTCACGCTGCGGGGGGCATGGCTGGGGATCGACGGCATGTGGCTCCTCGCGACGGCTTCACCATCACGCCACACGAGGCCACCGCGCGTCAAAGGGAGCGTTGCAAGGCCAGTCTTTTCGGTCTGTGCCCGGGACTCTATGTCTGGCAAGGGTTTTGGGCCTCCGAGTGAGGCTCTTCCGAGGGCTGGATCGCTCGATGTGCCCCCCGTCAAGGGGAAAGCCGCATCCCACAGGTTCGCCCCTCAGGCGACGCCCCCGCCCCGTGGAATGGACTCCGTTCCGCGCGCAATCTGTGGAAAACCCCCTGTATTTCTGGGGATAACTTGCGTGATCCGTGGAAAACTCCATCCCTCAGCATTCGTGATCGATGGACGGAAGTCCCTCGTCTGACACGCCTTGACGCCGCGGCCCGGCCGCGTTGCTCCGGCTCGGGGCGGGGGCCGCCGGGGGTGTCGGGATGTCGAGGTCAGGCCGGGCTCTGGAGCAGGCTCAGCCGCAGGCGATTGAGCGCCTCGCCCACGCTCAGGGCCTGGATGGCTTCCCGCCCTCGGCTGGCGCCAAACCGCACCCCCTCGCTCCAGCAGGGGAACGGTTCGGGGCCCACCACGGCCACATGCACCAAGCCCACGGGCTTCTCCGCCGTGGCCCCGCCAGGGCCGGCGATCCCGGTGGTGGCCACGGCCCAGTCGCTGCCCAGCCGCGTGCGCACCCCCTCCGCCATCGCCACGGCCACCGGATCGCTCACCGCTCCCCAGCGCGCCAGCAGCTCCTCAGGCACGTCGAGAAGCGCTCGCTTGACCGCGTTGGCGTAGGCCATCACTCCCCCCAGCCAGCAGTCCGAGGCCCCGGGCACCGCCGCCAGGGCCGCACCCAATCCCCCGCCGGTGCAGGACTCGGCCACAGCCAGGGTCTGCCCCCGCTCCGCCAGGGCGCGCACCACCACGGAGGCGAGGCTGTCGCCATCCCTTCCGAAGCAAGCGCTGCCGATCCGGCTCCGGATGTCTCGCTCCACGGGATCCAGGAGGGCGTCTGCGGCCGCGGCGTCACCCGCCCGCGCCGTCAGCCGCAGGGTGACCTGGCCGCCGCCGGCATAGGGCGCCACGGTGGGATTGGCGAGGTCGAGCAGGTCGGCCACCCGCTCCGCCAGGAGGGATTCGCCGATGCCCCACACATGCAGGCGGCGGCTGAGAAACACCCCCTCGGCGAGGCCGGCCTGGCGCAGCCAGGGAATGGCTGTGGCTTGCCACATCGCCCGCAGCTCCATCGGCACCCCCGGGAAGGTGAGGATCGTGAATCCCGGCTGTGGACTCCAGATCATCCCCGGGGCCGTGCCCGTGGGGTTGGGGAGAACGGCCGCTCCCTTCGGAAGAAGGGCCTGCCGTCGGTTGCTGGGCGCCACTGGGCGACCCCGAGCCCCCAGCTTGGCCTGGATGTCGGCCCACACCTCGGGATGTTCCACCAGGGGGGCGCCGAAGGCCGCAGCGATGGCTTCCGTGGTCAGGTCATCGGCGGTGGGGCCCAGCCCGCCGGTGGTGATCAGCACCCGGCAGCGGTTGGAGGCCTCCCGCACCGCCGCCATCAGCCGCTCCCGGTTGTCGCCCACCACCTCCTGACGGTGGTGCGGCACGCCCAGGGCGGCCAGCTCCAGGGCGAGCCAGCGGGCGTTGCTGTTGAGGATGTCCCCGAGCAGGAGCTCGGTGCCGACGCACAGAATCTCAGCGCTCATTTGGCCCTCCGGCGGGGTTGGGGTCTTGGCGTTCCTGTTGCAGGCTGCGGCGGGTGAACACCACGGCCGCCACAAGCACGGCCGTCGCCAGACCCAGCCAGAGGAAGCGCATCTCCGCGTTGGCCACCACCAGGGCCAGAACGGCCAGCCATTGGGTGAAGGCGTAGATCATCAACACCGTGCGGCGATGGCTCAGGCCGGAGCGCAGCAGCCGGTGGTGCAGGTGGCGTCGATCGGGGTAGAAGGGGGAGCGTCCCTCGCGCAGGCGGCCCATGATCACCGCCGACATGTCGGCCAGGGGCAGGGAAAGGATCAGCAGGGGCAGGAGCAGGCTCACGCTGGTGAGTCCCTTGGCCGGTCCGACGATGCTGATCGAGGCCAGGGCAAAGCCCAGAAAGTAGGAGCCGCCATCGCCCATGAAGATGCGGGCGGGATTGAAGTTGTGGCGAAGAAAACCGAGGCAGGCGCCGGCCAGGGCGGCCGCCAGCAGGCCAGCGGCCGGCTGCTGCAGGCTGAAGCTCACCGAGAGCAGGGCCACAGCGGCGATGCCGCTCACGCCAGCCGCCAAGCCATCCAGACCGTCCAACCAATTGATGGCGTTGGTGATGCCGGCGAGCCAGATGACTGTGGCCACCAGGCTCACCAGAGGCGGAAGGCGCAGCAGATGGTCGAGCTCGCCCCCGGATCCCGGGAGGGTGAAGGGGAGGTCGATGTCGCTGATGCGCACCCCCTGGCTCCACACGGCCATGGCCACCACCACCTGGCCCACCAGGCGGGGGAGGGGCGGCTGAGCGAAGAGGTCATCAGCCAGGCCGATGATGAAGTAGCAGAGCGCCCCAGCCAGGGAGGTCCAGATCAGCTGATCCTTGTCGGGCGGCAGTTGGGCGAAGCCGCCGCTCACCCAGGTGACCATCAGACCTAGGCTGAAGCCCACCACGATGCCGACGCCTCCCAGGCGCACCATGGGTTGGGTGTGCTGTTTGCGGGAATCGGGCTGATCCACCAGCCCCCAGCGCAGGCCCTGGCGACGGATGACGGGGACGACCAGAGCGGTCCCCAGGGTGGCGATCGCGAAGGTGAGAACCGCCGCAGCGATCGGGTTGGAAGCGAGGGTCACGACCGCACCGGGAGGGGGCTGGAGGGGCTCCGGGGAATCCCGCGCCAGAGAACGAGGATCGGTCTACACCTTCTGGAGCTCACGCTGGCCGCCATAGAGGGGAAAACGCTCGCAGAGGGTCCGCACCCGCTCCCGACACTGCAGTTCCACCGCGCTGTCCTCCGGACGAAGGAGGCGATTGGCGATCACCTCGGCCACCTCCAGAAACGCCGCCTCGTCGAACCCGCGCGTGGTCAGGGCCGCCGTGCCAAGGCGCAGGCCACTGGTGACGAAGGGGGATTCCGGATCAAAGGGAACGGTGTTCTTGTTCGCGGTGATGTTCACTTCGCTCAGCAGGGCATCGGCCACCTTGCCGGTGAGGCCGATCGAGCGCAGGTCGAGCAGCACGATGTGGTTGTCGGTGCCACCGCTCACCACGGCGATGCCGCGCTCCTGAAGCCGGGCCGCCAGAGCCTTGGCGTTGGTCACCACCTGGCGGATGTAGGTCTTGAAGCCGGGCTGCAGCGCCTCGCCGAAGGCCACCGCCTTGGCGGCCACCACATGCTCCAGGGGGCCGCCCTGGGTCCCGGGGAAGACCGCCTTGTCGAACTGCTTGCCAAACTCCGCGTCGTTGCAGAGGATCAGGCCTCCCCGAGGGCCCCGCAGGGTCTTGTGGGTGGTGGTTGTGACCACATGGCAATGGGGGACGGGATTGGGATGCTCCCCGGCCGCCACGAGGCCGGCGATGTGCGCCATGTCCGCCAAGAGCCAGGCGCCGACCTCATCGGCGATGGCCCGAAAACCGGCGAAGTCGATCTGGCGGGGATAGGCGGAGTAGCCACAGATGATCAGTTTGGGACGGTGCTCCAGGGCCAGCTCCCGCACCCGCGCCAGGTCCAGCCGCTGCGTGTCCGCCTCGACGCCGTAGTGCACAGCCTTGAACCACTTGCCGGACACGTTGACCGGTGAGCCGTGGGTGAGGTGGCCGCCGTGAGAGAGGTCCATGCCCAGGATCGTGTCGCCGGGCTGCAGCAGGGCCAGGAACACGGCGAAGTTGGCCTGGGCGCCGCTGTGGGGCTGCACGTTGGCCCAGGCGGCCCCGTAGAGCTGCTTGGCGCGCTCGATCGCCAGCTCCTCGATGCTGTCAACAAATTCACAACCGCCGTAGTAGCGCTTGTGGGGGAGGCCTTCGGCATATTTGTTGGTGAGCACCGAGCCCTGGGCGGCCATCACGGCGCGGGAGGCGAAGTTCTCGCTGGCGATCAGCTCGAGATGGGTCTGCTGGCGCCGCAGCTCTCGTCCGATGAGCGCGGCGATCGCGGGATCCTCATGGGCCAGGGACGGGTCCAGCAACGCCTCGGCGGTGGCATCGGCGGACGCGGTGGTAGGGGTGGACATGAAGACACGGCACGTGGCTGGATCGTAGGCAAAGGGGCGACCCTCCGTCCGTATCCTGCCCCTTGAGAAAAAAGAGCCGCTCCTTGGGAGCGGCTCCGCTGACGCGCCTGGAGAGATTCGAACTCCCGACCCTCTGATCCGTAGTCAGATGCTCTAATCCGCTGAGCTACAAGCGCCTGCCTCTTCATTTTCACCAGAGAGGGTGCCCATCCGTCAACACCCCCCCGCGCCTTCCCGGCGTTTTGCCCTTCGCCTCGCCCCGTCCCTCCCTCTCGCCGTCCACTCCGTCCCTCCGTTCTTCCTCCTCCCATGCCCATTCGCTGGTACGGACCCGCGGATCCCAACGACCCCACCTACCGCCACTTTGACCGGGTGGTCAACCTGACGCTGCACGCCGCCCTCTTCGCCTCCATCAACAGCGGACTGTGGTTTGTGCAGGGGTTGCGCCATCCCTGGACCCATCTCCAGTGGCTCACGCTGGGGTGGGCCGCCATCCTCCTGGTCCATGGCAGCGTGGTGCTCCGCCTTCGGCCCAAGCCCGATCCGCCGACCACGCCATGACCCTTGCCGCCAGGGATCTCGAAGAGCTCACCGCCGCGCTCGCCGACCGGCTCTACATGCAGGTCGCCAACTGGCACCTCTATCTGGGGGACGCCGGCCTGGCGGCTCCGCTGGCCCAGGAGTGCGCCGGGCGCCTGGACCAGGGCGCGGGGGTCTGTGCTCGACTGGCCCTGGAGGCGCTGCAGGTCCCGATCGGTGGCGGCGCCACCCGCCTGCCCCTGGCCCGCCTGATCCCCGCCAGTCAGCTGCGCGACCTGGAGGAGCTGCTGGAGCCTTACTGCTGAAGCGCGCTCCCCGTCGACCGATAGGGTGACCTAACCTGGGGATCCGTCGTGCTGATCATCGAGGTCACCAACGCCAAGGAGGTGGTGCGCAAGCGCATCGGCCGCCTCGGCAGTCGCTTGATCGGGAAGGTGGTGGATGCGGAGGCGCAGGTGGAGAAGGCACTGATCAACGAGTTGGAGTCGGCCTTCAAAGATTTCGGCATCGAGGCCCGCATCCTTTCGGTCGACGGTCCCCAGATGATCGGCCGCTCCCGGCTGGAACTGCCGCTGCAGGTGCGGGAAGAGCGGGACGTGCGCATCCTCTAGGCCCTCGCGGCGACAGCCGCCGTCAGCCCTCCGGGCTGGCCGCCGTTCGTCAGGCCTTGCGGCGCCGCAGCCCCGCCAGCACCTCTCGCACCTCCTCCACCCCCGACCAGGAGCCGAGCAGCCCGTAGATCCCCAACGCCAGGGCGGCGCAGATCCCGTTCTGCAGCAGCAACCCGAACAGGCCCGTCGGCCATTGCACCCGGAAGGCCAGGCCCCAGGCCGCGACTCCGCCCGCCGCGGCGGCCAGCAGCAGCTTGAGGGTGTCCAGGCTCCAGTCCCGCAGCGGCAGCCCTTGAAGACGGCGGTGGAGCACCAGCAGCAGGCCGGCGCCGGTGAGGATGTTCACCAGGGCGGTGGCCAGCACCAGACCCGGCGCGCCGAAATAGAGCTTGGGCAACAGCAGGCCCTGGCCGGGGAGGGGCGCCCCGACGAGCAGCCAGTCGAAGAGGGCATTCATGCCGATCCCCCCCACAGACCAGCGGAAGGGGGTGTTGGCGTCTCCCAGGGCATAGAACACGCGCACGAGCACATCCCGCGCCAGATAGGCCGGCATGCCCACGCCGTAAGCGACGAGCAGGGAGGCCACCAGGACTGCGGCGCGGTGATCAAAGGCCCCGCGTTCATAGACCAGGGCCACGATCGGGCCGGCCAGGCCGATCATCAGCGCCCCCAGCGGCAGCATGCTGGCATTGGAGAGCATCAGGCCCTGACGGATGCGGGCGATCAGCTGGGGGCGGTCCTCCGGTGCCGTGAGCCGCGCGTAAACCGGCAGGAGCGGCACCAGGAGGGCGTTGGAGAGCAGGCCCAGGGGGGTTTGCACCAGCAGGCCGGCGTAGCCGAGGCCGGCGGCGGCGCCACTGATGCCGGAGGCGAAGAACAGATCCACGAACACGTTGATCTGCAGCATCCCGGAGGAGAGGGTCGCCGGACCCATCACCTTCAACACCTCCCGCACGCCGGGATGGCGCCAGTCCCACACCAGACGGACCTGGTTCAAACCCTGACGGGCCAGGGCGGGCAGTTGGATCAGCCACTGCAGCACCGCCCCCAAGGTGGTGGTGCCCGCCAGCACGATCCCCCCCAGCACCGCTTCCGAGGGCAGGGTGATCGCGGCGCCGAGCCGCCACCAGAGCAGACCGATCCCCACGATCACGGACAGGCTGGACAGCAGGGGGCTCACTGCGGGCAGCCAGAACTCATCCGCGGCGTTGAGTGCGCCGAACCCCAGGCCGATCAGTCCGGCGAACAGGGCCATGGGGGCCATCCAGCGCAGCTGCAGCACGGCGATGTCGTGCCGCACGGCATCCAGGCCCGGCCCCACCAGGGTGGTGAGCGGATCGGCCGCCACCACCAGCAGCAGGGTGATCCCGATCAGCGCCGCGCCCACCAGGGTGTTGATGGCCGCCAGCACATAGGCCCCCTCCTGGCGGGGCCGCCGGGCCAGCACGCTTACCATGGCGCTGTGGAACGGACCATTGATGCCCCCCAGCAGGATCAGCAGAAACCCGGGGAGCACGTAGGCGTAGTTGTAGGCGTCGTAGGCGGCGCCGACACCGAAGGCCGCCGCGATCACCTGCTGACGCAGCAGTCCCGCCACTTTGCTCAGAGCCGTGGCCAGCGCCACGATCAGGGCGATTCGTTTCAGAGAGGGAGCCATCCGGCCGGGCACCGAGCCCCACATGTCGCACGGCAGTATGGCGGCCCGCCCTCGCGCCTCCCCTTCCCCCGCCCCCCATGGCTCTTTCCCCCGCGCTTCCCTCCCCTGGCGACGGGTCCGAGGCGCTGCCCGTCCTTGCCTGGGAGCCCCTGGTGGAGGGGGTGCTGCGCCGTCGCTGGAAGCGCTTCCTGGCGGAGGTGGAGCTGCCGGGGGGGGAGCTGGTGACGGTCCATTGCGCGAACACCGGACCGATGACGGGCGTGCTGCGGCCGGGGGGACGGGTGCGCCTGCGCCATGCCCCCTCCCCCAGTCGCAAGCTGGAGTGGACCTGGGAGCAGGCGGAGGTGCCAGGGAGCGACGGCGCGCCGGTGTGGGTGGGGGTGAACACGGCCCTGCCCAACCGCCTGGTGCGCGAGACCATTGCGCGGGGCCTCCTGGAGCCGTGGCTGGGACCCGTGGCGGAGATGCGGGCGGAGGTGCCCTACGGGGAGGGGCGTCGCAGCCGCATCGACCTCCTGCTGCGGCCGGCCCCGGAGGCCGAGGATCCGCGGCCCATCTACTTGGAGGTGAAGAACACCACCTGGTGCCAGGGGGATGTGGGCGTGTTCCCCGACACGGTGAGCGAGCGGGGGCAGAAGCATCTGCGCGAGCTGGCGGGGGTGGTGCCCGAGGCCAGGGCGGTGCTGGTGCCCTGCCTCAGCCGAGCCGATGTGCGGCGCTTCGCGCCGGGCGATAGCGCCGATCCGCGTTATGGCGAGCTGTTCCGCGAAGCCCTCGCGGCGGGGGTGGAGGTGCTGCCCTGCCGGTACCGCTACGGACGGGAGGGGGTGCGCTGGGAGGGGGTGGTGCCCGTGTTGCTTCGGCAGCCGGAGGCGGAGGCTCGGCTGGACGCGCGGGCTGAGCCGCCCACCCCGGGCCCGTCAGAACCCTGAGGCATCCCATAGAGTCATTCAGGTTTTGAGCGGAGCTCCATGGACACCCACGCCTTCAAGCGTGCCCTCCATCACTCGGAGCGCTACAACCGCCGCGGATTTGGCCTGGGCGATGTGGTGGCGGGTCACCTGCAGACCGCTTATCAGAGCGATTTGGTGGCGCGCATCCGCGATAACGGTTACGTGTTGCGAGAAGGCAGGCTGACAGTCCGTCTGGCGGAGGCATTCGGTTTCTGTTGGGGGGTGGAAAGAGCGGTGGCCATGGCCTATGAAACGCGACGCTTCTACCCGAATGAGCGTATTTGGATCACCAACGAGATCATTCACAATCCCTCCGTCAATCATCATCTCCGCGAGATGAATGTTTGCTTCATCCCGGTGGAAGAAGGTGTGAAAGATTTTTCAGACGTGTCTTCGGGAGATGTGGTCATTCTTCCTGCCTTTGGCGCCACAGTTCAGGAGATGCAGCTCCTCAATGAGCGTGGATGTCACATCGTTGACACCACATGCCCTTGGGTGTCCAAGGTGTGGACCACCGTGGAAAAACATAAGAAGCACGCCATCACCTCCGTCATTCACGGAAAGGTGAAGCACGAGGAAACCTTGGCCACGAGCTCCTTTGCCGGCACTTATCTCGTGGTTCTCGATCTGGCGGAGGCCCAGGTCGTGTGCGATTACATCCTGGCCAGCGCCGGCGGGCGGTCCCCCTCCGCGGAACAGCGCCAGGCCTTCATGAACCGTTTCGCCAAGGCCTGCTCCCCCGATTTCGACCCCGACCGCGACCTGCAGCGCGTGGGGGTTGCCAATCAGACCACCATGCTCAAGCGGGAGACGGAGGAAATCGGCCGCCTGTTCGAGCGCACGATGCTGCGGCGCTATGGCCCCGCCGAGCTCCAGAATCATTTTGTCGCCTTCAACACGATCTGCGACGCCACCCAGGAGCGGCAAGACGCCATGTTCTCCCTGGTGGATGAACCCCTGGATCTGATCGTCGTCATCGGCGGGTTCAACTCCTCCAACACCACCCACCTGCAGGAGATCGCCGTCAGCCGCGGCATCCGCTCCTTTCACATCGACACCCCGGAGCGGATCGGTCCCGGCAATCAAATCATCCACAAGCCGCTCGGACACGACCTCGCCTGCGAAAGTCCCTTCCTCCCGGACGGCCCCATCCGCGTCGGCATCACCTCCGGCGCCTCGACCCCGGATCGGGTGGTGGAGGAGCTGATCCAGCGCCTGATTGAGCTCAGCTCCCGCTGAGCCATGGTCTCGGGTGGGAGGGATGTCCTAGGGTCCCTCCCCATCCCCAGCGCCAATTCCCCCAAGGAGCCCCGTTGCCCACGCCATCCCTGGTGTCCAGCCCAACGATCGACAGCCCGTTTGAACCCGACCGCCAGTCAGAGACGCGTCCGGCGGCGAGTGGTCATCCCGTGGAGCTCTCCCCGGGGCTGCGCCAGGCGTTCGGCCATGACCAGCAGGTGTATCGCTATGCCAGCGCCTTCTCCGACCTGATGGAGATGCGGGCCCCCGCCGGGGTGGTGGCGGGTTATCTGGATGTCCATCAACTGTGGTTCGAGCGCTGCGCCAGCCCGATGGGGGTCTGTCCCCTCGGTGAGCGAGGCTATGCGTTGAGCCTGGGCCGCTTCGGCAATTTCGGCTTCGAAGTGGAGCCCAAGATCGGACTGGAGTTGTTGCCCCGCGACAACGGTGTCTACTCGATCATCACCGTCCCGCTCGCCCAGGCGGATCCGGCTCTGGCGGGGGTTTATGACGTCGACTTCAACGCCTCGCTGCAGCTGGACGAAGCCGGACCTGAGCGGTCCCACGAGCTCTCCCGGGAGGACGTCGACCGCTTGATGGCCCACACGC